>JANQFI010000210.1 GCA_028277905.1 Chromatiaceae bacterium | reverse complement strand
CGCCTGGCTTGTCTTTTCGCCCGCCTTCTGCGTCGCGGCAACGAGCACAGAGCTCGACTATGCGCCCGCTGCCGCTCCTTGAAGGCGAGCGAAAATCCTACGCCATTCGGTCTGTTTGTTTCCGGCAATCGCCTGACGACTGTTGCGACCAACTAGATGCGACCGATTAGAGTCAAACCGGTCCCGCTCGCATTATGCACCACAGGTACAGCCGGGGCGAAAGTGGCAGCAACCTGCCCTTGCCGAGCAACGCCGGCCACCTGGCAACGAGAGCTTGGCCGGGCGTTCACAGGAGTCGAGGCGCTGTTAGACTTCCTCGATATCCCGGCGCCCGCGTGTGCGGACGTGCTGCCGGCGGGCGGCGACTTCCCGCTGCTGGTGCCCCGCGGGTTCGCCGCGCTGATGCGCCGCGGCGACCCGGACGACCCGCTGCTGCGCCAAGTGCTGCCGTTGGCGGCGGAGCTGCGCAGCCTGGACGGCTTCGGCAGGGACCCGCTGGGCGAGCAGGACGCCCGGACGGCGACCGGGTTGCTGCGCAAGTATGCGGGCCGAGCGCTGCTGATGCCGAGCGGCGGCTGCGCAGTGCACTGCCGCTATTGCTTCCGCCGTCACTTTCCTTTTGCAGACCTGCCGCCGCGCACCGCATGGGACGCACCCCTGGCCGAGCTGGCGGCGGCTCGGAGCATCCACGAGGTCATCCTGAGTGGCGGCGACCCGCTGTTATTAGACGATGGGGCGCTGGCCGATCTGCTCGGGCGTCTCGCTGCTATTGGCCATTTGCGGCGTGTGCGCATCCACAGCCGGCTGCCGGTGGTGCTGCCGCAGCGGGTGACCCAGGTACTCTGCCGACTGCTGGCCGGACAGCCACAGCGCTGCGTGCTGGTGATCCACGCGAATCACCCGGCAGAGCTCGGGGACGCGGCGGCCGCAGCACTCGCCCGGCTGTGCGACGCCGGGGTGCCCCTGTTGAACCAGAGCGTGCTGCTGCGCGGCGTCAACGATGCCGTCGCGACCCTGGCGGTGCTCAGCGAGCGGCTCTTCGACTGCGGCGTCCTGCCATACTACCTGCATCAGCTCGACCCTGTTGCCGGCGCCGCGCACTTCGCCGTCGGCGACCGCCGCGCGCGGCGCATCGCGGCGGCACTGCGCCGACGGCTGCCGGGCTATCTTACCCCGCTGCTGGTGCGGGAGAGGCCCGGCGCGCCCCACAAGGTGCCACTCCTGTAGCCCCGGCAGCCCCAGCCGAGCTTCGCGCGGTTCCCGACCAAGGGTGGCTGAGGGATAATCGGCGGGCCGCGTCCAAATCCTGCCGCCCGGCCGCTGCCGCACACCCGATGCCCCAAGCTATCACCGGACACTCCCCCGCGCTGGTGCTCCTCGGCCCAGGCCCCTGGGCACGGCGACTGACCGCCGACCTCGCCGCTGCCCTGCCGGGTGCCAGGACCCGCAGCTGCGCCGCAGTGGTGGAATTGCCGGCGTTGGTGGCCGAGCAGGACGTAGCCGCGGTGGTGGCGCGGCTCAGCGCCGACACCCAGACCCTAGAGCTCGCCGCACTTGCCAAGCGACCCGGGATGCCGCCACTGGTCGTCTGCGTCGGCACGGACGCGCATGCCGATGCCCTGCTGGACATCATGAGCAGCGGCGCTGCCGGGTTGGTGCGCGATGGAGATGCCCTTGGACTTGCTCGGGCCCTGTGCCGTGCTTGTGCAGGCGCGGACGCACCGACCGGCGCGGGGCCGGCCGTCGCGGTCGAGGATTCCGAGGCGCTGAAGGCGCTGGCGGACCGCGTCGACCAACCGCTGGCACTGGTGGCGGAGGGCAGGGTCTGGCACCTGAACCGCGCGCTGCACCAACTGCTCGGTTTCGCGACCGATACGGACCCAGTGGGACGCGCCTTCACCGAGCTCGCCGCCCCGGACGCGGCCAAGCCGCTGGCGACCCTGCTGGCGCGCGCACGACTGCTCGATCTGGACGACAAGACCCGAGAGGTTCTGCGCTTCGTGCCGTCGGCGGGGCCGGCCTTCGCCGCCGAGGTCACGGCGGCACCGATCAGCATCGCCGGCGCGCCCGGGCTGGCAGTTCAACTCTCTGCGACTGGGACCAGGGCCGGTCTCGGGACCGACCCCGGCACCGTCGAGCCACCAGCGCGCGGCAATGAGCGCCCCGCCCTGCTGCAGCGCCTCGCCGTGCTGACCGACGACGCCGGTGCGGTGGAGCGCACCTCTGCCCTGGCGACGGTCTCGCTCGCGGACTACGCTTCGCTGCGGCGACGGCTCGGCTTCGCGGGCATGTCCCGGCTCGTCGAATCCGTTGCCGAGCGCCTGGTGGCGGCGGCGCCGGCGGAGGGCACGCTCTTCCTGGTGGCCGACGACACCTGCGCCGTCTTGGTGGAGGACATGGGTGCGCCAGAGCCGGACCGCTTGCGCCGGCGCTTGGGCAAAGCCCTCGCCGAGGCAGCCGATTCGACCCTGCGCGATTTGCGCCTGCATGTCGGCGTCACCCGCGTCGCACCCGGGGCCGGTACGCCGCTGGAGTTGCTGGACCGCGCCGTCGCCGACGCCATGCCCGCCGACCCGGAGACCATGGTGTCTCCCGAAACCACCGAGGCGCTCGATCTGGTCGAGACCGGCTACAGTGTGGATACGCTGCCGCCATCCAGCATCATCAGCACGCGGCCGACGAGCACGACCGCCGGCACCAAGGACAGCCAGCGCGGCGGCGCCGACGACGACGCCGGCCTGACCACTCCGCCGCGGCTCAGCCCGAGCGCGGTGCGGGGGGAGCTCGGGCGGAGCGCCGGCGAGCGCGTTCTCCTCGATGGCCTGATGGAGCGCATCGAGCGGGCGCTCGAGGGCGAGGGCTTCACCTTGGCTCTGCAGCCCATCGTCAGCCTCATGGGGGACAGCCGCGAGCACTACAGCGTTCTGGTCCGCCTGCGCCGCCCCGACGGCGGTCTCGCGACTGCGGCACAGATCATCCGCTCCGCCGCCGGCAGCGGCCGCATGGCCGATATCGACCGCTGGGTGCTCCGAACTGCGCTGCGCCTGCTGAATCGGCACCGTCGCGCCGCTGAGAAGGCCGCCTTCTTCCTGAGTCTGTCGCCCGAGCTGCTCGCCGATGAGGAGCTGCTGATCTGGATCTGCGATGCCCTGCGCGAGTTCGACGTCCGCGGCAGCTGGCTTACCTTCCAGCTGCAGGAGCGGCACGCCCTGACCGAGCGCACGCGCTGGTCCGAGCTCGTTGTCGGGCTGCGCGAGATCCGCTGCCGCGTCTGCGTCAACGATTCCGGGCTGCTCAGCGCGTCCGACGGGGACGCACTGGGTAAACCGGATTTCGTCAAGTTCGCACCGACGCTCGCCAGCGGCCTGTCCGGGGACAGGGATAAGCAACGCCGCCTGCTGGACCTGATCGGCCGGACCAAGGCGCGGGGCATCAGAGCCATAGTCACAGGTGTGGAAGACAGCCGCGCGCTGAACCTGCTCTGGGATGCCGGGATCGAGTACGTGCAGGGCAATTACTTGCAGGAGCCGGTCACCAGCCTCGATCTCCCGCGCCAGGGCACCGCGGTGGCCGGCGCCAGCGGCCCCGGCTACTGAGGGCTTGTGAAAGAACCCGCCGACCGACTGCGGACGCCGCTGGACAGGTCCGGGGGCGTCCTCGCAAGGGCCTGCGGATTCGTCACAACCTCTGAGGCCTGTTGACAATCACCGCACAGGGTCCGGCGACGGCCCTTTGGACGCAGCGTTCGCGATGCCATGGGGTACATGGCCCGTCGCCACCCGCCCGCGCGCATCCGCACAGTGCTGCTCCTGGTCGTCGAAGAAGATGTCCGCATCGAAGGCTTCCAGAAAGGGAGACTTTGACAGGCCACCGAGGAACAGGGCCTCGTCGATGCGGATGCCCCAGTCGCGCAGCGTGCGGATCACGCGCTCGTGCGAGGGTGCACCGCGTGCGGTGATGAGCGCGGTTCGGATGGGCGCATCCTTGGACGGGAACAGCGCCTGCAGCCGATGCAGGGCGAGCAGGAAGCCCTTGAAGGGGCCCGCGGACAGGGGCACCGACGCCGCTGCCACTTCCCGCTCGTTGAAGGCCGCGAGCCCTTCGCTGCGATAGACCCGCTCCGCCTCGTCCGAAAACAGCACGGCATCGCCGTCAAAGGCGATGCGCACGGGCCCATCCGCAAGGCTCGTCGTGGCTGCGGGCGAGGGCACCAGCGTCGCCGCCGCACAGTCCGAGGCCAGTGCTTGGCGGACGTCGCTCGGGTCTGCGGACAGGAACAGATGCGCATCGAAGGCGGCGACATAACGATAGGGAGTGGCGCCACTGGTGAAAGCGGCACGGGTGATGTCGAGGCCGTGGTGGCGAATGGAGTTGAACACCCGCAGACCGGTATCCGAGCTGTTGCGCGACAGCAGGATGACCTCCACCCGACCTGCCTCACCGATGCGCCGGTTCAGCCCCAGCAGCTTCTGCACCAGCGCGAACGCGACGCCGGGCGCCAACACCTCGTTCTCGCGTGCCACCTGATAGGCGTGGTAGGCCTCGACGCCTTCCTGCTCGAAGATCCGATGGGATTCGTCGAGGTCGAACAGCGCCCGCGACGCGATGGCCACGACCAGCCGGATGGAGGCCCTCCGAGGATCCTCGCCTTGGCTCGCATCCATCGCTTGGTACTCGCCTGACCCGGCCGAGCCGGCGCCAAGCACGGACAGCCCCAGCTGCCCGCACACCCTCACCAGGGCATGAAGGAGTTGATGAAGTGCATGGGCCGGCCGATGCTGCGGTTCATGATGCCCACCTCGTCGCGCATCGTAGCCGTGGTGTAGGTCATGGATTGCACCGACTGCTCCATGCCTTGCATGCTGGTGAGCATGGGCTCCAACACGCTCACATCGCGGGCGATGGAATCCACACCCACGGCCATGGTGCGCACGTTGGAGCTGATCTGGCCCATGTTGTCGGAGATGGACTGCATGTTGCTTGCCAGCACGGTCATGTTGGAATCCACGCTGATGGCGAGATAGTGCACGTCCTTCGCCAGGCTGAAGACCAGGTAGAAGCCGTAGGCCGCGAGGATGATGAACGCAAACAGCGTTGGGTAGACGATCAGCTCCCATCGGCGCGCGCTGTTCTCGAACGCCTGAGAGAGCCGGTCCATGGCGTAGGCGTTGGCCTGCGAGTCCGTCGCCTCCGGGCCTGGCGGGCCAGTTGGATGGTCGGGAGTGGGATGGTCCCGGGTGGGATGGTTCCGAGTGGGATGGTCCGGGGCCGGCTGATCCTGGCCGGATTGCCCGGCGTCGCCGGGACCGGAATTGGAGTTCGAATGCGCCATGGCCGCGGTTGCCTCAGTGCGTAACTTGCTTCATCGCAGCGTGGCCGTTCGGGTCTACCGCCACTGGCCGAGCAGACCGCCAGTCGCCTCGCGCGTTGATAACACAAGAGACTAACACAAAGGCCGACAATTCCCATGCGGCGAGGCGTGTACCCCCCCGTGTGCGCAGGGGCACAGGCATCAGCTCAGCAGGTGCGGAAACAGCGCCGCGGCCAGGGCGTAGAACTCCTTGGCACCCTTGCCCTTGGGCTCAAGCTCGAACACCGCCAAGCCCTCGCTGAAGGAGCGCCGGAAGACGGTGCGCTGCGACAGCCGCGGCTTGATGAAGCGCACGTCCGGGAGCGAAACCAGCGCCGCTGCGGCCTCGTTGGTCTCGCGCACCGCGCGGTGGGTGTCGCCGCGGTTGATGAAGCCGACGATCTCCGCCGGCTGCTCCCGCTCGATGGAGCGCACCAGGCGGGCGAACCTCTGTGTGGACCAGATGTCGGCCTGAGAGGGCGGCACCGGCACGACCACGCGATCACAGAGCGACAGCGCCGTGCGCACGGCGTCCATATCCGCGGTGCCGATGTCGATGACCGTCTCCTCGTGCTCCGCAAGACCTTCCGGGGTCAGGGCCTCGCGATCGCGCAACACAAGCGCCGGCTCGAAGCCCTCTTCGATGCGCACCTCGATCACGTCCGCAAGGGTCGCCTGCGGATCGGCGTCGATGAGTTGCACGTCCACGTCCGCCATGGCCAGCCAGACCCCGAGATTGAAGGTGAGCGTGCTCTTTCCCGAGCCTCCCTTCAAGCTCCCAATCACAGTGATCATGCCGGACTAACCCTGTTGCGGTGCCCCGATAAGGCGATTGCCGGAAACAAAGATACCGAATGGCGCAGGATTTTCGCTCGCCTTCAAGGCGCGGCAACGGGCGCATAGTCGAGCTCTGTGCCCGCTGCCGCGACGCAGAAGGCGGGCGACAAGACAAGCCAGGCGGTCTGTTTGTTGACAGCAATCGCCTTAAGGCGCGCTGCGGAAGTAGCGCTGGTAGAAATCCTCGGGTGGAGGCGGTCCGGGCGCATAGCCGAAGGCCGTGCCGCGCTGCTCGAGATTGCGCCGCTGATAGCGCCGCTTCCGGTCCGGCTCGGAGAAGCCAAGATCCTGGTCCGCGGCACGATGACGTTCTTGCTCCTTGCGCGTCAAGGGCCGAAAGCGATAGCCGGAAGGGGTCCCGCCGCCGACGCGTTGCTCCAGATCCGGATCCTCGCGGAAGCGATACGCGGGCGGCTGCGCCGGCTTCCGCCAAGGGTCGCGCTCATCCAGATACAACTGCTCCCCGCTCGCGTAACCCTCGAGGTCAGCATCCGGCGGGGGCCGGCGGCCGTGCTCGTCGCCGCTCCGCGGCAGCGGCTGCTGCGCCCAGTCCGGCGCGCCGTACTGATCCGGGGCGATGCGCTCGGGCACGTCCGGCCGTTGCCAGGGCTCCGCCGGATCCCGGTAGCGATCATAGGCCGCCCGACCCCTGGCGTCGGGGTGGTTCGGGTACCCGTAATCTGGGGGACCGGACTGGTAATGGCCCCAGTCGCGATTCGCCCAATCAGGTTCCCCAGGACCAAAGCCGCCTCTGTCCGTCGCATCCTGGCGCGCCCGATCATAGCCGTAACCGCCGGCGTCGTATGGCGAGCCATAGCTCGGGGCGTCGTAGCCTGAACCGGTAGCGTTTTGTCGCGTCCAACCGCTGCCCGTGTTGTACCAGCCGGGATCCGGCGCGTCATACCGGTCGCCCGCGGTGAGCGAGCTCGCCAGGAAGGCGGTTGGCATCAACAGGAGCGCGAAGGCCCAAAGTCTCAGCATGTGGAACACCAGTTGCAGCACATCCCATCGTTGGGCCGCCCGGGACCGACGGCCTCTCTCATCAAAGTCTAGCCGTAGCGGCGACATCCGGCGGCGCGAGTGCGGGTGCGCTCATTCGAAGGTGCCCTGATCCGCGTCCTCTGTCTTCAACCGGATGCCGCGGCGGGCGGCCTTCTTCTGCACCTTGGCGACCTTGGCCATGCTCGCGGTCTTGGGCTTTGCGGCGGTCTTCTTCTTCACTGACCGGCTGCCGGTGCTGCGCCGCCTTGCCGTCTGAGGCGCCGCCGCGTTAGCCCTGTCCATGGGCTCGCGCGCGGGCGCATGCGCTGCGGCAGCCGAACCCGCTTCCGCTGCCGCCGCTGGTGGGACATCGGCGCGCGGCACCTGCGACGTCGCGGACGCATCAGCGCCGGCGCGGAGCGCGTTGCGGACATCCGCCGATGCGCCCCCCTGGTCATAGGCGAGGCCGCCGCCATCACCGGATGGCCCACTCCCGGGACCACCCGCGCCCCCCCCGGCGCCACCGGCGGGACCACCGGGGCCCGACTTGCGGGACTTGCGCCACAGGGTCTTCAGCCAGTCGAACAGGAGCAGGAAGATGCCGCGAATCAGATAGAGCACCAGCATCAAGGCCCCGCCGATCCTGGCCAACAACTGGGCCATCCACTGGACCAACGCCGGGGACAACACCGGCGACGGCGCTTGCTCCCCCCGGGGCCGCGTAGCCGTGGCTCTGGTGTCTTCTTCCAACAGTTCTTCTGCACAGGGGACCGTGGCGCCGGCCGGCGCGCTCGCGACCGCCACCTCGCACAGGTCACGACTTGCGGCGACACAGCCCAAAGGGATGACGATCAGGGTCAGGATCGTGGACACCAGCACGCCCGAGGACAGCGAGATGGCCATGCCCTGGAAGATCGGGTCGGTGAAGATGACACTGGAACCGGCCACCAGGGCCAGCGCCGTGATGACGATGGGCCTGGTACGTGTCTTACAGGCGCGGATCACGGCCTCGGCTACGGGCACACCCTTCTGCACCTCGTGGATGGAGAAGTCCACCAGCAGTATGGAGTTGCGGACGATAATACCGGCCAGCGCTATCCAACCGATCATCGACGTTGCGGTGAATTCGCCCCCCAGCCCGAGTTGAAACATCAGCCAGTGCGCAGGGATGATGCCGAGCAGAGTCAGGGGGATGGGCGCCATGATCACCAGCGGGATACGGAAGTTGCCAAACTCCCAGACCACCAGGATGTAGATCAGCACCAGCGCAACGCCAAACGCCGCACCCATGTCGCGGAAGGTTTCGAAGGTCACGGTCCACTCGCCCGCCCACTCGAAGCCAGACACGCGATCGGTCGGCGGCGGCCCGAGCCAATGCGCCTTCGGCTCGGTGCCGTCCGGGGCCACGTAGCCCATCTCCTTGAGGCGGTTCTGTACCTGGAGCATGGCATAGACGGGCGCCGCGAGATCGCCCCCGACGTCCGCGACGACGTATTCCACCGCGCGCAGGTCCTTGCGGTAGATGATGTGCTCCTCGGGCACCCGCTCAAAGCGGCCCAACTCGCGCAAGGGCACGGTGAAGCCGGCGCTGGAGCGGATCGGCAGGTCGCCCAGGGTGTCGATCTGCGAGCGCTCCGCCAGGGGCACCTGTATCACGATGCGCACGGGCTCGTGCCCGGCACGCATCTTCACATCGCCGAGGGTGGCACCGCCGAGGGCCATCGCCAGATTCTGGTTGATGGTGTCCACGGAGATGCCGCGGCGAACGGACTTCTCGGTGTCCACATCGAAGCGCCAGTAATCGAAGGGCTCGCGGATATAGTTGTCCACGTCCCGCGTGCTCTCCGCTCGCTCGAAGATGTCGGTGAGATCGCGGGCGAAGTCGCGTCGCACCTCCGCCGAGGGGCCATGCACCTCGGCCACCACGGACTGCAGCACCGGCGGTCCGGGCGGCA
Source organism: Chromatiaceae bacterium (assembly GCA_028277905.1). GTDB lineage: Bacteria > Pseudomonadota > Gammaproteobacteria > Chromatiales > Chromatiaceae > Thiohalocapsa. The sequence continues at coordinate 22,606 of JANQFI010000210.1, read as the reverse complement.
TCTCTACCACGGCGATGCGGGCACCGCTCTCGTCGGCGAGCGGCGTCAGCAACTGCCGCGCCGCGACGGCGATCTCATGACTGGAGCGGTCGCGATCGTGCTTGTTGGTGAGCTGAACCTGCAGCTCGCCTTGCCAGGGCTTGTCGCGCAGGTAGTAGTGGCGCACCATCCCGTTGAAGTCGAATGGGCGCGCCGTGCCGGCGTACAGCTGGATGGCCGTCACCTCCGGCATGCTCCGCACCAGTTCGGCCATGCGGTGCGCGAGGTTCGCCGTCACCGGCAGCGCCGTGCCCTCCGGCATGTCGAGCACCACCGAGAACTCCGGCTTGTTGTCCAAGGGGAGCATCTTCACCGGCACCCACTTGAAGTAGAAGAAGGAGCAGGTGAACAGGAAGGTGGCCCACATGATCAACTTGAACGCGAGCCGCTTGCGCCTGTTCTCGATCAGTGGCGTAAGGATGGATACATAGAGCTTCTCCAATCGTTCCGCCTCACGGTGCTCGCGCTTTTCGGCCACCTCCAGGTAGCGCATGGAGGGCCTGAGCCACTTGGAGATGGCCAGATAAGGCGTGAACACGAAGGCCGCAAACAGCGAGATCAGCATGGCCACCGAGCCCAGTGCCGGAATCGGCTCCATATAGGGCCCCATCATGCCGCTGACGAAGCCCATGGGCAGCAACGCGGCAATGACGGTAAAGGTAGCCAGGATCGTGGGATTGCCAACCTCGCGCACCGCATCTACCGCGGTGACATCATCGGTGCGACCCTCTTCCAGCCAGCGGCGGTAGATGTTCTCGACGACGACGATGGCGTCGTCGACCAGAATGCCGATGGAGAAGATCAGCGCGAACAGGCTGACGCGGTCGATGGTGTAGTCGGTGATCCAGGCTGTGAAGATGGTCATCAGCAGCACTACCGGAATCACCAGCATCACGACGATAGCCGGCCTCAACGCCCGGAACGCAATCAGCACCAGCAAGAAGACGAAAAAGGTCGCGATGAACAGCTTGAAGATCAGCTCCGAGACCTTTTCGTCCGCGGTCTCGCCGTAGTTGCGCGTGATGCTGACTTCCACGTTGTTGGGGATGCGCCCACCCTTGAGCTCCTCCACCTTGTCGATGATGGCGTTGGCGACGGTCACACCATTGGTGAGCTCCTTCTTGGCGATGGCGACCGTGACCGCAGGCACGCCGTTCGCCTCCTGCTCCGCTTCGGCGGCGGGGCCGGTGTAGTAGGCAACCAGCTGCGCGGCGTCCTCCGGGGCGCGGCGCACTTGGGCTACATCGTAGACATAGACCGGTATCTCGTTGAACGTGCCCACGACCAGGCGCGCGATCTCATCCGCGCTCTTCAGGAAGGCGCCCGTGGTCACCGAGAAGTGCGACCCGCTCGCCTCGACCCCGCCGGCAGTGGCCTCGGCGTTGGCGGTCTTGATGGTATTGGCGACGTCGCCGAGGCTGATGCGATAGCCGGACAGCCGCTCCGGGAACGCATCCACAGTGATCTGCTCGCGCCTGCCGCCGACGATAAAGGCATTGCCGGTGTCGGGGACTTCCTTCAGCACCTGCAGCACGTCCTGTGCCAGGAGACGCAGTTGGCCGTCGTCGACGTCCGGGCGCCCGTCTCCGTCCAGGTCCATGGCCCAGAGCGTGAGGGTCACAATGGGCACATCGTCGATGCCCTTGCTCTTCACCAACGGCGGCATGACGCCTGGCGGAATCTTGTCCATATTGGAGGCAAGCTTGTCGTTCACCTTGACAAGTGACGGGCCCATGTCTTCGCCGACCTCGAACTGCACAGTGACTATGCCCTGCCCCCGCTCGGCGGCGGAGTAGACGTGCTCGACGCCGGGGATCTCGCTGATCAGCCGCTCCAGCGGCTGCATCGCCAGGTTGCTAACCTGAGTCGCCGAGGCCCCTGGGTACTGCACCATGATGTCGATCATGGGCACCGAGATCTGCGGATCCTCCTGCCGGGGCGTAGCGATGAGACCAAGCAGCCCCATCATGAGCATCGCCACATAGAACAGCGGCGACAGCGGCGAGCGAATGAAGAAGCGGGCCGTACGGCCGGCGAGACCTAGGCTCTCCTCGTCGTGGGTGAGCTCGCCCTTTGGCGGCGTGGAGCGGGTGCTGTCGTCCTGGCTCATGGATCGGTATCGGACTCAGATTTCGAAAGGCGGGCCGACGCGGTCCCGGTTTGCGCCGGCGCTCGCCGTGGCGGCGGCACTGTGCGCCTGCATCTGGCAAGGCACGCGGCGGAGGGCACTTGGCTCTGGGCAGCGGAGTCTGGAAGCCGGCGGATATGGATGCTCGGGCGTGGCGACGCCGGCGGCCTCCCCGCTCGGGGAAACCACTCCCGGCGCGGGCGACATGGGCTCAGCGACCGCCATCCTCGCTGCCCCTGGACCAGTTGTTGCTGATGCCGGCGCCGGGGTTCTCGAGGATGCGCTCACCTGGCCGCAATCCGCTCAGCACCGTCACCATGCCGTCCGGAAGCGGCTCGCCGACCCGGATCAGGCGCAGCTGGGGCTTGCCCTCGTCGTCCAGCACATAGACGCCCGGCAGGCTGCCGTTGAAGCGGATCGCCGAGCGCGGCACCACCGGCATGACACGCGCCGGTGCGTTGAAGTCCGGCACTAGCACCTTGGCGTACATGCCTGCCTCGGACACGCCCTGGGGTAGGTCGAACTTGACCTTGACCGTATGCCGTTGCGGGTCGGCCATCGGGAAGATCTGCGCCACCCGCACGGGTACGCCGGCGCCGTCCGTCACCGTACCGCCTCGCGCCGGCACGTCCAGCTCGGCGCGCAGCATCATGCCCTCGCGCAGGCCCGGACGCAGCCGCGCGGGCACGTCCACCTCCACCTGCAGATACTCGACGTCGGCATAGCTCAGTAGCGGCTGCCCGGGCTGGACCGTGTCACCTACCTCGATGAACTTCTTGACAATGACCCCGCCGAAGGGTGCCACGGACCGCGCATCGCGCAGCTTGGAGTCGAGCGCGCGGAGCTCCGCCTGAAGGGCCATGATGGCGTTGCGTGCCTCCTGTATCTGGGTGCCCGAGGCAAAGAGGTCAGCGGACAGCTCGGCACCCTGTTCGCGGTCACCGATGAAGTCCTCCATCGGCCGGGTGAAGAACTGATCGAAAAGATTCGGAATGCCCATGCCGCCCGGCGACGAGCGCGCGCGCGGCGAGTAGAGCTCGCGTGTGTACTGCACGCCGGCATTGCGCAGCTTGGCATCGGCAGTCGCCAGCCGTGCGATCAATCCCTCGCGCCTGGCGCGCAGCTCGCTGTCATCGAGCGCGACTAGGGTGTCGCCACGGTCGAAGGCATCGCCTTCGATACCCGCGAGGTATTTGACGCGTCCGGGCAGCTGCGCCGCGAGCATGACTTCTTTATAGGGGATGACGGTGCCACCCACGGAGACCGTCGGCAGACCTTCCGCCTGCTTCACGACGAAGACGCCATCAGCACTGGGCACAGCGACGGCGATCAGCACGACCGAGGTCAGCAGAAAGGCGGCGAGCAGCCGGGCCACGACAGAGGACGTATTTCCCATGTGTACGGGTTCCTGAAGACAGCGGGAAGTGATGCGGCGGAGCGCGCGGTGACGGCCTGCGACAACCGCGGGCGGAGGCGCGAGCCGCAGTGTCGATCTCGCGCGTGGGCCCTGCAGGCGTTGGTGCAGATGATTACGTCAGCATTGGGTCCAGGGCCGGTACCTTGCCCGGCCCCATGAGCTTGGGATCACGGCTCGCCCAGGCGGGGCCCGTCGCGCAGGGCCGATGTCGCCCGGGCCGATGCCGCCTGTAGTGGTCGGGTGTCATGTCTGTGCACGCTCCCGTGGCGTGGATTCTCGTTATGTTGCACCTTTGGTCGGCCATTCGACTCCAAGGCGCCGACCGCAGCCCCCAAGTATCACGGAATCATGCGGTAACTGCAACCTATTCAGATACTAAAGCGATCGAAATCAAGTCGTTGGCGATTCTGCCCGACCGCTCGCCAGGTTCAAGCTGCCGCCATTGACCTAGCCCAGTGCGCGCCTGCGGGCCGGATGGAACCTCGGCCGTGGCGGGGCAGCGGCTGCACGCGGGGCCACGCGGGCCGACCCATGCCCGACATCGCGTATAGTATCCGCCCCCAACGCCCCGCGCACGGCCGGAGACTTCAGGTACTTCGCCCGCGCGCGCCGGACGCTGCCCCCACCTCGGGCCGAGCCGCCGCGGTACCCCCACCGGCGGCCGCATATCACCCCATTGCAACCCACACACCAGGAGACCTCGCCGATGCCTTCCGCGGCAGGACCGGAAACCGTGCAGCAGCGCCTGAGCGACCTCGAGTCGCACCTAGAGCAGGAGAACCCGATCCTGCTCAACGCGGTGCAGAGCTTCCGCGCGCTGGACCGGGTGGCCTATGACACGGCGCTGCTGCCAAGGAACATGTCCTTCGCGAGCCGGGTGCCATGGTGGCCGCTGATCTCGGTGTTGGGGACCTTCTCGGCAGGCAAGTCGACGTTCATCAACGACTTCCTGGGTCAGAGCGTCCAGCGCACCGGCAATCAGGCAGTGGACGACCGCTTCACGGTCATCGTCTACAGCCCCGAGGAGCGCTCGCGGACGCTGCCGGGCATCGCGCTAGATTCGGACCCACGCTTTCCGTTCTACCAGATGTCGCGCGAGATCGAGCGCGTTGCCGGGGGAGAGGGTAAGCGCATCGACGCCTATCTTCAGCTCAGGACCTGTCGCACCGATCAGCTCAAGGGCAAGATCCTCATCGACTCCCCGGGGTTCGATGCCGACGCGCAGCGGGACACCATCCTGAGCATCGCCGACCACATGATCGACTTATCGGACCTGGTGCTGGTGGTGTTCGACGCCCGCCACCCCGAGCCCGGCGCCATGCGCGACACCCTGAAGCACCTGGTCGTAAACACCAAGAATCGAGCCGATTCGAACAAGTTCCTATTCATCCTGAATCAGCTCGACACCTCGTCGCACGAGGACAACCCGGAGGACGTGGTGGCCGCCTGGCTGCGCGCGCTGGGTGAGGTCGGCATGACCACCGGGCGCTTCTATACCATCTTCAGCCCGGCAGCACCGCCCATTGCGGACGCCACCCGCCGGGAGCGCTTCGAGGCGAAGCGCGACGCAGACCTCGAAGAGATCTACGAGCGCATGGACCAAGTGGAGGTGGAGCGTGCCTACCGCATCGTTTCATCCTTGCGGGCGACGGCCACCGAGCTGGCGGATGAGAGCATCCCACTGCTGAGCCGGGCGCTGCGGCGGTGGCGCTCCAAGACCCTGTGGCTGGACCTGCTGGTATACCTGGCGCTGGCGGCGGGGCTGCTGTTCTGGAGCATCAGCGTCGGCGACTGGCAGGGGCTCAGTTATCAACCGGCCTGGCTCGCCTGGTTGGAGTCCGAAGGTGTTGCGCGCGGCAAGCAGATCGCGATAGGACTGGTGGCCCTGGTCGGGCTGCTGCTGCATCTCGGCGCGCGCCGGGTCGCCGCTGGCAGCGCCCGAGGCTGGTTGAAGCGGCAGCTCAAAGGCAAGCAACTGCCGGGCGATCCGCTGGCCGCCTTCAACGCCAACGTCGGACGCTGGGGCCAGGAGCTGTTCGGCCGCCCGGCAGGCTACGGCACCTGGTCCGAGGGCCGCGTCATCGAGGTGCTGCGGGACTGCGAGAACTATGTTCAGACCCTGAACGAGCGCTTCACCAATCCCAGGGGCCTCAAGGACTAGGGCGATTTCTGTCAACAAACATACCGCCTGGCTTGTCTTCTCGCCCGCCTTCTGCGTCGCGGCAGCGGGCACAGAGCTCGACTATGCGCCCGCTGCCGCTCCTTGAAAACGAGCGAAAGTCCTGCGCAATTCGGTATGTTTGTTTCCGGCAATCGCCTAAGCTTGCGCACACGCCCGACCGCATCCGGCTGAATCACTACCCAAACCGAACACCGAGGTAATCGCCCAATGGCTGCCAAAGAAGTCCAATTCGCGTCTGACGCCCGCAACCGCATGATGAGCGGCGTCAACATCCTGGCCAACGCCGTCAAGGTCACCCTGGGCCCCAAAGGCCGCAACGTCGTGCTGGAGAAGTCCTTCGGCGCGCCCACCGTCACCAAGGACGGCGTCTCCGTCGCCAAGGAGATCGAGCTGGCCGACAAGTTCGAGAACATGGGTGCGCAGATGGTCAAGGAGGTCGCCTCCCACACCTCCGACGTCGCCGGTGACGGCACCACCACCGCCACCGTGCTGGCGCAGGCCATGGTCCGCGAGGGCCTGAAGGCCGTCGCCGCCGGCATGAATCCGATGGACCTCAAGCGCGGCATGGACAAGGCCGTCGAGGCCGCCGTCGACGAGCTGGCCGCACTCTCCAAGCCCTGCTCCGACAACAAAGAGATCTCCCAGGTCGGCACCATCTCCGCCAACGCCGACGAGTCCATCGGCGAGATCATCGCCGAGGCGATGGAGAAGGTGGGCAAGGAGGGCGTCATCACCGTCGAAGAGGGCAAGAGCCTGCACAACGAGCTGGATGTCGTCGAGGGCATGCAGTTCGACCGCGGTTATCTGTCGCCCTACTTCATCAACAACCAGCAGAGCCAGACCGCCGAGCTGGAAGACCCCTACATCCTGCTGCACGATAAGAAGATCTCCAACATCCGCGATCTGCTGCCGGTCCTGGAGAATGTCGCCAAGGCCAGCCGTCCGCTGATGATTGTCGCCGAGGACATCGAGGGTGAGGCCCTGGCTACCCTGGTGGTGAACTCCATCCGCGGCATTATCAAGGTCTGCGCCGTCAAGGCCCCAGGCTTTGGCGACCGCCGCAAGGCCATGCTGCAGGACATCGCCATCCTCACCGGCGGCACCGTCATCTCCGAGGAGGTCGGCCTGACCCTGGAGAAGGCCACGCTGAATGAGCTGGGCTCGGCCAAGAAGATCCAGATCAGCAAGGAAGAGACCACCATCATCGACGGCTCTGGCAAGGACGACGAGATCAAGGGCCGCTGCGAGCAGATCCGTGCCCAGATCGAGGAGACCACCTCCGACTACGACCGCGAGAAGCTCCAGGAGCGTCTGGCCAAGCTCGCCGGCGGTGTCGCCGTCATCAAGGTCGGTGCCGCGACCGAGGTCGAGATGAAGGAGAAGAAGGCCCGCGTCGAGGACGCCCTGCACGCGACCCGTGCCGCGGTGGAAGAGGGCATCGTGCCCGGCGGCGGCGTCGCCCTGGTGCGTGCGCTGCCCAAGATCCGCGGCATGGAAGGGGCCAACCACGACCAGAAGGTCGGTGTCGACATCGCGCTGCGCGCCATGGAAGAGCCGCTGCGCCAGATCGTCTCCAACGCCGGTGCCGAGGCTAGCGTGGTGCTGCACAAGGTGGCCGACGGTGAGGGCAACTACGGTTACAACGCCGCCAACGGCGAGTACGGCGACATGGTCGAGATGGGCATCTTGGACCCGACCAAGGTCACCCGTACCGCGCTGCAGAACGCCGCCTCCGTAGCCGGTCTGATGATCACCACCGAGGCCATGGTGGCTGAAGAGCCGAAGGAAGAGACCCCGGCGGCTGGCGGCGCAGGCGGTATGGGTGGCATGGGCGGTATGGATATGATGTAACAGTGGGATTTCCGCCCACCTTGTTCCAATAGGGGGCGGACAACTCGCTATGCCAGACAGGAAGGTTGAGGAAAGCCCCGCTTCGGCGGGGCTTTTTCGTGTCTAGGACAATTCGGTGGCGAAGGCGAGGGCCCGACCGCTTTTCCGTACCCTCGATGGCGTGGTCGCGAAGACCTAGTGCTTTGCTGCGGAAGTTCCGAGACCGAGATCCCCTCGTTGTCGTTGTCGTAATCGTAATCGAATATCTCCACGGTGAGACCGCGATGACGACAACGACAACGACCTGAGACGGTCTCGGGGCATTCGCACTGCTGCACTAGCCTGGCTCAGGGGGTGGAAATCCGCCGCTCTCTGGCCGGCTGGTGGGGCAGTCAATCATAGCCAGCACAGCCCAGATACAGCGCCTCGACGGCATCCTGATCGGCGCCGAAGCGGCAGCTGACGGCCCGCCGATGCTCGAAGTACCGCCCGGTCTCACCGGTCAGTGCCGGCTCGGTTGCGAGCCAGACTGGTGTGTCCGCCCCTTGTGCCGGCGTCTCGTGACCGCCGAAGCCGAGGTCGCGGCTCAACCCTGAGGCGACGTCGCCCGGGTGGCAGGCATTGACGTCGATGCCGTCATCGCGCAGACGCTGGGCGAAGGCAACCGACAGCATCCGGTCGGCCTGCTTCGACTGGCGATAGGCGCTGTCGTTGTCGTAGCGGCGGCGTCGAAACTCGAGATCTCGGAGATCGAGCCCACCGGCCCAATAGCTGGCGACGTTGACGACCCGTGCCGGCGCCGCCGCGGCCAGTGCGTCCCGGAACGCCGTGATCGTCCAGAAGTAGCCGAGGACGTTGGTCGCGAATTGCAGCTCGATCCCGTCCGGAGTCTCGCAGCGCGAGCGCGGTGTCGTCGCAGCATTGTTGACGAGCACCTGGACAGGCCCGCGCCAGCGCCCGGCCAGGTCGGTGATGGATGCCCGCCGCGACAGATCGACGATCTCGCATCGGACCGCGGGATTGCCGGTGCGCTCGCGGATGTCGGCCGCCGCGGCGTCGGCCTTGGCCGGGTCGCGGCACAGCAGAACCACCTCGAAGCCCGGTGTCTCGGCGATGCCTGTCGCGATGGCCTTGCCGATGGCCCCGGTCGCACCGGTGACCAGGGCGATGCGCCGTGGCTCCGGTTCTGGCGTCTGCAGGTGCATGGTGGCGATGGGAGGTCAGGGGGTTCGCATTGGCTCGGACCATATTGCGCCGGATTCTCGTCTGCCTGCAAGGCGTGCCAACAGGCGCATAGTCGCACGACGCAACTGTTGGCGCGACGCAGCAGGTGGGCTAAAAGACACGCCAGGCGGTATGTTTGTTGACAGAAATCGCCTTAGCTCCTGTTTCTAGGCTTAACAGTGCCTAGGCATCGAGCATGCTTTGCACGGCTTGGACCATGACGACGCCGGGCCGGTAGGCGTCGGTCTGCACCTGCGCTACGAGACCTCGGTCATCGGTGACGAGGAGTGCTCCATGCGCGCGGGCGATCGCATAGACGATGTGGTCCCCGGTTCGACAGCGCTCGGCGCATGGGCGAGGAACATACTCTGCAGGCAGATGCTCCCAGCGCCATTCTTCGTTGCTGAAGGGACCGACAAGCTCTTGCCAGGAACCGATGGCCGTGTTGCGGTTAAAGGGCTTGACCTCGAGTTTGAGGTCCGGGTCGGACAGAAACCCGCGCACCTTCGCCATGTTGAACGCCTCGCCCATGTCCAAACGCATCTGCCGCACCTTCTCGGCAACGACCCACGCAGGCACGATGGGCTCGCGTGCAGGGAATTGCTTCCTGATCGCATGGAGTAAGTTCGCACCGGCGACGTTGCCGTGGATTGCCGAGGTATCGAAGCAAAGCGGCACATCCGCTCGCGCGAAGAGGTCGTTATTCGGTTGCATCACGATCGGTGTTGTCCTTAACCCGCGGGGTCAAGTATGCATCCATTCCCTCCAGGGTCATCAAGGCTAAAGAGCCATCCTCTGAAAATACCTCGAACAACTTATCGCCGGTTCTGGCCTTGAGGTGACGCACGGCCTCGGCGGAGAGTCGTACGAGGTTGGCCCCGAGCAGCCTACGCTCAGGGTCGTCGCTCAGCACAAGGCTTGGGAAGCGGGCGGCGAGTCTCTCGGGATCGCAATGTCTTTCGATCCGCGTTTCGTCGTCGACCAAGGTTGTTTCGAAATAGATCGTCTTATCGCCGCTGAGATCGGTCATCAAGTACGAATGACTGCTGACGAAGAGCTGAAACGGCGGGTGCGCCGGGTCCGCGACCAGGGCGCGCAGTGCCTCGGCGATGCGCTTCTGTGCGTCGAACGACAGGTGCGCCTCCGGCTCCTCCAGGCCTGCGATCGCCGCTTGGCTCATTGTCACCAATCCGGCGATCAGCGCCCATTGCTGCGGGCCGCTGCCGCGGTCCTCGATGAGGCGCTCACCACGAGCAGGCCGAGGTCGCCGGCAGGGTCGAGCACCGGCAGCGGTGTCGGCAGATCGAACGGCGGTCCGGTCAGCAGTGGTGCGAAGCGGTCGCGCACCAGCACGCGCCCCTCGGCATCGATGCCGTTCGCGGCACGGAACAGGGCGAGCTTGAGGTTCGCACCGCCGGGATCGAGCGGCCCTTCGGCGGCCTCTGCCGGCGTTGCCGGCAGGCGCTCGGCATCGAAATGGCGCTCGGCACCGACCTGTTGCCAGACATGGCGCAGCGCGCGGCGCAGCCGCTCGGCGTCTTCGTCGCCCTTGATCGGTACGGGCCTGTCCCGACGCCCATTCGGCCACAGGGCCGTCGTGACGGTGCAGCTGAGCTCCCGATCCGCGCGCGCGACCCGCAAGGCGAACCGAAAGCGCCGCGCGCCGGCCGGTCCGGTCAGGAGCAGCCTGCCGTCCAGCTCGAAGCCGTCGCTGCCGTAGCGAAACAGCCCGTCCGGGTCGGGGCCGAGCAGCTCGTCTGCGCCGGGGGCGTTCGGCCTGCGCTCGTCTGTCCAGTCGGGCTCGTGGCCCTCGTAGAGGTCGAGGCCGACCAGCTCGCGTTGCTTCAAGCCCGATGGCGTCGCCCAGGCCAGCGCTTGGACGATCCGGAGCCAGACGCCGACCGCCTCGATCAGGTTGGATTTGCCGGTGTCGTTCTCGCCATAGAGCAGCACGACCGGCGGCAGGTCGCTGCCCGACCCGCCGTCCGCATCGCCGAGGCTGCCGATGCGAATGTCGCGCAGGCTGCGGAAGTCGCGGGCGGCAAAGGCGGCGAGCCGCAGCCGGTCCGCGCTCGGTGTCGTCACGCTGGACCTCCGAGCAGCTGCTGCTCGATGGCCCGCAGGCGCTCGCGGGTCTTACGGTTCACGCCGATGGTGCCGGCGATCATCCGCCAGGCTTGCCGTCGCTCGGCAGCGTCGAGGCCTCCCAGCCGGTGCAGCATGGTGTCGTCGATGGCGTCCAGGCGTTGGCGCTGACTCCAATTCTTGTCTTGAAGCAGCGCGTGCAGCTCCCGCAGGGCCGGTGTCGAGGGTATGGATTCCATGTCATTCGGTGCCGGCCGCCGAACCGGTCGCGCTCTCGGCACAGCCGGCCCTGCCTGCTGTGCTGTCGCCACTACAGCCGCCGGGGTGGGCAGTACGCGCCGCTGGCGGAACTCCTTCAGGTCCTGCCGATGTGGGTCGCGCAGGTAGGCGGTGTGCGCACGCGGCGGCCGGTGCTCCCAATCCAGCAGGGTCTTGAGGCTAGCGAGCCGCGGGATATCCCAAAGCTCAGCGGTCTCGGGCACCGCGGTCTCGGGGACTTGGCGATTGTGATGGTGGATAACGCGCCGTCGAAAGGCGTCCCGGGCGGCGTCGAGCTTCGGCCGGGCCTCGGCCGGCTCCAGCTTGCCGGTATCGCTCAACGAGCGGTAGCGCTCACGCGGGTCGATCAGCGTCGTCTCGGCCTCGATCCGCACCGACCCCAGGCCGAGCGGCTTGCCCATGCCGAGGCGGTGCCGGCAGCCACTGGGCAGCTCCAGCGCGGCCAGCAGTGCGCCCAGCTCCTCAGGCAGCAGGTTCTCGAAGCGGATTCGGCCGGTGAACACCACGCCGGGTCGCACTGGACGAATCCAGGTGTACTGGTCCTTGTGCTCGGTGGGCGGATCGAGGTGCAGGTCGCGCTCGCCAGGCTCGGTCGCGGCAGGCGCAGGCTGATCGGCTCGACCCCGATGCCAGTACTGCTTGAATCCGCGCAGGGCCGTCGCCGCCCGCGAGCCGCTGTCTGGTGTCTTCGCGGCGTAGCTCAGGAGCCTCCCTTTGTCGCCCTCTGGGTCGGTCTGCACCAGATAGTTCTGGTAGGAGGTCGGCTTCGGGGCGGATAGGACCGACGGGATGCGATAGCCGTCGCGGCCCTCCAGGAAGGGCGATGCGTCGGGCGTCGACGGCGCCTGGGTGGCGTCGTCGAAGGCGACCCGGCCGCGAAGGACGCCGGCTTCGGATCGATCGTCGGCAGGAAGGCCGTCAACGGTGCCGAAGATCGCCTCGGTCAGATCGAGCGGGCCGTCGCCGTCGATGCAGGCCTCGGGCACGAAGTTGCCGGTGCGGTAGGGATAGGGCACGCGGAAGAAGAGCGTCGGACCCATGAACTCCAGGTCTTGGCCGTTCTCTGCGAGCAGGTAGAACAGCGGGTCGCCCGCCTTGCCGATCTTGCGGCAGGGGATTCCGCGCTGCTGATCGCGGTCTTCGCGGTACTGCTCCCAGATGCCCTCGTCGATGGGGATCGGCTGGGCACCGCGATCCGGTGCGTAGATCACCGTGTGCATGTGCCGGGTGCCCATCGCGCCGGCGTAGATCAGGCTGCCAGGCACCAGGCCGTCGGCCTTGTCGCGGCTGATGCGATCGGTGCGGGCGTAGTGCAGCGCGACGCGACGGTGGCGATGCGCACGGACCGGCTCGGGCCGCACCCAGACCGGCAGCACGCGATTGGCGATGGCCTCGCCGTGCTTGTCCATGGTCGGGAAGCCGTTGCGCGCCAGGTCGCGCAGATTGATGCGCACGAAGCTCGCGCCTTCGATACGGTGGGCGGGACGGATGCGCCAGGCGCCGCGTGGGTCTTGTTCCAGATAGCCGCCTCGCACGCGCGTGCTCGGATAGTCGAAGTCCAGCCGGCCCCGCTTGCCGAGGAAGCGCGCGTTGTAGGCCGCGCCGGTCGGGGTGGTCTGGTCCGCGACCGCGCGGTAGACCAGGGCCTCGTCGCGCAAGGCGGTCAAGCGGTGGTCGTCGCGGGCGGCGCGGCGCGAGATGCGGCTGTAGGAGAGGATCTGCACCAACGCGCGGACCATGCCGCGCAGACTGGCACCGGGGATGACCGGGTGCCGCGGGTCGCCGTGGTGGTAGAAGTCTTGTCGCGGCCTGGAGTCGCAGACCGCATTGGGCTCTTCTGCCGGCGGATAGGCGGCGCGGGTGTAGAGCTCGGTCTCGGTGCTGATGCGCAGATCAATGCGGCCATGCAGCCGGTCCGAGTCGAGGCGGTCGTGCTGTTCGAAGGCCTCGCCGGCGTGCAGGATGGCCTCGGGTAGCGGCACGAAGTTGTAGGGCGCTTGGCCGCGTCGGTTGGTGGAGATCGGATCTCGGTGCTCCGGCAGGGTCATTGCGGCCTCCGCTTCGATCATTGCACGTCGAGCAGACGGTGCTCGGCCAGGCGCAGCAGACCGCTCGCCGGGTCGCGGCTCAGGTAATGGCGCACCCGTAGCCGGCCCGGCCGTGACTCGGACGCGGCGTCCGGATCGCTCGGCTCGGCGGCTCTAAACCAGGCACGAGCGGGCACCGGGAGATCTGAGGGCAGCCGCAGCGCGTAGGTCCGCTCGAACGCATGGGCATAGCAGGTGCCGTCCTCGCCCTCCCGCAGCACACAGGCGCGGAGCCCGCGGTCCTGCTGCCAGACCCGCAGCTCGCGGTCCGGCGCGAACAGCCGGGCGGCGATCAGCGTCGCGGCGGTCAACAGCCGCTCGGGGGTAAGGCGCACGGTGCTCGCAAGCTCCAACCCCTGCTCCGCGACCCGGCCCCAGAGCACGCCGCCGAAGGTCTGCGCGACCAGCCGGCCCGAGGCCCCGCCCCAGGCCGCGGTGATGGAAGCCGCGAGATCGTCGCCCAAGGCGTGGGGCTCGACCTCGAGGCAGGCCGGGCCGAGCTCGATGCCGCTCATGCTGTCCTCCGGTGTCCCAGCCGTCGGCGCAGGGCCTCGAAATCGGCGGCGAAGGCGTCCGCGGGCTCGCAGCCTACGCTGCCGTCGGGCTGAAGGAACAGCCGCGCATCCGGGTTGCTCGTCACCGCGAACGGCTCGCTCGGCAGCGGCATGAACCGGCCGCGTCCGCTGCCGCCTTCCGCGCCGATTGCAAGCTCGCCGTCGGCCAGGTCGCGTAGGGCCAGCAGCAGCAAGGCGCGCACCGGATCGCCCGTCGTATCCGAATCGCACGCGGATGCGGCCGTCTCGAGCCTGAGCCTCGGCCGGACCTCGCCGCCATAGTCGGCGTCCTCGGTAAACAGCAGGCCCTCCAGCGCGCCGCCGGTCCAAGGGTCGATGCGCACACGGCTGTGCCGTAGCCGCCGGGCATGCAACACCGGGACCTCGTCGAGCCACAGCCGCGAGGCCCAGTTGCGTCTGCGGCGCTTGATTTCAGACGGTCCGAACAGGCTGTCGACCAGAGCCGCCGGTACCTCGCTGCCTGCCGGCGCCAAGGTCCGGGCGATGCGCAGGCAGCGATGGCGCAGCACGCCGGCCAGCGCAGTGGCGGGCAGCACCGGCTCGACGCGTTCGGTAGCGCCAGGTGCCAGGCAGACGCGCTCCAGCGGGGCCCGATCCGGTCCTGCCGGGTCTTGGCCGTCGGCGCCGATCAACAGCGAGCCCGCTACACGCAGGCGCAGCTGCACCTCGAATGCGGGGTTGTGGATCGGAGCCGGTGGCTCAATCCCGAGATAGGCCGCCAGCGCCTCGGCATCGGCGAGCACGCGCGGCTCGACTCGGGGCCAGTCGTCGGCCAGTCCATCCAGGTCCGCGGCCAGCCAGGCATACCAGCCGTCGAGCCCGTCGAGGCGAAAATCCTCGACCCGCCAGTATCCGCCGGCGCTCGCGACCAATACGGCGGTGCCGAGGCCGCGGCGGGTGCGAGCGCCGAGCCTGAGCCGACCCCCTTGGATCGCGCGGGCCAACAGGACGGCGCCCCGGAGCAAGGGGCGGTTCCGGGCTGCGTCCGCGTACAGGTCCAGTTGCCAGCGCAGCCGAAAGCGGGTGCCGGCCGGCAACAGCTCTAGATCGAGCTTCTTCTTGTCGGCGGCAACCCCTTTTTTGGCGTCGATGCGCACGCCGTCGCGCAGCTCGGTCGGGATCCCTGCATGCGCGGGCGCTTCCACCACCGCGTCGGCGATCAGCAAGCGGGCCTGTGCAGCCTTGTCGTCGGCGGCACCCCATTCGCCGCCGAATAGGGCCAGGGCGGCCTCGGGGTCGGTCGGGCGCAGCAACCCGCGCAGCAGTCCGGTCAGGCTCGTGCCGGGCAGATAGGGGCGGCCGGCGCCATCGCGGACCAGCGGCCGGCCTGACGTGGCGTCGGCATCCGCGCCGCCGAGATGGCAGGGCGCGGTCAGCGCCAGCACGGCGTGCCAGATCTGGCGACGGCCGATGTCACGGGGCTTCAGATTCAAGGTATCCATAGTTGGCGGTCTATTCCCCGGCAGTGGCGGCACCCCCATGCGCCTGCGCGCGCCGACGCAGATGCTCGCAGAAGGCGTCCAGACAGCCTTGCAGCAATCGCCAGCGCTCGCCAGCTGACAGTAGCTCCAGGTCCAGCCCCAGACCCTCGCAGGCGTCACGGACCTCGGGGTGCTGGAGCCAGCCGGGTTGCGGGTCCGCTTGCGTACCTGACAGCTGGTCCACCAGCCAATCGTCGAGCGACTGTCCGGCGAGGCGCGCCTGCAACAGCGCCCGCCCCGCCTGCTTCAGACCCTTGTCGTCCGCGCGTTGAGCGGCGTCGCGTAGAAAGGCACGGACCTCGGCGGCGCTGCTCGCGGTGCGGATGCGCCCGCGTAGCCGCCCGATCAGCGCCGGCGACGGCGGATGGGCGACGCGCTTGGCGTCTCTGTTGCCGAGATGGGTCAAGGTGTGCCACAGGGTGTCATAGAGGAGATGGCGCTTCAGCATGGTCAGCGCGGCTGAGTCGGCATCATCGCCGGCGGCGGCTGCGGCAATCGAATCCGGTGCCGAGTCCTTTTGCGCCTGGAGCGCAAGCCCGCCATGCCAATCGACGGCGACGCGGCCGAAGCCCTCGGCCCGGCGCTGGCCGAGCCCCTGCCAGCACAGCTCGGCAACTCGGGCCGGGTCGGGTCGAGTGCCGTTGAAGACCAGCAGGCTACCGGCGGCGACCGCCGGCTGTGTCGGCCGGCGCATGCGCCAATGGGAGACGTAGCCGGCGACCGAACGCCCCCGCAGGAAGCGCGATTGGGCCTGGTTGTCGACGCCGAGGGCGGCTCGCATCTCGTCCTCCAGCGCGGCGGGATCGGCCTGCCCTTGGGCATTCACGCCGAGATAGTCCGACAGCAGGGTCACGACGAGCCGATCCGATGGCTCGTGGGGCGACCTGCGGCGGATCGGCGCCTCTCGCCAGGGCTCAGCGGCGTGCTCCTCCAGGGCCTCGATCTCGGCCCAGCCGCCGTAGCCGGCGTTGCGGGCGCGGCCCAGGGGTAGGGGACCCGCCTCGAGCAGGGCCTTTATCGTGGCGGCATCCGCGGCATGCTCGCAGAGGATGTGCCCGCACAGCACCTCGCTGGCGTCGAGCGCGACATAGGAGAACAGCGCACCCTCGGTGGAGCGGCCGGCCTCGCGGTCGTCGCGGGCCTGGTGCAGTCGCGGACGGCGGCTCGGCGCGCGGCCGTAGAGGCGGGGCTCGGTGTTATCCGTATGCTCGTAATCCTCTTCCTCATCGTCCGGCGGTGCGGGTTCTTTGAACCGCACGAACAAGGGTGTCTCCAGTGGTGTCCACTGAGTGTCGGGCTCGCGGCGGCGCTGGGCGTCGAACCCGGGTTGGGCGCGGTCGTAGGCCGGGTGGGGCTCGGCGCCGTCGCCCTTGCGCCGGGCCAAGCTCAGCGGGCAGGGGAGTAGCCGGCTGCGGTCGCTGCCGGCGACATAGGCGTTCAAAAAACGGGCCGACCCATCGAGGAACAGCCGGCGAAAATCCGCATGCCCGGCCGGATCGTCGCCCGGGGCGTTGCGGTCGAGCCAACGCCATGCGAGTGCACCCAGAACGGTCGCGCCGCCGAGGTAGGGCAGGGTCTCGACGCTGCTGCTGTCGGCGCCGGCCTCGGCCAGGACCACGGGCGCCGCCAGGCGCAGTCGGTAGGTCAGCACACGGCGGCCATGGGCCCCGGTCGGCACGGATGCCGACGCCACTGCAGGCGACGGCTCTGACTCGGCTCCCGTCACCGAGCTCCACTGGGGTTGGCGCAGCCCCTTGAGCCAGGCCGCGGTCAGGTCGCGATCATCGGCATCGAGCAGGCGCAGGCGCACCTCACCCCAGCCATGATTGCGGTGCAGCCCGGCGCGGCGCACGGCGGCGACGCAGGCGGCGACCAGCGCGCGTTGCCGTGCGTCCAGGTCAATACTCGACGTGAGCCGGGCGTGCAGGTTCAGGCCGGCCCGCAGCAACCTGGTGCTGCGCAGGCTGTGCGGCTGCGGGGCACCGCTCGCGGGGTCGATCATGGTCTGAGAACGGACCCTGGTCAGCGCATCGAGCACTTGGGCGCGATGCCAACGGCCGTGGCTGGCCGCCACCGCCGCCGACAGATCGGCCGGGAGCGCGCCGTCGTGGAAGGCCAGGCAGCCACCGCGGGTCTGCCCTCGGGCGCCGAACAGACCGACGGCGGCGTCGTGCCAGGGACCCGCCCCGGCGGGCTCGAGCACCCTGAGCAGCTGCACCAGCTCCTCGACCAGGAGCCCCTTCAGCGTGCGCCCCCGGATGATCGGCAGGCCGCTGGCGGGGTCGGTCTCCAGGTCCGTATCCACATTGCCGACACGGCCGCCGCCGGCGCCGGCGACGCAGGTGTCGGACTTGAGCTCCAGCTTCAGGTACAGCTTCATTGCGCGCCTCCTGCGGGCGAGCTCGGCGGCTCCGGCAGCTTGTAGCAAGCAAGAGGCAAAATCCGGTCCATCAGCTCGATGGCGTCGAGGTAGGGGGTCGCACCGGCCAGGAATCCGCTCTGCATCGGCGAGCCGGCAGGCTCCGGCAGACACAGGGGTCCGTCATTGGTCCATTCCACCGCGCGAGACAGGCCGAAGCGGTCCCGCAGCCGCGCCAGGTAGATCTCGGTCGCATCCGGGCCGCGTTGCAGCACTTGGGCCAGATCCTTGAAGCGGGTGTGGCTGTCGGCCTGCGCTTGGATCGCGTTCAGCAGGGTCTCGCGGAACCACTGCCAGCACCGGTAGGGTTGCGTCGCCGGGGGATCGCCGACGACATAGTAAGGGCGCGCGTGGAGCTGTGCTCGACCGACGCGATAGAGCTCGCTGTCTCGGCGCTGCTCCAATCTGGTGAGGCCGGCGCCGGCGATCAGCTCCCAATCCAGCACCGAGACCCGCTCCTTCGCGTCGCCGAGAGCATGCTTGGCCCCGCGACAGAGGTCCTCGGCCAGCCTGTAGGCGCGATAGAAGGGATAGTTGACACGGACCAGGGCCACGCCGGCACAGGCATGGGCCGCGCCGCCGGGCAGCCGCTCGGTTTCTCGATGCCAGGCCCGCAGCAGCTCGGCGGCGAGGTCGAGGGCGATGCGCGCATCGCAGACCAGCGTGATGTCGTCGCCGCCGTAGACGATCGGCCGCACGGGAAAGCACTCGGAATCACCATCGGGCGCCAAGCGGAAGCCGCCGAGCTTCTCGTCGGTGATGCCCTCCAGCCGCTGATGCACCCAATTGAGCCCGGCTTTCAGTGTCTCCTGACCTGCCCGCATCACCGCCTCCGACAGAGCGATCTGCTGTCGAAGCGTCTGCGCGTGCTGGAAGCGCCGGCCCATGCCGTTGCCGTCGATATGGATCACGCCGAGCTGGCTCTGGCTGCCGGGCGAGCGGCCGAGCTTGTTCAACTCGGCGGTCCAGGTCCGCGGGGCCTCGAGACGGTAGAAGCCGTTGAGTCGCTGCTGTGCCTCCCGAGCCCGATCCACTCTGGCCCCTGCGGTGGCGCCGAGCCAGCGTCCGTCGGCGTCCTGTTGCATGGCCGGCTCCATCGTCTGCGCGCAGTGCTCGGTCAGCCCGGCGCCGTCGAAGCTCGCCGCCGGCCAACGGCCGTCCTTCGCGGTCTGCACCCGCGCCTGCAACGCCTCCCGTGCGTCGCGGAAGCCCGCGTCGCTGCCGTCCCAGTCCGCATGGGCACAGACGACCTGAAGACCGGGCGCCTCGTGCTGCAACCGGGCGCTGAGCAGGGTCGCGAGCTGCCGCGCCCGGTCTAGATCGGCGCTCTCGACCATGGCATTGCCGCCGCCGGACCAGTGCGGCGTTGCATTGACAGCTTGGGCCGCCTCCCGCAGCCAGTCGTTCAATGCAAGACCCGCCAGATAGGAGCCGCCCAGGTTTTCCTTCAGCACGTTCGAGCCGAAGATGTAGGACTGGATGCCGGTGAGGTCGTACAGCGACAGCAGGCTCATGGCCGCAGCACCCAGTCCTTGATGGCGGCCTCGAAGGACATGGCGGGTCCCGGCTCACGCCCGCGGGTACTGCTGGTCAAGTAACAGACCCCGGCTCGTCCCGCGACCTGGTCGCTGCCAAATAGCCGCATGGTGTCGTATGCGGGCCAAGCCTCGGCTTGGACGGTCTGCAGGACCTCCGGCGGATGCTCATGCAGACAGACCAGGGCCGCACGGGCATGCTCACCGCCGATGCGGGCGGCGCGGTGCAGCGCCTCGAAGAACTTCAACTTGATCTCCTTGTCGCTGGACTTGGCAGTGCAGGAAAAGACGAAGACGCGAAAACCGCGTATCGCCACGACGTCGAGCTCGAAGTCCTTCGAACGTTCGGCGCGAACACTCTGTAGCACTTCGTCGAACAGCGGATCGCCATGCTCGCGCACTTCGGCCAGCTCGGCAGCCAGCCAGACCTCGAGCCAGTCGCCTTCTAAGAACTTCGTCGCATTGGACTGACCATCGATGCAACCAGGGTCGACACCGAGGATGCGCGCCGTGCCCGCCGTATCGCCATTGCGACAGGGCTTCAACGCGTCCCGGTAGTGGCGCCAACCCTGCGCAGCGACCTGGGCGCGGACCGCGATGGCCAATGCCTTGTTGCCGGGGTCATGATGTGCATTGGCGATCGAAATCGGCCCCTCACCAAGATGCAGCCGGCACTGGTCCTCGAAGCACAGGGCCGGGAGATCGGACTCCGGGACATCGCGGCCGTCATCGAAGTAGAGCCTGCCGTCCGGGGCAAGATAGCAGCCATGCTCGGGTCGTCCTCCCAGCTCGCGCCAATAGGCATGGACATGGACGGCCATCGGCTTGGTGCCGCCCGTGTAGGCGAGACCGGTCTCGGCCCAGTCATTCGGGCCCTGCGGCCAGTCCGGCGGTGCTTCCTGCAGATGCTCGCGAATGCCCGAGGCCGTTCTATGGTGCCTGATCTCGAACAGCGACAGGGTGCAGCGCGGAAGCTTGCGGCGCAGATGCTCGGCGATGCGGTCTGCGACACGATGCACAGGGTCGGTGTACAGCAGCATCAACCGCTCGGGCTGCAGATGGCGAACCGCGACGACGACGGGCAGCGGGCTGGAGCCGACGGTGGCGAGCAGCGTCCTCATACGCATCCCTCGGGGGTTGTGCCTGACGATGCCCTCGCCCAGGCAGGCGATGACACCGGGCAACGCAGGCTCAGGGTGCCAGCGTCGCTGAGGCCTGTCCAGTAGTCCACTTCAACCGAGTCGATGCCGCTGGCCGAAGAAGAGGGGAGGGTCAGGAGGGAGGGGAGGGTCAGGTCTAGGGGAGGGTCAGGTCGGAGGGGAGGGTCACGGAGGGGAGGGTCACGGAAAGGAGGGTCACACGGAGGGGAGGGTCAGGTCTGGCTTCGCACGGAGGGGAGGGTCAGGTCTGGCTTCGTAGCAGGAAGGGAGGGTCAGCATCGGAGGGGAGGGTCACATCGGAGGGGAGGGTCAGGTCTGGCTTCGTAGCAGCAATGCCCGCTCGACCCGGCGTGCGACGGTGGGACCGGTCGATCGGCGCTTAAGCAAATGGGCAGGCATAGCCCAGTGCTCTGCGTTCGAGTGTCAGATGCATCAGCACAGTGTTCAGATGCCGGTAGCAGTGACCGAAATTGTGCTCAAAGTGGTAGCCCTGGTTCTTGAGGGTGTTAACGCTTTCGTTGTCGATCTTTCAGCGGGCACGGGCACCGCGCACGACCTCCTTGTACTCGAGACGGACCAGCACCGCGGCGAGCATCTGGTGGTCCTAGATCACCGTACCGTCGCGGTCATGCGTCTCCCCGTAGTGCGGGCAATGCACCGTCTTCGAAGAGCAATAACCACTGCCGTCGAGCGAGAGCAGGTAATGGCCGTCGAGCCAGTCGAAGCCTTCCAGACCCTTCCCGCGCTGCAGCAGTGCCGATAGGCTGTCGTAGAGCGGGCGCAGCTGCGAGGGCTGGACTTCATCGAAGCGCTCGTGGAAACAAGTATCGCTCGGTGCGCGTTCAATGCCGTAGAGCGCACGCAGGTGCGTCGCGATTGCCCCGTCACGGGGGCTGTTGTTCGTCTCGCTGATTAGCGAACCACCGGCAGGATTGGCCGGGCTTCTACCATCGGTGATTCGGGGAAAGGTGGCACAGAGCGGACAGGGATGCGCGTTGGATCTTGCGGGGCTTCTACGGGAGGCGTCGCTTCGGCGCCGGGGGCGCGATCCTCGAACCCCAGACATGAGAAGGCCCGCCACGGTAGCTGCCGTGCGGGCCGCTGGCCGATGCAACTAGGTTACGCGTGGCAGCACACCGGCGAGGAATCTGTTCGGCAGCGCGCCTGGCTGAATGCAAGCCTGCTGCGCCGTCCGCTGCATCCGCAGGGCGGCGCCGGGCTTGCCCGCCACGGCACCTCTGCGCGGATCTCACCGCCCGGCACCTTGGTGGGGCGTTGGTATTGTCCGACGGGTCGGCGCAGGTTCAGTCTGCTGCCGGACTGTCTGGCGGCGCGGCTGACGGGGACCTTGGTGGAGGTCGAGGCGGTGGTGCGCATCGCCGAGCAGGCGCCGAGTCTGGAGGCTGCCTGCGCGGAGCTGCGCCTGGACATCGAGCTGCCGGATGCCGATGGCGGGGAGGGGCGCTGGTCTACCGCAAGCACCTTGCGCTGACCGCCTTCCCCTTCGACCTGACCCCCGAGCCCGAGGTCTTGTTCGCCGCCAGCTCCCTCGGCGAGTCCGAGGCGCGGCGCAAGCATCTGTTGGAGCTGCGCGGCATCGGCTTGGTCACCGGCCAGGCCGGCTCCGGCAACACCACCGTCTGCCGCAAGGTGGCCGCAGCACTGCATCCGGGGCTGTATCCGGTCTTCTACGCGTCGTTGTCCACCGGCAACGTCATGGACATGTACAAATCCATCGGCTGGGAGCTGGGCCTGCCCACCGAGCGCAACCGTGCAGCGGCCTTCCGCGTCATCCGCTCGGAGGTCACCCGTCTGCCTTTGGAAGCCAAGCAGCGCCCGGCGCTGATGGTCGATGAGGCGCATCATCTGCGTAACGAGGTGCTCGAAGACCTGCGGCTGCTCACCAACTACCAGATAGACGCCGAGAGTCGGCTCTGTCTGTTGCTGGTCGGCCCTACCGAGCTGCGCCGGCGCTTGGTCATGGCCGTGCATGAGTCCCTGGCCCAACGGATAGTAAGGCGATTGCCCGAAACAAACATACCGAATGGCGCAGGATTTTCGCCCGGCTTCAAGGAGCGGCAGCGGGCGCATAGTCGAGCTCTGTGCCCGCTGCCGCGACGCAGAAGGCGGGCGAAAAGACAAGCCAGGCGGTATGTTTGTTGACA
>JANQFI010000163.1 GCA_028277905.1 Chromatiaceae bacterium | reverse complement strand
GCGAGCGCCAGATCGCGGAGACGCCACCCGCCTACAGCCAGCCTGTGGGCCGAGCAGTCGAAGGGACCGGGGAGACGCGTGCCGGCGAGCGTCATCGGGCCGCACCGCGGGCCGCGGCACCGGAACAATCCACGGCGGGTGGCTCCACCCATGCGCCGGCCGCTTCGCCGCCGGGACGCTCGGCCGCGACGCAGGCCGCGGTGCCCGGCAGCTGGCCAGCGCTGTACGAGCGCATTGCCGCGGCGATCAAGCTGCGCCACTATTCCCGCAAGACCCTGAAGAGCTATCTGAGCTGGGTGCGCAAGCTTCACGGCTTCACCGCGGGCAAGCCGCCGGCGTCCCTGACGGTCGACGACGTGAAGACCTTTCTGACCCATCTCGCGATCGACCAGCATGTGTCGGCGTCGAGCCAGAATCAGGCCTTCAACGCACTGCTGTTCGTGTTCCGTCATGCGCTCGGAAAGGAGTTCGGGACGGTCGATGGGGTGGTGCGCGCAAAAAGGCGGCCGTACGTCCCGGTGGTCCTCTCCCGGGATGAGGTCGCGCGGTTGCTGGCCGTGTTGGCGCCGCCGTTCGCGCTGCCGGCGAAGCTCCTGTACGGCTGCGGGCTGCGCTTGTTCGAGTGCCTGAAGCTTCGGGTGCAGGACGTGAATCTGGAGATGGGAGTGCTGACGGTCCACGACGGCAAGGGCGGCAAGGATCGGACCGTGCCGCTGCCGGAGGTCTTGCTGCCGTCGCTGAGGGATCAGCTGGAGACCGTTGCCCGCGTCCACCGCGCCGATCTCGCGGCCGACTATGCGGGCACCTTTCTCCCGGATCGCTACGAGCAGAAGTCGCGGTCGGCAGCGACGGGGCTCGCCTGGCAGTGGTTCTTCCCGGCGGCCAAGCTGACCCCGATCCCCGGCACGTCGGAGCGGCGCCGCTATCACCTTCACGAGACGGCCCTGCAAAAGGCGCTCAAGACGGCGGTGCGGGCGTCCGGAATCCCGAAGCGGGCCTCGGCTCATACCCTGCGCCATTATGCCGAACACCGGATTATGCCGAACCCCGGCCTGGGTGCGGGTGGCGGCCTCGATCATTAGTCCGGCCAAAACCCACTGCAGCAGCGGGTTTTCAGTTAAGAATCGCTGTAAAATCCGCAGTATACAGAATGCTCGCTGGTGGCCGTTCCCAATGGCGGCCGGAGTTATGATCAAGGTCCTGGTGGCGCTCTGGCTTGGCAGCGAAGGCCATTCGGCATAATCACAGGCCCGTCAGAAAGGCGAGCAGTTCGTCGTCAGGGCGGTAGCGTCCCGGTGCGACATCGACATTGGCGGTCTGGGCGAGTGCCCGCGCCGTCATCCGCATATCGGCGTGCCGGTAGATTTGTGTGGTCTCCACGGATTCATGTCCCAGCCACAGGGCGATGACGGTACGCTCGACGCCACGCTGGAGCAGTGCCATGGCCGCACTATTGCGCAAGACGTGAGGGGTGATGTGCTGGTCCGCGAAGGCAGGGCAGCGTCGCCGTGCGAGGGCGACGTATTTGCCGACCAGAGGCGCGAGGCTGTCGCGGCTGAGCGGGCGCTCGAGCCGGTTGGGAAACAGCGGGTCCTCGGGTCGGCGTTCGCGCGCATTCAGCCAAGCACGCCGTGCCGTGATCGCGTCATCCCGCAAGGGGGTACAGCGCGCCTTGCGTCCCTTGCCGAGGCAGCGGACATGAGCGCCCTGCCCGAGCACCACATCGCGGCAGCGCAGCGCGATCAGTGCCGAGACCCGCAACCCGGGTTTGCACCATCACGAGCAGGAGCGTGCGATCGCGGCGCCCGATCTGGGTTGTGGCGTCCGCAGCAGCCACCAGCGCCTCGATCTCCGCATGGCGCAGACAGGAGATAGCCTGTCGCTCGAAGCGCTTGCTCGGTATCGCGAGCACGCGTTGGATCAGGGCGCCGGCGGCTGGCGCATAGAGCGCGGCATCGCGGAAGTAGGCATGTATTGCCGCCAGCCGGGCATTGCGCGTGCGGGCGCAATTGCCGCGCCCCTGTTCGAGGTCATTCAAGACGGCGCCCAGCACGGGCGCATCCAGATCGCGCAGCGACAGGTTGGAGGGGGCCTTGTTGGTGTGCGCCGGGATGAAACGCAGCAACAGCAAGCAGGTATCCCGGTAGCCGGCAACAGTATGGGCACTGGCTTGGCGTTGCTGCATCAGCCGCTCGATGAAGAAGCGCTCGAGCAGCGGCGCCAGGTTTGCTCCCGCGCGCATGGCTGCCCCTCCCCGAAGCGCTCGGGTTTCAGCCGTCGCGCAGCCAACGCCAGCAGCGCGGGCGTCGCGGAGCGATACCCATAGGTGTCGCCGACATGCGCATGCCCCAGATAGGCGGCGAGCTGCGGCAGGCGCTGCTCGACATCGACGCCGCTGCGGTACCCATCAAGCAGGGTGCGGATGGCGCAGCGGTGGCGCAGATCCTGCAGCCGCGGGCCGTGATGATCCTCGGGCGCGTGCAGGCCGAGCTGATGCGACAATTTCACGAAGGTCGCACGGACACTCCAGGTCGTGAGCCGGGTGCCCTGCTCGGAGCGGAAAAGACTCGGTGTCGACGGTGTGGGAGACAGACCGTCGCGTTGCTCGGCATAGCGCCTCAGTGCGGCGGTGGTGCTCACGTGCAGCGGCAGCCACCGCGACTTGCCGAGCTTGGCGCCGCGGATGCTGAGGCTGCCGTGCTGCAGATCCACATCGGTGCGGTCCAGCCCGAGCGGCGCGCCGACACGCATGCCGGTGACGGCCAACAGGCCGAACAAGGTTGCAGAGGTTACCGCCCGCGGGCCGCTCGGCGAAGGCAACCCTGCGGCCGCCTCGATGCGGGCGGGGATCTCCGCGTCGGGGTAGACATCGGGCGATTGACGCATGTGGCGATACGGCAGCAGTCCCGGCGGCGGAATCTCGGTGCTGGCATCCAGGGCGCCGTAGTAGCGGGCAGCCTGGCGAACGATACCCAACCGCCTGGCCCAATGCACCGGT
This sequence comes from Chromatiaceae bacterium, assembly GCA_028277905.1. Taxonomy (GTDB): domain Bacteria; phylum Pseudomonadota; class Gammaproteobacteria; order Chromatiales; family Chromatiaceae; genus Thiohalocapsa. The sequence continues at coordinate 1,848 of JANQFI010000163.1, read as the reverse complement.
GACGCCGTGCTCGGTTGCGTCGCCCAGCGCAGCGCCAGCTCAGTGGTGATCGACTCGACGCCTTCGTGCTCGGCAACGCACGCGAATTGGTGCAAATTGCGGCCGACGTCCGTCAGCTTGAATCCGCGCGATCGCCGCAAGGCCAGGTACTGCTGCACGGCTGCGACCAGCGCGCTCATGATGTCCCTCCCGGCCACGGTTGCGCCAGCTTCGTGAGGCTAAGCGCGTCGACCTTGGCGTAAAGCTCCGTGGCTTGCGACAGTTGATGGCCCAAGAGTTGGCCGATCTCGGCCAACCATGCCCCCTGGCGCAGCATCGCCGTGGCCAAGGAGTGGCGCAGCAAATGCGCACCGCGCATCGGCGGCTGAAGGCCCGCTCGCGCCAAGGCGCGCGAACCGATGCCATCGATCGCCACCGAGCCGGCAAAGCCGGTATGCGGTGCCCGCACCCGTACGAACACCCGCCGCGTCGCGCAGGGCGGACGCCCCGCGCGCAGATACCGGGCCACGACTTCGCCGACAGCCACCGGCAGCGGCAACCGACGCCACCGCCCGCCCTTGCCGCGCACCCTGAGCGGTCCCTCGGACCAGTCGATGTCCTCCAGGCACAAGTGCGCGACCTCGCCGGCGCACAGCCCCAGACGCGCGCGCAACAGCAGCACGGCATCATCGCGCAGACCCACGGCAGTGCGCTGATCGCAGCTTGCCCACAGCGCCTCGACCTGCTCGACCGGGAGATACTTGGGTACCCCCGAGCAGCGCCAGTCCGCGACCGTGGGCACCACTCGCGCCAAATCGTCCGCGAGGCGACCACGCTGAGGGAGAAAACCCAGCAAGCCGCGCCACGCCGTGCCGGCCAACTGCGCCGGCTTGGGCGCGAGCTGCCGCGCCTGCGCGCGCATGAGGGCGATGACGTCATGCGCCTGCAACGCGCTGCAATCCGCGTCTGCCGGACCACAGTGGGCGGTGAGAAAACGCCACGCGACCGCAACGTCGGTCGCCACTGTCGTCAGGGCGAGGCCAGGTTCCTGAATGCGGTGGCGCCTGAACGCCTGGACCATCTCGGCCTGTGCTCCCGCCTCTGCAACGGCCGTCGCGCTCGCCAGCACGCCGGTATCGGACAGCAGATCGAGCAACGCGCGCAGGGTGGTCCAATCACCATGCGCGCGACGCCGTTCAAGCCGGTGGAAATCGTGCAGACAAGCGCCGACGCACTGCTGATCGACCGCGCCTACTGACAGCTGATGCTCCCCGAGCCAAGCGCTGAACCCGGCAACGACATGGCGCTTGTCCTGAACGCTCCAGGGCGCGTAGCCCTGCTCGACAAGGCGCTGCGCGAAGGGGTCCGCCTAGGGCGCCAACGGCCCCGCAACCGACGATGACAGCTTTTTCATGATTTGTCTCCTCGCGATACCGGCCGGATGGCCGGTGTCAGGAGACACCCGGATTCTGCCGAACGCAACAGTCCCGGCGCAGTGCAACCGCCCCGACTAACGGTCGCTAACGACTGTCGGGAATCGGCCGTTCGGCATAATCCGGGATTCGGCATAATGACGCTTTGGGCTCTCCACTTAAACGGAGCTGCCGGCCGCGATCTGCTCCAGAAGCCATCTGACGGCCTTGAACTGGATATTGGTTCCCAATCGGATGCTTCAGATAGCGCTTTTGGCCACTTGCTGCCCCACCGCGCAGCGGCTAGTCCGGTTACGTGGAGAGCCCAGATGACGCTTATGCCGCATGCGGCATAATCGGCACAGCTATGCCTCGCACCTGCTGCAGGCCAACTACGACATCCGCACGATCCAGGAGCTGTTGGGCCATAGCAGCGTGAAGACCACGATGATCTACA
>JANQFI010000161.1 GCA_028277905.1 Chromatiaceae bacterium | reverse complement strand
CGGCAGCGGGCGCATAGTCGAGCGCTGTGCCCGCTGCCGCGACGCAGAAGGCGGGCGAAAAGACAAGCCAGGCGGTCTGTTTGTTGACAGAAATCGCCTGAGGCGATACACGCGGGGGCACAGAGCGGTGCCGGATCTCCCCGCGGCCGGTGATCCGCATCATCGGCGACCTCGGCAATCGCGAGCCGGTCCTGGCGGGTCTGGCGTTCGACAACGACGGCAATAGACGCACGGCAGCACCTCGGCTTGGGGTCTCACCTTGCTCAGCCCGAAGGCCGACGAGCTCGGACGAGAAGCTGCGCCAAGGCACCACTCGGCTCAGGACACCTGTTCCGATCCTTGGTCAGGCTCGGCGCTCAAGCCCCGTGCACCCAGCCGCAGAACCATCTGTGGCCTGCCCATGATGGTGCGGTGCACCGGGCAGCGGTCGGCGATCTCCTCGAGGCGCGCGCGCTGGTCCGCGCTCAGGTCACCGGTGAGATCGATGTGGCGCTCGATGCGCTCGATGCGGCCCTGCCTGTCCGCGAGGCTCCGGATCTCGTCGTCGCAGTCGGCGTCGCAGTCGTCTATGTGGACGCGGTCGTGGCGGAGCCGAATCTCGACGTCGTCCAGCGGCAGGCCCTTGTGGTCGGCGTACATGCGCAGCGTCATGGAGGTGCAGGCGCCAAGCGCCATCAACAGCAGGTCGTAGGGCGACGGACCCAGGTCGGTGCCACCGACGGCCTTCGGCTCGTCGGCCAGGAGTTGATGGTGCTCGGTATACAGCCCGCGCAGGAAGCGGCCCTCGCGCTCGGTGACGACCACCTCGCCCGGCGCCGCCTCCGGTGCGGTGCCGAGCCCGGCCTCCTCCGCATGGGTGCGGAGCTCCAGGTACCGGCTCGCCCAGGCCACGAGGGTCTCGGCCAGGTACTCCGAATCCTCGCGGTTGGAGAGCAAGTGGTCCGCCTGGCACAGGGAGATGAAGCTCTTCGGGTGCAGCGCCGCCTGGTAGATCTTCGCCGCCTCGGCGATGGGCACGATCTCGTCCACCGGGGAGTGGAAGATCAAGAGCGCCCGCTTGAGCCTGCGGATGTGGTCGGCGTCGGCATAGTGCTCCAGGTCGTCCAGGAATTGCCGGCGGACGCGGAAGCGCCGATGCCCCACCTGCACCTCCGCCTCGCCGGTGGCCTCCATCTCGCCGCGCACGCCGCTGAACAGGTGCTCCACATGCTTCGGCGTCGCGGGTGCGGCGATGGTCACCACGGCCTCGACACTCGGCAGCTGCGGCGCCGCCGCCAACACCGCCGCACCGCCCAGACTATGGCCGATGAGCATTGCGGGCGCGGCATGCTCGGCCGCCAGCGCCTTCGCGGCGGCGATTAGGTCCTGCACATTGGAGCTGAAGCTCGTATTGGCGAAGTCGCCATCGCTGTTGCCGAGGCCCGTGAAGTCGAAGCGCAGCACAGCGATACCCCGTGCGGCCAGCGCACGGCTGATACGCGATGCCGCTGCGATGTCCTTACCGCAGGTGAAGCAGTGCGCGAATAGCGCATGGCGCAGGGTCGGCACGCCGGGCGGGGGCGCCTCGAGCAGGCCGGAGAGCTTGTGGCCTTCTCGGTTCTGGAAGTCGAGCTTGATGCGCGGCATCGCAGGCTCCGGGCTGGGGCAAGGGAAAGCGCCCGTAAACGGCCGAGCAAGGCGGATGCCACAAGCTCGCCGCAATGCGGCATACCGAAATGCCGGCCGGGCCGGCATTTCCTTGCGCTTTGCTGCGAAAGTTCCGAGACAGGGATCCCCTCGTTGTCGTTGTCGTTGTCGTAATCGCAATCGCAATCGTAATCGAATAGCCGCACAGTCCAGACCGCGATCACGACAACGACAACGACCTGAGACGGTCTCCGGACATTCGCACTGCTGCACTACTCCTGACCGATTGGCGCAGGCTCAACTGACTCGGTTTGCGGCACCTATGGCTCGGCCTGTTCGACAGCCGCTTCGGGCGCAGCCGCGCCGGCCTCGGCCCGCTCGGCGACCTCGGCTCCGCCTGCATCGGCAGCGCCTTCTGCGTCGTCCGCCGTCCCCGGCTGCGCCGCGGTGTCGTCACCCGCGTCCCCGGTCGCGCCGTCGTCTTCGGAAGCAATGTCGCCCGCGGGCTCGTCCTCTCCCAACAGCTTGGCCCTGTTGGTATCCACTAGGGTTGCGGCGTCGAAGGCGCCGATGCGGTAGACATAGGGCTCGCCATCGCCCTTGAGCGCGTAGTCGCCAGTATCGCCGATGGGCGCCAACAGGTAGCGTCGCTGCTTGCCATTGTGCTCGATGGTGAGCACCAGTGCCGGGGCGTCGAGGTCGTACTCGGCGTCGGCGTCCGGCGCCAGCACGCCCGTGTAGCCGAGGGTGGCGACGGCATTCGCCAGCGCGTCGGCGGCGGCCTCGTCTACGACCTCGTCACTGCCCTCCAGCGACCAGCCCTCTTCACCGCGCACCAGTGCCCAATCATCACCCGTGCTGTCGTCCGAGCCGGCATCCGAGCCGCCGGTGGCGGCAATGCGAGTGATCTCGCCAGGGTCGAGCTGGAGCTGACCGCGGTCGATCCAGTCGTCCGCCTCCGCACTCAGGTCGAAGAGTGCGAGCCTGATATCATAGACCGCATCCTCGCCATCCAGGCGCGCGAACAGCCGGCGGAAGCCGGGGGAGTCGCCGACGATCAGCGTCGCCTCGCCATCGTCGGCGCGCAGGGTCAGCCGCCGCTCGAAGGCGTCGTCGGCCACCCTGAAGCGGCGCCGGGCGTCGGCGCTTGTGGCCACCGGCAGAGGGCGCCTGAGCTCGTCGAGGTCGTCCAGCAGGGTGTCGACCCGAGCGGCACTGACCGGGAAGTCGTCCAGCGCCGGCAGCAACCAGGCAGCACCGTCGCGCCTCAGTACCAGCGTCTGGCCATCGCCGGACCCGATGCTCAGCTCGGTGACCCCGTCGAAGTCGAGGTCCAGCAGCGGCACGTCCTGCGCCGCCGGAGCCATGCTTCGCCCGCCGCCCAACAGCAGCGCGAGCCCGAGTTGCAGCACCAGCGTTGCGGTGAGCACCAGCACCAGCGGCGCCCGCAGCGCCAGGCGCCAGTCGGCGTCGAGGCCAAGGCCGTAGAGGCGCCCGGTGTCGGTTGCACCGGTCACGGCGGTCGTGGTCCTGTCCGTCATCTCAGTGCCCTCCCGCAAGCATCTCGGTAAGCACCCGCTCGCGACGGCGGTGCAGCAGCCGATGCAGCCAGTACAAGAGTGCCAGCCCGATGCCGGCCAGCGCATAGTTCAGGTTCTCCCAGAACATGCGTGCCTCAGGGCCCACAGGTGACAACAGCCGGCTGAACTGGCCGCGACCGCGAAGCGCCAACAGGCCGCGGTCCTCCAGCGACCATTCCACCGCGTTCTGTGCGAATTCCAGCGGCTTGAGGTACTGGGTCTGGGTGGCCTGGGTGGCGAGGCTGATTGCGGTATCGCTCAGGAAGCTGCCGGAGCCGATGACGATGAGCCGCGCCGAGGCCGGCGAATGCTCGACGACGGCGGAGACCTTCGGCTGCGCTGGCGCCTGCTCGGCCGCGGCGGCGTCCTCCCCGGCGGCCATGTCTCCCGCGACCTCATCCACTGCCGGATCTTGGGCCTCGGCGGCCGGCTCCATGCCTGCGTCCTCCGCCGCGTCGCCTTCGTCACCCGCCGCTTGACCCGTCGCCCCCTCGGGCGGCAGCAGCGGCGATCGCTCGCCGGCGAAGGCGGACTCGAAGCGCCCTTCGATGGACACCGCCAAGAGCTTACGACCGTGGTCCTCGCCCACCGGGAAGCCCAGTGCCCCGTATTGCTCGAAGTCGGGCTGCATGTCCGGCGACTCTGTAGTCCAGGCGGCACGGGAGCTCTCGATAAGCCGCATGACCTGGCGCTCCGCGTTCTTGTCGGCGTCCAGGGTGAGGGGCGAGGACCAGTTCATGGTGATCTGCCCCAGGTTGGCGGTGATGCCGCTGTCCTCGGCAAGCCCGCCGGCGCGCACATCCGGGAAGTACGGATAGTCGAGGGTCTGGATCTCTTCCACCACGAAGCCGCCCACGCGGCGCTGCACCGGGATCGGGAAGGGCGTGTTCTGCGGGTCCATCACCAGGCTCGGCGCCATAGTCACGCCCTGGTGCGCGAGCCAGTCTTCGAGTCCGGTCTGCGCCGAGCCGGCGGTGATTCGACTGCCAGTCAGGTCCACGTCGAAGCTGCTGGATGCAACCACCACGGTCCCACCCTGCATCAGGAACTGGTCCACCGCAAACTGCTGCTTCTCGTCCAGGGCCCTGGGATCGACGACGAACAGCAGGTCCGCGTCTTCGGGCACCTGGCCCGTGGTGAGATCCGTATCACGCAAGGCAAAGCCCTCGCGGAGGGTTTCCTTGAGCAGTGTATACCCGGGTCCGCTCTGCTGCGGCATGCCGGGAAAGCCGGCCGGTGCCGGGTCCGGCGTGTAGAGGGCGACGGTGCGGAGCACGCCGGGTGCGAAGCGCTTGATTCCGGCCTCGATGGCGCGCGCCAGGCTGGCCTTCTCCATGCCCTCGGGCAGTGGCACCGGCACGGCGCGTGCGCCCTGCTCCAGTACCATATAGAAGTAGAACGGCCGCGGGTTCAGCAGCCCCAGCACCAGCGGCTGGAAACCGAAGCGCTCTTCGATCTCCCCCGCCACGGCCGGGTCGCTGGCCGGATCGACGATCTGCCAGTCGAAGCGCTCGGCACCACCGCGGTTGGCCTCATCGGAGAGCTCGCTCAGCACCGCTTCCAGATCTTGCCGCACACCGGGCAAGGGTTCCGGCAGTGTGTCGGCGGCCGAGATGAAGCCGCGGAAGCGAATGGGATCGCCGATCCCGGCAAAGGCATTTCCCCCGCCCTGGTAGCCGTAGAGCGCCTTCTTGATGGTGCGCGTCAGATCGTACTCGGGGTTGCGCAAGCGCACGTCGAGGTCGGTCTCGCCCTGGGCCTTCACCTCGATGAGATCTTGAAAGCCCAGGGTTTCGAACTGGTCGCCGTACTTCACCAGGATGTCGAAATAGGAGTTGACCACGCCGGACTGATACTTGCCCTCGGTGTGGAAGGCCACCGGGCGGATGCCGTACTGCTCGCCCGCCTCGCGCTCCAGCTCCGGCGAGGTAACAGGGTCGACGAATTCCACCTGCACATTGGGGCCGCCGACCACCTCGTACTCCCGCAGCAGATCCCTGAGCTGCGGCACCAGGGGCGCCAGCAGCGCGTGGGTCTCGGCGCTGAAGTAGCCGCGTATCAGGAGCGGCTCCCGGAGCTGACTCAGGTAGGTGCGCGTGGCGTCGGAGACGCTGTAGCGCTTGCCTTCGGTCAGGTCGGCACGGGCAACGCCCAGCTGCTGCAGCCAGAGGTTGGCGGCGATCAGGTTGGCCGCGGCCAGCAGGGTGATGAGCTGCCAGCGGTGGTGGCTGGCCTGCCGATCGCTGTCCACCGCCCAGCGCAAGCGCTCCAGGCTGTAGATGCAGAGCGCCAGGAACACGCCGACCAGGCTCAGGTAGTAGTAGAGGTCGCGCAGATCGATGACGCCGCGGGTGATGGACTCGAACCGCGCGCCTGTACCGAACAGCCGCAGCACCTCGCCGCCGCCATGGCCGAACAGGGCCGTCAAGGCCGGCGAGCCGATGAGATAGAACAGCGCGCACAGCAAGGTGGTGCCGATGAGTGCGACGATCGGGTTGTCGGTGCGGGCCGAGACGAAGAGTCCGATCGCGATGTAGGCCGCGGCCAACAGCAGGGTGGCGAGATAGGCACCCAGTACAGGTCCCCAGTCCAGCTCGCCCAGGATGCCCACAGTCACGGGCAGGGGCATGGTCAGCAGCAGGGCTACCGTCACCAGCGCCAGCGCGGCGAGAAACTTGCCCGCCACCAGCTTCCAGGTGGGCACCGGCAGGGTCGCCAGCACCTCGAGCGTGCCGGCCCGTCGCTCCTCGCTCCACAGCCGCATGGTGAGCGCCGCGGCGAGGAAGATCAGCAGCAACGGCATCCAGTCGAATAGCGGCCGGGTGTCCGCGATGTTGCGGGCGAAGAAGGACTCCACCCAGAAGAACACGAACAGACAGGCCGCCAGAAAGGCGCCGATGAACAAGTAGGCCACCGGCGAGCCGAAGAAGCTCGACAGCTCCTTGCGGGTGGTGCGCAGGATGTCAGACATGGGCAGCCTCCGCGGCCTTTGTACCGATTGGGGCATCGGCGCCCGCGGGCTGAGCGCCCGCCTGCTCAGGGGCCTCAGACGCCTCGACCAGGCCCGAAATCTGACCGAAGAGGGCCTCCAAGTCATGGCGCTCCCGCGCCAGCGCGTAGAGTGGCCAGCCCTGGCCGATGACGGCTGCGGCCACCTGTGGGGCCGCCGCCTCCGGGTCGTCCGTGGACAGCGCGTAATCCTGGCGGCTGCCCTCGTCGCCGATGTGGTCGACGGCTGTGACGCCGGGCAGCCCGGCGAGCAGGCCACGCGCCTCGGCGAGGTCGCGGTCCAGGGTGATGCGCAGCCGAGGCGTCGCGCCGATGGCACCGATAGCGCTGTCCAACGCGAGCCGGCCGGCGCGCATGATGAGCACCCGACCGCAGACGGCCTCGACCTCCTGCAAGATGTGGGTGGAGACGATGACGGTGGCGTGCCCCGCCTGTTCTCGGATCAGCGCGCGCATGTGCTGGATCTGCGACGGGTCCAGCCCGTTGGTGGGCTCGTCCAGGATCAGCAGATCCGGCTCGTGCAGCAGCGCGGCTGCGACACCGAGGCGTTGCCGGTAGCCGCGCGAGAGGGTTGCGACCGTTGCCGTCACCTTGGCGCCAAGCTCGGTTCGCTCCACCGCGCGGCGGATGGCGGCCGGGCGCGCAGCTCGCGTTATGCCGTGCAGCGTTCCCTGGTAGTCCAGGTGCTCCAGCACCGTCATGTCCGGGTACAGCGGACAATTCTCCGGCAGGTAGCCGATCTTGCGCTGGACCACGCGGCGGTGCGCGGCTATGTCTAGACCGTCAATGCGTATACTGCCGCCGCTCGGCTCCAGAAAACCTGTCAGCATCTTCATGATGGTGGTCTTGCCGGCGCCGTTGTGGCCCAGCAGACCGACGATCTCGCGGCGGCCGATGTCGAAGGACACCAGGTCCACCGCCTTGAGCGCGCCATAGCTGCGGCTCAGGTCGCGTACCTCGATCATCTGCGTGCTTTCCCCTGTTCAACTTCGGCTGTTCCCGTGCCGCCGGCGGCTCAGGCAGGTCTGCCGCCGGCCGGCGCGGCGGGATTTGACAGCAGCACGCACGGGCTGGCAAGGGGGCTCTGATGACGATTTGTTAAGGCAGGCATTCCACGTGCACCGTGAAGCCCGCGGCACGGCGGTGCAGTTCCTGTCGGCTGAGCTTGCCGAGACCGGCAGCGCTGTAGTACGCGATGCCCGCACTCGTGAGAAAGTCGCGCAGGACGGTCACCGGCAAGAACCGCGGCTCGGCGCTGTCCTCCTCGGGCAAGAGCACCATCCCGGTGACGAGTCCGGCGCCGTCGAGTAGCGGCGCGCCGTCCTGCGCCGGACCGCGCTCCAGGGCGAGCGACCATGGAGCGGCAGCGTCGATGGCCATTGCGGGAGCCCCCGCGAGAGCGGGATCGGCCGCGGAGGGTGCAGAGGATGCGGCTGCGCCGGGCTGGCCGGGGCCGGCATCCGCGACGCTCAGTTGCCGGGTCAGAACCCCACGCAGGGGCAAGCTCACGGCGAACAACGGGCGCTCCGACGACGCATCGCCGAGCGTTAACACCGCCGGGCGGCCGTGCAGCCCGGTCACGAGCAGGACGATCAGGCCCAGCGCCGGGTCACGGCGCAGCAACCGGGCGTCGCGCCAGGTGCCGCCACGGTGCACGCGTAGCCTGGCGCAGTCGGTGACAAGCCGGTCCGCTGTCAGCACCATGCCTTGCGGGTTGAGCAGGATGCCGCTGCCGGCGCCGCGACGCAGGCCATTCGCGCCACCGGGAGCGCCGCGATTCAAGTCCATGCGCCCGCTGAGGCACTGCCGCGCAGCAGCGTCGGCGATCTGCTCAGGCGTCTCGGCACCGTGGCTCGCCAGGGCGAACACCTGGTGGATGATCTCTAGCACATCCTCACCGAGGATGCCGGTCCTTCCGGGGCCGGCGCGATTGCCCTGCACATCGGCGAAGCTGCGCACACCAAAGCTGCGCGGAGCGGCGCGTCCGCCGAGGATGGCCACGGCCCGATCGACGCCGACCCCCTGGTGCATGGCCCAGGCTAGCTCCAGCGCGAAGCCCCGGACCCGCCCACAGAGTGGGTCACCTTCTCCCACCGCACCCCTGCCGGTGCCCAGGCCCCTGCCGGCCGACGAGGGGACACGGGAAGCATCCATAGACGCAGCGGCACCGGAGGAATCCTCACAGGCGGTCTGCGAGTAGGTCACATTGCCTTCTGCGTCCACGCACTTGTGCATCGCCGACGCCTGCGGGGCACCGCACAGCGAGAGGCTCAGCACACACCATCGCATCCACATGATCCGCACGCGCCTGCAAGCCGGACAATCTGTGCATTGTCGCACGAGGGCCGACAAATCGCCCTTGTGTAGCCGGGCGATGGGCCAGCTCCACGACGCGCGGGTCTTGGCCGGTGCGGGCCGGCCGCGCAATCACCGCCTCCTCGCCGGCTGCCAGCCGCTGCCAGCGCAGACTGGAGCCAATGACGTCAGCTTGGCCCACAGCGATCTCTCACTCGCCATTGCCTCTCCGGCCTCAAGAAGTCCTGGTGTCACTCTTGAAACTGGTGCAGCAGTGCGAATGTCCCGAGACCGTCTCAGGTCGTTGTCGTTGTCGTTGTCGGGATCGCGGTCTCACCGTGTGGGTATTCGATTACGATTACGACAACGAGGGGAACCCGGTCTCGGAACTTCCGCGGCAAAGCACTAGACCGTCAGATACTGCTTGACCAGCCCGTCGCTCAGCTCCGGCATCGATCCCGCGGCCATCAGTCGGCCGCGGTCGAGGATCGCGAAGCGGTCGGCGACGCGCCGGGCGAACGGGAGCTTCTGCTCCACCAGCAGCACGGTCAGCCCGAGCTCGTCGATGAGACGGCGAATGATGTCACCGATCTCGTGGACGATGTTGGGTTGGATACCCTCGGTAGGCTCGTCCAGGATCAGGAGCTTGGGGTCGATGGCGAGCGCGCGGCCGATGGCGAGCTGCTGTTGCTGGCCACCGGAGAGGTCGCCGCCGCGCCGGCGCAGCATGTCACCCAGCACCGGGAACAGCTCGAAGACGAGGTCCGGTACCTGTCGCTCGCCGCCCGGGCGCCTGCCATCCGGGCGCGCCGGCAGGCCGATCTCCAGGTTCTCCTGCACCGTCAGCAGCGGAAAGATCTGCCGCCCCTGGGGCACATAGCCGATGCCCAGCGGCGCGCGCCGCTCCGCCGGCAGTCGGGCGATATCCTGCCCCAGGAAATCAATGCCGCCGCCGCGCAGCGGCAGCAGGCCCATGATGCACTGCATCAGCGTCGTCTTGCCGACGCCGTTGCGGCCCATGACGCAGGTGCACTGCCCCGCCGGCACCTCGATGTCGAGGTCCCAGAGGGTGTGGCTCTCGCCATAGAACTGGTTGAGCTTGGAGATCGCGAGCACTGTGCTTGGGCCTGGGTCTGCAATGGGGTCTGCGATAGGGTCGGCGATGGGGTCTGCGATGCAGTGGGAAGGTTCAATAATTACCTGAACACATCTATCCGCTATCCTTATCGCTTTCGTTGTCGTTGTCGTAATCGAAGTCGCCATAGGCGATAGGGTCCTCTC
>JANQFI010000154.1 GCA_028277905.1 Chromatiaceae bacterium | reverse complement strand
ATGTGCGCGTTGCCGCGACAAAGAAGGCGGGCGAGAAGACAAGCCAGGCGGTATGTTTGTTGACAGAAATCGCCTTATGCTCAGCCAGCCATTCGCCCGCGAGAGGAGAAAGACAGCATGACGACCGCTAGCAACCGTATCGCGCTCCAACGCCGCACCGGCGAGCTGAGTGCCGTCACCTGCGGCCTGCTCGTCGCAGGCATTGCCTGCGCTGCGGAGAACCTGATCACCCACGGCCTCGAAGCCGTCGAGGTCAAGCACGACGGCGAGACCATCGTCGTCAAGCGCGGCCACGACCTGGACGCCAGGCTGCCCGAAGCCTTTCAGAAGACCGAGCGGGGCTGCCCGCCCTTCTGCGTGCAGCCCATCGAGGCCCTGCCCGGTGTCGAAACCGTCGGCGAGCTGGAGGTGCTGGAGTACCTAAAGCGCATGTCCGCCGGCGACGAGAGCATCATGCTCATCGACTCCCGCACGCCGGACTGGGTGATGCGCGGCACCATCCCGGGCGCAGTCAACATCCCCTGGAACAGGATCAACACCGACGCCGCCGGCACCTTCCTGACACCAGGCGAGGCCGACAGTCTGGTGCATATCCTCGCCGACGAGCTCGGCGCCGACTATGACCCCGCCACCAGCAAATGGGACTTCGGCAAGGCCAAGACGCTGATCCTATTCTGCAATGGCATCTGGTGCCCGCAGTCCACCGCCAACCTCAAGACCCTCGCCGGCATGGGTTACCCGTTGCACAAGCTGAAGTGGTACCGAGGCGGCATGCAGGACTGGGTGAGCGTGGGGCTGACCACCGTCAAGCCCTGAGCCCAGGGGTCAACACCCAAGGCAATCTTTAGGCTCCATCGATCACGACTGTGCCGACATGCGAGAAACCCATGGTATCAGGATCGTAATCGGGATCGGGACCGAAATCGATTAGGATCCTAAGCCCGGTAGCGATGGGACATGCGCCGTCGGTGGCAGCAATTTGGCGCAAGCGGACCGGCGAATAGGCCAGCGACGCGCTAGGCGTCGGAAGCGGGTGCAGAACGTATCGCCAAAGCGTCGCGGTACCGCCGGCGCCGGGTCCGCAAAACCTCGGGCAGCACATCGCGGCCCGGATATCCTTTGCCTTTCGGAGAAGATCATGACGACAGAATCCAAGCAAGCCGTCGTAGAGGCGCTATCCGCGCTGCTCGCCAGCAGCTACACGCTCTATCTCAAGACGCATAACTATCATTGGAACGTCACCGGCCCGATGTTTACGACGCTCCATACGCTGTTTGAAACAGAGTACACGGAGCTTGCGACCGCCGTGGACGAGATTGCCGAGCGCATCCGTGCACTCGGTGCCTATGCACCAGGTAGCTACTCCGCATTCGCCAAGCTCAGTGCCGTCACAGAGGAAACGGGCCGCCCGGAGGCCAAGGAGATGATCCGAATCCTCGGCGCCGATCAAGATACCCTCTCGTCATTGGCCCGACGGGTCGTGGAAGTCGCAGAGAACGCGAACGACCAAGCCAGCGCCGATCTCGGCACGAGGCGGCTAGACGTGCATGAGAAAAACGCGTGGATGTTGCGGAGTCACTTGGAGTAGAAGCCACCAGACGAAGCGCCGCAGCGGACGCCGCGCCACTGGGCGCTTGTGCAAGCACCCGCCGGCCTACTGGGGCCTTCTCCCAACCTCTGTGCGCGGTCCGATACTTCAGAATGATGTCGATTCTGACGCCCGTGTAGCCCAATCCTCATCATTGACAGGAGTCGGCACCGCGGTTGCGAGCCCTGGGCTATAGTGATGGATTGCGTCAAGCGGGTGGCAGGCTTGCCACGGCCGCGCCCGGACCACCGCCCCGAACACCGCGCCGAGGCATGCTGCGATGACCGAGACCGTACGTTGGCTTTACGAGCTGGGCATGGACGATGTCGCCATGGTCGGCGGCAAGAACGCGTCGCTGGGGGAGATGATCCGGCACCTGACGGCGGTCGGCGTGCGCGTCCCTGGCGGCTTCGCGACGACGGCCGAGGCGTATCGGGAGTTCCTGTCCGCCAGCGAGCTGGCCAAGCGCATCGCGGCGGAGCTCAATAGGCTTGACGTTGACGACATCGCCGCCCTGAGCGAGGTCGGCCCGAGGATCCGCAACTGGATCATCGAGCAGCCCTTCCCACCGCGATTAGACGCGGACATCGAGGCCGCCTACCACGAGCTGGTAGGCCAGGACGGTAACGGCGACGCCTCCTGGGCCGTGCGCTCGTCGGCAACGGCTGAGGACTTACCGGATGCCTCCTTCGCCGGCCAGCAGGAGACCTTCCTGAACGTGCATGGGCTGCCGAACGTCAAGCGTGCCGTCCGCGAGGTGTTCGCATCGCTGTACAACGACCGCGCCATCGCCTACCGGGTGCACCAGGGCTTTGCGCACGCGGATGTGGCCTTGTCCGCCGGCGTGCAGCGCATGGTGCGCAGCGACCTCGCCGCCAGCGGCGTCATGTTCACGCTTGACACCGAGTCCGGCTACCGGGATGCGGTCTTCATCACCGCCAGTTACGGCCTCGGCGAGCTGGTAGTGCAGGGCGCCGTGAACCCCGACGAGTTCTACGTGCACAAGCCGACGCTGGGCGCGGGCCGGCCGGCAATCCTCCGCCGCAGCGTCGGCGAGAAGGCGATTCGGATGGTCTACGCGACGCCGGCTGCCCCCGATACTGAACAATCGCCGGTGCTCATCGAGGACGTGCCCCTGTCCGACCGCCAGCGCTTCAGCCTGACGGATCAGGAGGTGCAGGACCTCGCCCGCCAGGCGGTCCTGATCGAGCAGCACTATGGGCGGCCCATGGACATCGAGTGGGCCAAGGACGGCACCGACGGCCTGCTCTATATCGTCCAGGCGCGCCCCGAGACCGTCCAGAGCCGCTCCGGGCAAGTCATCGAGCGCTATCACCTCCACGCCAAGGGCGAGGTTCTCGCCACCGGCCGCAGCGTCGGTCACCGCATCGGCGCCGGCAAGGCGCGAGTGGTGGACTCCATCCGCAACATGGAGCAGGTCGAGCCCGGCGACGTGCTGGTTACGGACATGACCGACCCGGACTGGGAGCCGGTGATGAAGCGCGCGGCGGCCATCGTCACCAACCGCGGCGGGCGCACCTGCCATGCGGCCATCATCGCCCGGGAGCTGGGGGTGCCGGCCGTCGTCGGCTGCAGAGATGCCACCGACAAGGTCCCCGACGGCGCTCAGATCACCGTGTCCTGCGCCGAGGGCGACACCGGCTATATCTACGCTGGCGCCCTGCCCTTCGAGCACAAGACCATCGAGCTGGACAAGATGCCGGAGGTGCCCGTCAAGGTGATGATGAACGTCGGCAACCCGGAGCGGGCCTTCGCCTTCGCGGCGACGCCCAACGCCGGCATCGGACTGGCACGGCTCGAGTTCATCATCAACAACAGCATCGGCATCCACCCCAAGGCGCTGTTGGAATTCGACGCCCTGCCCGCCGACCTCAAGGACCAGATCGCCCCGCGCATCGCCGCCTACCCAAGCCCAAAGGACTTCTACGTGATGCGCCTCGCCGAGGGCATCAGCACCCTGGCGGCGGCCTTCGCGCCGAGCCCGGTCATCCTGCGCATGTCGGACTTCAAGTCCAACGAGTATGCCAATCTCATCGCCGGCTCCCGTTACGAGCCGAGCGAAGAGAATCCGATGATCGGCTTCCGTGGCGCCGGGCGCTATGTGGCGGACGACTTCCGCGAGTGCTTCCAATTGGAGTGCGAGGCGCTCCGTTACGTCCGCGACGCCATGGGCCTCACCAACCTGCAGATCATGATCCCCTTCGTGCGCACGCTCCGGCAGGCGAAGTCGGTCACAGATGCGCTTGCCCAGCAGGGACTCGAGCGCGGTGCGAACGGCCTCAAGCTCATCATGATGTGCGAGATCCCGTCCAACGCCGTTCTGGCCGAGCAGTTCCTTGGGTACTTCGACGGCTTCTCGATTGGCTCCAACGACATGACCCAGCTGACGCTCGGACTGGATCGTGACTCGGCGCTGGTGGCCGCCGACTTCGACGAGCGCGACCCAGCCGTCAAGGCCATGCTGTCCATGGCCATTCGCGCCTGCCGCGCGCGAGGCAAGTACGTCGGCATCTGCGGCCAGGGCCCCTCGGACCACGCCGACTTCGCCGACTGGCTGGTCAAGGAGGGCATCGAAAGCGTCTCGCTGAACCCGGACACCGTCATCGACACCTGGCTGTACCTGGCCGAGCACGCAGACCGAGGTTGACGGCGCGCAATCACGCCTTCGAGGCCACTTGCGCCCGCAGCCGTCGTCGTTGTCGTCTCTGTCCTTGTCGTCATCGTGGTTCTGGTCGTAGTCCCCATCGACCCGACCCCGGCGCGATTGACCTAGTCGCCAAGCCCCAGCTTCGAGACCCTCGTGGTAGAGCCCTGCTGCGCGACGCGCGTGGACATTGGCCAGCGGCATGGGACGGCAAGGAGCGCCCATGCAAGTGCATTTGACCCGGCGATGAGCATGGAGCATCGTAATCACAAAAGCTAGCTTCCTCCATCATCGAGCTCCCGGAGGGCTCGCCCATGCACGCGGCTCCCGCAACAACGCCAGCACCCGTTCACCTGCGCCTGCCAGCGGGCCTGAGCATGGACGACGCGCAGTTCTTCGCGTTCTGTCGCGAAAACCCGGACTACCGCATCGAACGGGATGCCCAAGGGGATATTGAAATCATGCCGCCCACAGGTGCCGAAACAGGCCGCCGCAACACGGACCTGGTCACCGAGCTGAACCTTTGGGCGCGCCGCGACGGAACCGGCGTCGTTTTCGACTCCTCCACGGGCTTTAGGCTGCCGAACGGCGCCACGCGATCGCCGGACGCCGCCTGGGTCGCGCGCCACCGACTCGCGAGCCTGACCGCCGAAGACAAGGAAGGCTTCCTGCCGCTAGCCCCAGACTTCATCGTCGAGCTGGCCTCCCCCAACGACGACCCCGGGAAGCTCGCCGAGAAGCTGGCAGAGTACCGTGCCAACGGCGTACGGCTCGGCTGGCTGCTGCTGCCCGACGTTCAGCAAGTGCAGGTCTATCGGCCGGACGCCGTACCCGTCGTGCTGGACGGGCCGCGCGCGATCGAAGGCGGCGACCTGCTGCCCGGGTTTCGACTCGACCTGGGTCTCATCTGGGACAAGGCGCTCTAGAGACCGACCTCTAACGGCGACCGTCCCCGATCCGCCCTAGATCGCTGCCGGCGGATCAGGGACGAGATCGTCGGCATCGATACCAAGGGCAGCTGCGAGACGCGCGCTCGCCTGGTCGATGATGACCGACCAGCAAGCGCAGCCAGAGCAGCCCATGGCCCCGCATGCGCTGCGGATTCCAGGGTCCCACATTACCCAGTGCGCGCCATTGCGCGCTGCCCGGCGCCTCGCAGAACCGGTCTTGGAGTGTGACACCAGCCGGCGCCCAGTCCGGGTCTGCCACCAAGGAACAGGGTAGAGGTTGTGGAGCATGCGAGCCTGGGGCAGCCCTCGGAGGCTGTACGCGGAGGACTGCGTGCAGTTCAGCGAGCGGATCTGGCGCCGCCGGTTCAGCCACTGGAAGAGCAGCCTGTGGGCAAAGCAGACGGAGCTCGACAACCAGCGACTGTTGGTACTCGAGCTCGGGTCCTTGGGCGGCCGCCCAGCTAGCCACGAGGGCCGCCGTAGGTCTCTGACCAAACTGGGTTTCCACCGCTCCACCATCGCCCAGTTCCCAGAAGATCGCGCCTTCGAAGCTAGTGCAGGTTCTTGACGGTCTGGGCCAATCACCCCGTCATCGGCTCACCTGCTACTCGCCCATGTACCCGGCTCCCGCTGCCGGGCGAAGTCCCCGTCCACATCTGCGACAATACCGCGCATTTTTCCAAGCGCACGAGATACCGCATGAGCCAGTACGACGTTTACGCCCTG
The DNA here is from genome assembly GCA_028277905.1 of Chromatiaceae bacterium. Classification (GTDB taxonomy): domain Bacteria; phylum Pseudomonadota; class Gammaproteobacteria; order Chromatiales; family Chromatiaceae; genus Thiohalocapsa. The sequence continues at coordinate 1,533 of JANQFI010000154.1, read as the reverse complement.
GGCAACGCCCTGGTGGACATGGAATACGAGGTCGAGCCTGATGACCTCAGGCACCTGAGCATCGACAAGGGCGTCATGACGCTGGTCGACGAGGCGCACCAACTGCGCATCATGGACCGCCTGCGCGAGCGCCACCACCACCGCGGCTCCGGCGGCTCGGCGGCCAACTCCATGATCGCCCTGGCCCAGTTCGGCGGCTGCGGCTACTACTCCTGCAAGGTGGCCGACGACGAGCTCGGCCACTTCTACCTCAAGGACCTGCGCGACGGCGGCGTCGCCACCCGCGATACGAGCTTCCTGGACAAGGGCGACACTGGCCGCTGCGTAGTGATGGTGACGCCGGACTCGGACCGCACCATGTGCACCTACCTGGGCATCAGCGGCAACCTGTCACTGCACGAGCTGGACCAGGACGCGCTGAAGGCCTCTAAGTGGTTCTACACCGAGGGTTACCTGGTCACCTCTGACACGGCACGGGTCGCCGCCATCGAGGCGCGCAAGCTCGCCGAGCGCTCCGGCGTCAAGACGGCGCTGTCGCTCTCGGACCCGAACATGGTCAGGTTCTTCAAAGACGGCCTCAAGGACATGATCGGCGAGCGCCTCGACATGGTCTTCGCCAATGAGGAAGAGGCGCTGGGCATGGCAGAAACGGATTACCTCGACAACGCCGTCGCCTACATGAAGTCCATTGCACGCGAGTTCGCTATCACCCGCGGCCCCAAGGGTGCGCTGGTCTGGGACGGCGAGCAGGCCATTGACATAGATCCCGTGCCGGTCGCCCCGGTCGATACCGTCGGCGCCGGAGACATGTTCGCGGGTGCCTTCCTCTACGGGCTGACGCAGGGCTGGAGCCATCGGCGGGCTGGAAGCTTGGCCTCGGCAGCCTCGGCCAGGTTGGTGACCAGTCTCGGACCACGCATCTCAAGGGAAGAGACACTCAATGTCCTGCGACATCAGGTCCTGCGACATCAGGCCTGAGGCAGCCGAGCAACAGCACTCGCCTGCGTAGAGTCGCCAGCGCATCCCCCACCACGAGCAGGTCTTCTCCCTCTGCGAGACCCACACCGCGTGGATCAACACGGGCAAAGCCGATGTGCCGGTGGAGTTTGGGAAGCGCGTTGCCATCGTCGAAGACCAGTACCGCTTTATCCTGCATCACCAGGTGATGGACAGCATCACCGACGAGCGAGTGGCCATCGACCGCATCGCGGGCACCCGCCAGCGCTTTGCGGCGGTGCACAGCATCAGCATGGACAAGGGCTTCCACAGCAAAGCCAATCAGCAGCACTTGGCCGAGGTCGTCGCCATGCCCGTGCGGCCGAAGCAAGGCCAATGCAACCAAGCCGAGGCGGCGCCCGAGCACGATCCCGAATGCATGCGTCTGCGCCACCGGCACGCCGCGGTCGAGTCGGCCATCAAGGCACTGCAGGCACAGGGTAGGTAGTTCAGTTTGCGCGACATCCGCCCTTTTTCGTTCATGCAGAACAGATACTTGGCAGGCAAAGCGTATGCTCGACTTGAAGAGTAGATCAC
>JANQFI010000102.1 GCA_028277905.1 Chromatiaceae bacterium | reverse complement strand
CGCCTTCAAGGAGCGGCAGCGGGCGCATAGTCGAGCTCTGTGCCCGCTGCCGCGACGCAGAAGGCGGGCGAAAAGACGAGCCAGGCGGTCTGTTTGTTGACAGAAATCGCCTTAGTGCGCCAGTGCTTTGCTGCAGGAGCTCCGAGACCGGGATCCCCTCGTTGTCGTAATCGCAATCCTAATCGAATATCCGCAGGGTCGAGACCGGGATCACGATCAGGATCACGAGAACGACAACGACCTGAGAGGGTCTCGGGACATTCGCACTGCTGCACTAGCGTGCAAGGGCACGCGACAGGTCCCAAAGGTCCGGCGAGTGGTACAGCCGCGCCAGCTGCAGCTCACGCTCCAGCTCCATCTCCCGGGGCAGATGGTCGCCGAAGCGGGTCAGCAGCTCCTCCTGCTCGACGGTCTCCTGCCGCGCCACCTCCTTGTCGATGTTCATGATGGAGAAGAAGGCATCCTGCGTGAAGTCCAGCCCCGCCCAGTCCATGTCGTCCCAGCCGGGCAGCCAGCCGAGCGGGCTTTCGATGGCGGAGGCACGGCCGTCGCAGCGTTCAACGACCCATTTCAGCACGCGCATGTTCTCGCCGAAGCCGGGCCAGACGAATCTGCCGTGCTCGTCCTTGCGGAACCAGTTGACGCGGAAGATGCGCGGGGGCGTGGCGACGTTCTGCCGGCCGATGCGCAGCCAGTGCTTCCAGTACTCCGCCATGTTGTAGCCGCAGAAGGGCAGCATGGCCATAGGGTCGCGGCGCATGGCGGCCTGGCCGATGGCGGCGGCTGTGGCCTCGGAGCCCATGGTGGCGGCCATGTACACGCCGTGCTCCCAGTTGTAGCTCTGGAAGACAAGCGGGAAGTTCTTGCTGACACGCCCGCCGAACAAGAAGGCGCTGATGGGCACGCCGGCCGGGTTCTCCCAGTCTGGATCGATGCAGGGGCACTGTGCGGCGGGGGCCGTGAAGCGGGCGTTCGGGTGTGCCGCGGGGCGCCCACAGCCGGGGGTCCAGTCCTTGCCCTGCCAGTCGATCAGGTGCTCCGGTGGCTCCTCGGTGAGGCCCTCCCACCAGATATCGCCGTCATCGGTGAGCGCACAATTGGTATAGATGCAGTTGGCATGCAGCGACGCGATGGCGTTGGGATTGGACTTCTCGTTGGTACCCGGGGCGACACCGAAGAAGCCGTACTCCGGGTTGATGGCGTAGAACCTGCCATCCTCCGGGTTCGGCTTGATCCAGGCGATGTCATCGCCGACCGTGGTGACCTCCCAGCCCTCGAAGTCCTTGGGCGGGATCAGCATCGCGAAGTTGGTCTTGCCGCAGGCGCTCGGGAAGGCGCCCGCCACATAGTGCTTCTTGCCCTCGGGAGACTTCACGCCGACAATCAGCATGTGCTCGGCGAGCCAGCCCTGGTCACGGGCCATCACCGAGGCGATGCGCAACGCGAAGCACTTCTTGCCCAGCAGCGCGTTACCGCCATAGCCGCTACCGAAGGACCAGATCTCCCGCGTCTCCGGGAAGTGCGTGATGTACTTGTCCTCGATGTTGCCGGCACAGGGCCAGGGCATGTCCTGCTCGCCCGGGGCCAGCGGCGCACCAACGCTGTGCATGCAGGGCACGAACGCCCCCTCATCGCCCAGCACATCCAGGACCGGCTGCCCCATGCGCGTCATGATGCGCTGGTTGACGACCACGTAGGGGGAGTCGGTGATCTCCACGCCGATGTGGGCGATGGGCGAGCCTAGCGGCCCCATGCTGAAGGGGATGATGTACATGGTCCGCCCGCGCATGCAGCCGTCGAAGAGGCCGTTGAGCCGCGCGCGCATCGCCTTCGGGTCCATCCAGTTGTTGGTAGGGCCGGCATCCTCCTTGCGCTCGGAGCAAATGAAGGTACGATTCTCCACCCGGGCCACGTCACTCGGGTGCGAGCGCGCCAGGAAGCTGCTGGGCCGCTTCTCCGGATTCAGGCGGATGAAGACGCCGGACTGCACCATCTCGTCGCACAGCCGGTCATATTCCGTCTGGGTGCCGTCGCACCAGTAGATGCGGTCCGGCTGGCACAGCCGGGCCATCTCGTCGACCCAGTGGAGGAGCTTGCGGTGACTCGTGCGGCTCGCACCGTCATGCGTCGTGGTCATGTTGGTCTGCTTTCCCGTTGCGGAGTTGAGGCCAGTGACGAAGGGGTTGATTAGCCGTTCGGGTCAGATTACCCGGACGGGGCGTCTTGCGTTGGACAACCGAAGCCGCGGCTGATTTCGGACAACTCCCCGGTAGGACGCGATTCAGTCCCGGTCACAGGAGTCCCGGTCGCCCTAGCAGGGATCTGGCGCAAGACAGGGCTGTGGTCAAGCAAGTGCCGTGCCATTGCCGGCGAGCAGGCTCATGCCGTTGCCCGTGCCGGCCGCGCAAGCGAGCGTCATCCCGGCGTGGGACCCTAGGTTTCTCGCGGGATGCGGCCGGCCCGCGGCGGGCAGACTGGACAAGCAGGAAGCGCACCCCGGCATAATCGACCTGGGGCGAGTATTCGAGCCTCTCGTATCAGCTGCCCCCGCCAGAGGCTCCCCGGAACCGAATGCGGATCGAAAGCGATTTCGATGGAAGGGGAAACATACCCAGTCTCAGTCGCCTTGCGACCCAAACCCAATGCGCTACCCAGGAACGAGGAATAGGCCGCCGCTCCCGGCCAGCCGCATCGGGGCCCGCATCGGGGCCCACACCTGGGCCCACACCTGGGCACTGACAATCGCCGGCCTGCTGGCCGCAGGGCTTGCGGGTGCTTTCCCCATCACGCCGCCTCGCACGCCGAATGCGGCCATCGCCGAGCTGACGGCGGTTGATCGCTTCCAGGCGCAGGCCGACCGTCGCGCGCGGGAATACGACCGCACCCAGGACATCAGCCCGCGCCAGCTGCTGGCGCTGCTGGATGTTGCCGAGCGCACCGGCTATAGCCTGGGCCAGTTGCTCGCCACTGGCGAGCACGAGAGCGCGCACACCTGGAACGACTTCGTGCGCCCGCCCCTCGGCGGCGGCAGGCTGGGTGCCGCGGCCGGCGTCTGGCAATTCCAGCCGCGGACCTTCCAGCGCGTCATCCAACGCTATGGTGCCGAACTGCTGGCCCTCACCGGCGCGGACCCGGCCGCGGGCCGGCGGCGCCTGGACCTCGGCGTCGGCCCCTTCTGCGACGCCCGGGTGCGGCTCATCATCCGCGATACCATGGACGGGCTGCGCGACCCGGACGACCCGGAGCTGAAGCTCCTCCGCCACAGCTTCACCCTCCTGGCGCTGGCCAAATACCTGCTGAGCAAGGACTCGGGGGCGACCAATCCGGTGGAGGACTATCTCTTCCACTTTCTGGGGCCGGCGCAGGGCCGGCGCATCCTGACCCTGGCTGCGGGCGACGCCCGCTACACCCGCACCGTGAAGCCGCCGCCACGGCCGGATTCGGCGCCGGATAGGACCAGCCCCGGCACAGGGGTCCGCGATGTCCTGCCCGGCGGACCCGAGGTCTTGCTGGAACTGGCGCCACGGGGTTACAAGTGGCCGACCTGGAGCGGCACGCCGGTGTCGGGTAGGCGGGCCCCAGACGCCACCCGGCAACGCCCGACCGAGGCGCCGCAGCGACCGCCCAAGCGGTACCGGCCGCCGCCACCATGGCCCGCACCCCATGGCTACGCGCACGATTCTCCGGTAGTGACCGGCAACGCCGGCATGTTCTACCGCGACGGCCAGGGTCGCAGCGACCCCTACACCTGGGTGGAGCTCATCCAGCACCTGAAGCGCCGGGTCATGGCCGACCAACAGCCCCGACTGGTGCGGGCCAAGTACGGTGTCGGCTTTGAGCTGCAGGGCGGGGACATGCCGGACTGGACCTTCGACCCGGACGCACCCAGGGAGGCCCTCTGCGTGCGGCTGGACGACGGCGGCGAGCTCGGACTGCCGAAGGCGCAGATCACGGCACCCCTGAGCTCAACGGAAACCCGCGACTACCAACGCCGCCTCGCGACCCTCATCGGCTTGCGGGAGACCGCGCCAACTGCGGTGCTGAGCGATGCCGCCGCCCTGGCACTGTGGCGGCTGGGGCTGCTGACCCGTGCTGCGGACAGCAGCGCAGCAGAGACAGGCGCCGTCACCCGCACCGGTCTAACAGCGCTGTTCGGCACCGACATGGGCCCTGGGTGGGGCATCCTGCTGCGCACGGACAACCCGGCTGTGCGCGACGCCCTGCATGCCTTCCGCGCGCTCGTGGGCAAAGCACCGCCGGACGATCCGGCGCACCTGGATTTGCTACTGCCGGCCGAGCGCGTGGCGCTGGAGGTCTATGGCGCACGCGTCGAGCGCATTCTGGCGGCGCGTCGCGACGAAAGCCAAGCTCAGGGCGAGGCCGCGGCGAGGACGAGCGGAGCGGGCGCCGACGCCGGCGGCTCTCAATAGGCTCGCACCGGATCCCGGTTTGCGGAGCATTGCGCGTGCGACAGATCCCTGGACATCGGGATCGGCATCGACATCGATCGCGATCCCGATGTCGATCCCGATGTCGCTTCAGGGCCCCCGGCCCATGCCTTCGAGCTTGCAGCGCTTGGAGCAATGCCGAATCCTGTATACGCCCGGGTACCAGGTCAGCTACTAGTGCAGCAGAGTGAATGTCCCGAGACCGTCTCAGGTCGTGGTCGTGGTCGTGGTCGTGATCGCGGTCTCGACGGTGCGGATATTCGACTACGATTGCGATTACGACAACGACAACGAGGCGATCCCGGTCTCGGAGCTCCCGCAGCAAAGCACCAGGCTCAGGTGCTAGGCGGCAAGTCCTCCATGCACAGCGCCAGCGATTGGCGCCAATCCGGCAGCGTCAAGCCGAAGGTGGCCCGCAGCTTGGTGGTGTCCAGCACCG
>JANQFI010000042.1 GCA_028277905.1 Chromatiaceae bacterium | reverse complement strand
CACGAGCAATGGCTGGCGCTGCTGAGCTTCTCGGCCCCGGCCTGGAAGTGCGCCGCGCGCGATGCCTGGATCGGCTGGGAGTATCGCCATCAGTACGCGCGGCTGCACCTGCTGGCCAACAACAGCCGCTTTCTGATCCTGCCCGAGCACCACGTGCCGAACCTCGCCTCGCGCGTGCTGGCGCTGTGCGAGCGGCGCCTGCGCGCGGACTGGCCGGCGCGCTTCGGTCACCCGCTGTTGTTGCTGGAGACGTTCGTCGATCCGCAGCGCTTCTCCGGCACGCTGTACCGCGCCGCCAACTGGCTGGAGGTCGGGCAGACGCGCGGCTTCCGCCGCCGCCGCGGCGGTTACACCCCCACTGCGCAGCACCCCAAGCGGGTGTTCCTGCGCCCCCTGATGCGCACGGCCCGCGCCGAGTTGGCGCGCCCCGTGCTCGATCCCCGATACCGTCATGGAGCCCCGCGTCTGATGCTGCCTGCCGAGACCATGCGCACCTTGCCCGACTACTTTGCCGAGATTCCCGATCCGCGCCGTGCCCAAGGCCGCCGCCACACCCTGGAGAACGTGTTGTCGATCGCCGCCGCCGCCACGCTCTGCGGCATGCGCGGCTACAAGGCGATCGGCGAATGGGCCGCCGATCTGAGCCAGAAGGCTCGCGCGCGCCTGCGCTGCCGCTACCGCAACGGCCGCTATCAGGTGCCGAGCGAGTCGATCATCCGCGACGTCCTCGTGCGGGTGGCGCCCGACGCCCTGGATGCGGCCCTGCAACGCTGGAGCGCCGACTTCGCCGCCGACGACGACAGCCTGGCGATCGACGGCAAGACGCTGCGCAACGCCGTCGACGCCGAGGGGCGCCAGTGCCACGTGCTCGGCGCCGTCGGCCACGACTCGCATGCCTGTCACGCCCAAAAAAAGTCGGCATGTTGCCGCGTGCCGACGATTCGCTGAAGCAGACCAACGAGATCGGGATGGTCATCCCGTTGCTCGACACGCTGCCCACCATCGCGAACAAGACCCTCACCGCCGACGCGCTGCTCACCCAACGCAAGCTCGCCACGTACCTGCTCGGGCGCGACGCCCACTACGTCTTCACCGTCAAGGACAATCAACCCACACTGCTCGCCGACCTGCGCCTGGCCTTCGAACAGCGCGGCGCACCGGATTTCCGCCAGCCGCCCGAGTGTGCACACGGCCGCATCGAAACCCGCGCCATCTGGAGCACCACCGCGCTGAACCACTACCTCAACTTCCCCGGCGTCGGACAAGCCTTCTGCATCGAGCGCCACGTCGTACACAAGCGCACCGGCAAGACCTCCACGGAACTGGTCTATGGCGTGACCAGCCACACGCCTGAAAACGCCGATGCCGAGCGCGTGCTCAGCCTCAACCGCAAACACTGGTGCATCGAGAACAGTTGCCACTGGATCCTCGACTGGAACTTCGACGAAGACCGCTGCACCATCCGCACCGGCTTCGGCCCCGAGAACGTCACGCGCTTGCGACGCTTCGCCACCGGTTTGATCAAAGCAACCTCCCCCGACTACGTCGCCGCCACCCTCCGCCGACTGCAGCGCAGCCCGCGCTTGGTATTCGACTACCTGCGCATGACCGAGAACTCCGCCCGGCGCCGGCCCGCGCCGGAGGCGTACTCGGTTTAGAACAAACTAGCCGTGGACCCGGACGCCCCATCAGCCAGCCATACAAAAGCGCCGAATCAACGCCCGCAGCAGCTCCAGCGGCGGCTCGATCCGATC
>JANQFI010000038.1 GCA_028277905.1 Chromatiaceae bacterium | reverse complement strand
CTGTCCGCCGGCAAGAACCTCGGCTCCGGCAACTGGTTGCTGACGACGAGCCAGCTGGACGGCCTGACGCTGAACACACCGCGTGCGTTGCAGCCGGGTGATTACCAAGTCGAAGTGATCATGGTGCGCAGCGACGGGAAAGTCCCCGAGGCGCGCAAACTTGCCCTTATCATCGACGCGCCGACCGCACCGGCCCAGGTGAATGTCCAGCCGGCACCGGCACCGCAACCGGAGAAGAGCGTGGTTGCGCCGAAGCCGGCTGAACCGGCAAAAGCAGCGGTTGCGCCTGTGGAGCCCGCTGCACCTTCGCAGCCCGCGGCAACGCCGCCACCGGCCCCAGCCGCCACGGCGAAGCCCAGTCTTCCTCCGCTGACGGAGAAACAGGTCAGCAATATCCTCAAGCGCGGCGATGCGCTGCTGGCACAGGGAGACGTGGCAGGCGCCCGGTTGTTGCTCGGATATGCGGCAACGCGCGGCAACAAGGACGCGATGCTGAAGCTGGGACGAAGCTATGACCCGGAATACCTTTCAAAGCTCGGCGTGCGTGGCGTCGACCCGGACCCGGCCAAGGCAGCCGAATGGTACGAACGCGCCAAGCAGACAACCGCGACCGCCCAATAGCAAGAGCGGCCGGAACAAACACACACCTCAAAAGCAAAGGGGCCGGATTTTCCGGCCCCTTTTCTCGTCATCAACGCTAAGCGCCTGTTGTCAGGCTGCCTCCGCCGCGTGGCTCGCGAGAACCTGTTCGGCAATCTTGCCGGTCAGCTCGGCGAGGTGGTCGAACTGCGCGGTGTAAGTGCCGACACCTGCAGTCGCCGAGCGAAGCTCGATGATCAGGTTCTGCATTTCCGACTCCGGCATATGCGCCTGGACCAGATCCCAACCGTCCCATCCCGGACGTGCGTCGAACCCGAGAATCTGGCCGCGACGCCCGGTGATGACCTGATTGATGCGTGCCGTGGCGTCCGACGGCACCGCAATCTCGACCGCCATGACCGGCTCCAGCAGCACCGGCGCGCATTTGGGCATTCCTTCGCGCATGGCGAGCGATCCGGCGGT
>JANQFI010000022.1 GCA_028277905.1 Chromatiaceae bacterium | reverse complement strand
GCCTGGCTTGTCTTCTCGCCCGCCTGCTTTGTCGCGGCAACGCGCACAGAGAACGACTAGGCACGCGCTGCCGCTTCGCGAAGGCGGACGAGAATCCCGCGCCATTCGGTATGTTTGCTTCCGGCAATCGCCTAAGTGCTCAAAGGTCTCGTCGCGGCGGATCAGGACACCCTGCCCGCGCAGGTAGTCGCCGAGCGCGTCGGTGATCTCGCCGTCCTGGAACAACAAGAGTCGGTCGCGAGTGTTGACCGGATTCACCTTCACGTTCAGGTAGCTCATGATGGACGCGTACTCGCAGCCGATGACCCCGGCACCTTAGGCGATTTCTGTCAATCGCCTTAGATGGTCATGCTTCGCCGCTTGTGCTGGAGGCCGAGCCTAGAGTCGCCGTCTAGCACCCGCGGGTGGCAGAGGCTCAGGTCCGGCGTGTGGTAGGGGCTGGAGCCGGTGTTGATGCCGATGTGATTGGCCCCTGGTGTCTCGCTGGCACCGTCCGGGCGTCTTCGCTTCGACAGAAATTGCCCCAAGGCACGGTCTTCTAAGGCGATTGCCCGAGAAGAACATATCGAATTGCGTAAGGTTCTTTTTCGCCGTCGAGGAGCTGGAGCGGGCGCATGGTCAAGGCCTGTGCCTGCTGCCGGGACGCAGAGGGTGGGCGAAACGCCAAGTCAGGCGGTATGTTTTTCGACAGACTTTGCCTAGGGTCATCTACCCGCTGGCGCCGCTGCGCAAGGAGGCCAGATACCGAGACAGGGGAGCCACCGCACCTTGGACTGCGACGAATTCAGACGCCGATTGCTGACCGACCCCATGGACTCGGACCCCGAGCTCCGCGGCCACGCCCGACGCTGTCCGCCCTGTGCCGCCGAGGCGAAGCAGGCGCTCGCCTTCGAGGTGGCGTTGCGACGGGAGTTGGCGGCGGCTGCGGGTCGGCCCGAGGGCGATGCGACCACTGTGCATGGCCGCCGCCGCTGGCTGCTGCTGGGGCTGCTGCCGCTCTTGGTGGCACTGGTCTGGTGGGTGTCGCAGGTCGCGCCGACCTCCTTTGCCGGCCGTGCGAGGGAGAGTCTCGGTCACATGGCCATCGCCCATGTCCAGGCGGAGCCCGACTTGCTGGACACGGCGGGGCAGCCCGCAGTGCCCGCGCGAATAGCGACTCTGCTGCTTGACACCCTCGGCGTCGATGAACCGCCGCTGCTGGACGCCGGGCCGACGCTGCGCCACGTCGGGCGTTGCCGAATGGCGAAGCAGGATGGTGCGCATCTCGTCATGGACGGCCGGCGCGGACCTGTGGCGGCGCTGGTGATCCCGGCGTCGCCGCGAGCACGGCTGGCACGGGTGCGTGCCGGGGGCTTCGAGGCGCTGCTGCTGCCGCGCGGGGCTGGCGCCGTAGCCCTGGTGGGGCACCAAGGTGAACCGCTCGGCGCCCTGGCCGTGCGACTCGGACTCGACCCGCGGGCATCCGGAATGCCGCTGTGGCCCTGACTGGCGCCAGCGTCAAGGGTTGGGCTCGGCGAGGAGATTGTCCCCGCGCGGGTTGTCGGCGAGAGCTTCCAAACAGCGCGAGCACAGGCAGTCGATGTAGGTTTCCTGCAGCATCGCCAATAGTGCGGGGGCCAGGCTGATGCCGAAGCATTGGCAGTGCGGGAGGTCGTCTACCCTGCAGACGAAGGTGGCGCCGCAGCGGGTGCAGCTCTTGGTGCCCGCCATCAGGTCAAAGGTTGTGAGAAATCCGCAGGCCCTAGCCAAGGCGCCCCTGGGCGGGGCCAGCAAGGCGCAGGACGCCGAGAATCGGGAAGCCTAGTGGGTCTCGGTGACCAGATTCTCGGCTTTCTGCAACGCAGCTGGACGCGCCCAGGGGTGTCCGCAGCCAGGGGTGTCCGCAGTAGGCTCGGCAGGTTCTCTTAGGCGATTGCCGGAAACAAACATACCGAATGGCGCAGGATTTTCGCTTGCCTTCAAGGAGCGGCAGCGGGCGCATAGTCGAACTCTGTGCCCGCTGCCGCGACGCAGAAGGCGGGCGAAAAGACCAGCCAGGCGGTCTGTTTGTTGACAGAAATCGCCTTACAAGCTCTCAGGCCGCGCGGGGGATGATGTCGCGGTAGGCATGCCAGGTGGCGTGGCCCACTAGCGGCATGGCGATGAAGAGTCCGACGTAGAAGGACATCAGACCGAGCGCAATGAACATGACGATGAGTCCGGCCCAGAGTGTCATGGCCTGCCAGTTTTCCACCACGGCCTTGACGCTGGTGCGTATGGCGGTGAGGCCATCCACGTCGCGATCCATGATCATGGGCACGGAGATGGCGCTGATGGCGTAGGCCAGCCAGGCGAGCACGAAGCCGACGGCGATGCTCGCGAAGGCGAAGGCGTTCTGCTCGCCGGACAGGAAGACGATGCCGACGAAGTTGTCCAATGGCGGATGTATGCCGTTATAGAGCAGCGCGAAGAGCACGAAGTTCGCCATCATCCACAGCTGCATGATGATTAGCAGGCCCGCGGTGATGACGCCGAGCTGGGCCTGGTTACCCTTCCACGCCTCCAGGAAGTGGCAGAAGCGCAGCGCCTCGCCGCGCTCGAGGCGCGCGCTCATCTGGTACAGGCCGAGGCCGATGATCGGTGCCACCAAATAGAACCCGGCGATCATAAAAGGAACGATGAAGGTCAGGCCTTCCACCATGAAGCCCAGCGTGATGAGTCCGCTGATCAACACGATGACAGCGCCGTAAGTGAGGCTGTAGCGGCGTGCGCGGATCATGTCGTGCCACCCCTTGTCCAGCCACTCCCAAGGCTGTTCCAGGGTGACGTGATTGACGCGGATGGCATGCGGCCGGGCCTGTTGCTCGGCGACGGCGGTTTCGGTCATGGCAAGGTCCTCCCGAGGACGATTCTGGTCAGCAAGTTGGTCGGGCAAGACGGTGTCGCGATCATGAGGGCGAGCCGAGGCAGGTCGGGACGCGGTGCCGCCCTTGGGCTGCCCTCTGATCTTTCGCTTGCACGCTGTTATGTTTATATGCCCGATGGCTCGGCGGTCAGGCTGGCTGCCGTCGGCTGGGCGTGGCGTCGGTTGACAACGCCTTAGGTCGCGATCGGCAACGCCGATCCAAGCGATATAGCATTGCAGAATTCAATGACAAAACGCAAGCCAATGCTGGGTGTCGCCACCCCGGATTAAACAGGGCCGATATTGGCGTTTTCCATTACTCATATACATGTTCTCGGCGATGTCTGCTACGAAATGGCTGGGCATTGCTGCGCATTGGCCCGATCAGGACCCAGGCTGATCCCGGCTTGATCCGGGCTTGATCCGGGCTGACGACAGCCGCACAACCGGCCGGTCAGCAAAGCCGTAGACCATCTCGGAGGGCCATTCGCAATGCACCCACCGCCAACACGCAAGTGTCCCTTCGCGACGCTTCCCGACGACTTCCCAGGCTGCCGGCCCAGGCTTCGCGCTGGCCGCCGCGGGCGTCGATCCCTGCTGCATCCGGAATGAGCTGGATGGCCGCCGCACTGGTCCGCCAGCTCTCCCGCCCGGCAGGCTGGCCGCTGCTGCTATGCCTGGCTACGGCGATGGTGGCGCAGGCCGCGGAGCCGCCCTTCGACACCTCTGGCTTCGACCGTCCTGGCGCCTCCGAGGCCGTGATCACAGCCGCGATCACAGGCAGGGTCCGGGCTCGGCTGCTGGCCGAGCGAGCCCGCGTGGCACCTGGCGAGTCACTGGATCTCGCCTTGGTCCTGGATATCCGCCCAGGCTGGCACACCTATTGGAAGAACCCGGGCGATTCCGGTGAGCCGCTGCGCATCCGCTGGCGGTTGCCGGACGGCGTGGTGGCTGGCGACATCCAGTGGCCGCTGCCGAAGCGCATCCCCGTCGGTCCGCTGGTCAACTACGGCTATTCCGACCGCGTGGTGCACCTGGTAGAGCTAAGGGTCCCTGCAGACTGGCCCGCTGGCGAGCCGATCCCCATCGCCGCGGAGGCCACCTGGTTGGTGTGCGAAGAAGAGTGCATTCCGGAACAAGGCAGGTTCACTCTCACCCTGGCCACCACGCCGAATACGCCCGCGCGCGACCCTTCCAAGCGCGCAGATGCCGGCCTCGCACGCCTGTTCCATGCTGCTCGGGCGGCCCTGCCACAAATCGGCGTCGTTGCCGCGGAGCTGGATCGCGCCGAGGGTGAGCTCAGGCTCCGTGTGCCCGCGGTCGCGCTGCCCGAGTCGCCGGAGGACGCCTACTTCTTCGCCGATGCTTGGGGGCTAGTGAGGCATGCCGCCGAGCAGGCGTGGTCCCTGGACGGCGAGCATCTGGTGCTGCGGTTGGTCCCTGGCGAGGCCGCCGGTGCCGCGCGCGCGACCGGACTGCTCAAGGTCCGCACCACCGACGCCGACCTCGGGCTTCACATCGACGCCTCCGGCAGCCTATTCGAAGCGGCGGGGGTCGAAGCCGCCGGCCTCGCGTCGGCACTGGATGCAGGGTCTGCAGAGGCTAGCGACCTCGGCCTGCCACTGGCGCTGGGCTTCGCGATGCTGGGCGGCCTAGTGCTGAACCTGATGCCTTGCGTCTTCCCGGTGCTGGCCATCAAGGCACTCGGACTGGCGGGGCAGAGCGGCGCCGGGTTCCGCGCGCGGGCCCTGCACGGACTCGCCTACACCGCCGGCGTACTCGCGTTCTTCCTGGCGCTCGGGCTGCTGCTGTTGGCGCTGCGCGCGGGCGGCGCCGCCGTCGGCTGGGGCTTCCAGCTGCAGTCACCGGTATTCGTGACCCTGATGGTCTATCTCTTCCTTGTCCTGGGGATGAGCCTCGCCGGGGCGCTGACCCTTGGCACCAGCCTGATGGGGATCGGCCAAGGACAGGGGCAAGGCATGGCGCCTGACGCAGATCACCGAGACGCCGGGCACAAGGGAGCCTTCATGACCGGCGGGCTGGCTGCACTCGTGGCCGCACCCTGCACCGCGCCCTTCATGGGCGCCGCGCTCGGCTATGCGATGACCCTGGCCTGGCCCGCGGCGCTCGCCATTGTGCTGGCCCTGGGGCTCGGTATGTCGCTGCCCTTGCTGCTGCTGACGCTGTCGCCAGGCTTGGCACGGGTGCTGCCGCGCCCCGGCGCTTGGATGGAGACGCTCAAGCAGGCGCTCGCCTTTCCGATGTTCGCGACCGCGGCATGGCTTTGTTGGGTGCTTGCGATACAGACCGGCCCGTCGGGGCTTGGCGCGGCGCTGGCCGGTGCTCTGGCGCTCGCCTTTGCGCTCTGGGTGCAGGAGCGCACGCGCGTCGCGGGCGCGCCCTGGCGGCGTATCGGCGCCGGCACCGCGGCGCTCGGTCTGGCCGCGGCCTTGTGGCTCGGCATTGGCACGCGCTCGGCCGAGGCGCCAGGGGGGCTCCCTGCGGCCGGCGAAGCCCTGCAATCGGCTGGCGCGCGGTCAGGATTGCTCGCGCAGCCATTCTCGGCCGCGAGGCTCGCCGCCGCGAGGTCCGAGGGGCGTCCGGTGTTCGTCAATATGACCGCCGCTTGGTGCATCACCTGCCTGGTGAACGAGCGGATGGCGTTGAGCCGCGCGGCGGTCGTGCGCGCCTTCGCGGCCCGAGACCTGCTGTACCTCAAGGGCGACTGGACCAATCGCGACCCCGCCGTCACCGACTATCTCGCGGGTTTCGGGCGCAACGGTGTACCCATGTACGTGTTCTATCCCCCAGGCGGCGAGCCCCGCGTGCTGCCGCAGGTGCTCACCGAGACCATCGTGCTGGACGGGATCGGCGCCACCTGAGGCGATTTCTGTCAACCAACAGACCGCCTGGCCTGTCTTTTCGCCCGCCTTCTGCGTCGCGGCAACGGGCACAGAGCTCGACTATGCGCCCGCTGCCGCTCCTTGAAGGCGAGCGAAAATCCTGCGCCATTC
>JANQFI010000019.1 GCA_028277905.1 Chromatiaceae bacterium | reverse complement strand
TCGCCCGCCTTCGGCGTCGCGGCAGCGGGCACAGAGCTCGACTATGCGCCCGCTGCCGCTCCTTGAAGGCGAGCGAAAATCCTGCGCCATTCGGTATGTTTGTTTCCGCCAATCGCCTTAGGCGTTTGCTGTGGGGCGTCTTCTTGCCACCGCTTCTGCTGACCGGCGCCGCCGCGGTCGCTATGCCGCATGTGAGCCTGGTATTGGACACCTCGGGCTCCATGACAGACAACGACCCGCGGCGGCTGGCCGTCCACCTTCTGAAAGTGCTCGGATGGGCCATCGGCCATGCGGGCCGGCTGGACGTGCTGCACCCGACCGATGAGGCCTGTGGTGCAGGCTCTGGGGCAGCCGCCATGCATGCCTTCGACTCCCAAGACGCCGCCGGCTTCGATGCCGCTGTCGAGCGGTCCGTCCGCTATGCTGGACCAAATCGACTGGGGCCGCCGCTGGCGCGGGCGCAGACCCTCCTCGACGGCTCCGACAATCCCGAGCTGCTGGTGCTGGTGGGGGATGCCGCCGGCCGCTCCCGGCAGGCACTGCAGGCGGAGCTGGATGCGGAGATCGCCAGGCGCGTGACCGAGGCGGGCGGGCAGCACCAGGACGTGGACGTCCGCGTCTCCCTGCTCTGGAACACCCGCGACGACCTGGACCTGCACGTCATTGCGCCTTCCGGTGAGCGCGTCTTCTACCGGAACGACGCTTCGCGCTGCGGTGGCCGACTGGATGTGGACCGCAACGTCGGCGGCACGACCCGCACGCCGGTCGAGAACATCCGCTGGGCCAGAGGCTCCGCACCCACCGGGGAGTATCGGGTACTGGTACAGAACTTCGCTTACAAAGAGCCGGGCCGCAAGCCGGTGGACTTTACCGTGGAGATCGTCAACGGCGGTCGCGTGGATCGGCACCAGGGCAGGGTCTCGCCACAGGGCGAGACCGATGGCGCGAGCGAGATCACCGTCGCCCGCTTCCGCTACGATCCGGCCAACGACATCGAGCCCGCCAACCCCGACGGGATCGCGGCCGACGTCGATGCAACCGATCAGGCACTGAACCCGGGCGGTGAGGACTGCCCCGACCCGGAGGCCGCGTTGCAGGCACTCAAGGCACGGGGCGTACCGATGCTAACCATACCCGTCGGTACACAAGGCGTTGCACTACCGACATCCGTCGCGCCTGTCGAGTCTCTGGCGCCATTGACGGACATGCCGGCGCTGACCGGCACGGTGGCGCGGATTGCGCGCGAGCGCCTCGGGATTAGGGACATACTGGACGGCAGCGGAACCGGTGCAATCTCCGTCGAAATACCGCCACACACAGGCCAGGCGCGGCTCTTGATCAGCGCCGAGGGCGACCTCGAAAGCCTGAGCACGGCACCGGGAAACCCGTCCGCCACGTCGATCGACCTCAATGCCGGCGGCGGTACGACCCTCGCGGTGGATCATGAGGCGGGGAAGAGCGCCTACCGGGAGGTCGTGCTGCACCGCCCGCAAGCCGGCACTTGGCGCTTCGAGGCCCCGGGCAAAGGCGCGATCGGTTGGCTGCTGCGCTTCGAGCGAGACCCGGAAGCCGCCTGGCGCTTCGAGCCGGCTCTGCCAGCGCGGCATCCGCGCGATCTGCCCATGCAGGTGAGGGGTACCCTGCATCGGGCAGGCGAGCACGGCGAGCCGCCGCCGGTCGAGATCGTCGCCAACGACAACGGCTTGCGCCTGATTCTGAACGACCAGGGCCGGGACGGCGATGCAACGCCCGGCGACGGCACTTACAGCGTGCACTGGACACCCAGAGAGAGCGGATCCGTGGAGCTGCACTTCAACGCCGACACCAGCCTGCCGTTCCAGGGCGAGCCTGCGACCCTCGAGGTGCTCTCCTGGGCCGGGCTGGCGGTGCCGGAGCGGCTCGACTTCGGCATGCTGCGCAGCCGCGAGTACGCCGTCCGCGACCTCGATCTCTCGGCATCCGAGCTGCACGGCGAGCCGGAGATCGCCGTGACCTTGGAGCTGACGGCCGAGCGCTTCGCCCTGAGGCTCGATCATGATGGCGCCATGGAGCGGCTGCCGCCACACAGCGAGCGCTTGGTCGATCTGACACCGGCGACCGCCTGGCGGCTGCGTCTGCGGGTACCCTTTTGTCCGGAAGAACGCCCCCATGGGCGCATCGGCACGCTGCGGCTCACCAGCCTGGCGGGTACCGAACAAGAACAAGCAGCCGAGATTGCGCTGTTCGCGGGCAGTGCGGCGCTGCCGTCGCATTTGTGCATGCTGCCCTTCCTGCTCGCCGCCCTGGCGGCGCTATCAATTGCCTTCGTCGTCTACGGCATAGTCAGTCCGGCACGCTTTCCTCGCACCCTCGGCGTTGTGCTGTCGCCGGAGGAAGATCTGGACGAGGGCTTCTTCCAACTGATTCGCGCCCGCAAGGGCACCAGCGCCGGCTTCTATCGCAACGCGCGTGCCTTTATCACCACCGACTTCCGCATCGGCGGCAGGCGATCGGGCGCAATAGTGGCGCTCGTCGCGGACCATGGCTACGTCCGCCTGCAAGGGCTGCCCGGACAAACCATCCTCAGGCGCAATCCGGAGGATGAGTGGCAGGTTATCACCGACGCCGAGGCCTTGGTGCAGCTCGGCGCCGTCTATCGCAACGAGGCCGGCAGCCTCTACTTCCAGTTCAGGTCGAGCTGAAATGACACCAAACCCACCCCGAGCTCGCGCAGCGCACAAGAAGGTTGCCGCGAGCGCTACTCTGCTAGCAGTGCAGCTGATCCTCATCGCAGGGATCATCACGCAGACACCGCAGCCCGCAGCGGCCAGGCAGACCGATTTCAGCCGCACCGAAGCGGACGGCTTGCGGCACTTCGCCTATCGAATCGAGGATGCGACCGGCGACGTCAGGCCACTCGCCTTCACGTTGCCGATACAGGCCATCGACGCCTCGTATCGACGCTTTCAAGCCCATGATCCGGCTGACCTTCGCGCACGCGCTAAGGCGGACCGCATCCGGCGGACGGAAGCCATGGTTTCGGACCTACGGGAGCGCTATCCGCAGGTGACCTTTAGTGTGGACGCCGAAGGCACCGTCCGCACGCAGATGGTCGCGCCGGATGACTTCGCCGCAAGCCAGCAACGCGTGTTCATCGAGGTAATGGCACGCGAGATGGCTCTGCTCCGCGAGCGCTTCCCGGACGCCCAGATCAGCGAAGGTGGCGGCAGCTATCGAATCAGCGCGCCGGATGAGCGGCAGTTGCAAGTCATTCGGGAGGGGATGCAGGTGGCGCAGCAGGCGGCCAACGCTGCCGTTGCCGACTATGTCCGGCGTTCCCGGGAGCAGGGCAGACGCGATTTTGGCGCGCTGAGCGAACAGCTGCGGGCCGAGTTGACTCGGATCGAGGCTAGCAGGGACGGCTTCGCGCGGGGCTATTTTCATGACCGCTACTACCGGCTGAGCGCCGAGCGCCTGTTGCTGCCCGACTACGCCCGCCTGGGCCAGGCAGCGGCACCCCAGCTGACCCCAGCGGCAGACGCCATCGCCGCTTGGAGCGCTGCCTGGGATGGGGCGGGCGCGGGCAGACGCGCGCTGTTGAATCGGCTGCTGCTGTTTACGCAGAGCATTCCCTATAGCCAGCTGCGCGATCGCGAGGACAGCATCGGCTTCCTCGCGCCGCTCCAATTGCTCGACGAGAACCGCGGCGATTGCGATAGCAAGGCGGTGCTCTTTGCAGCCCTGGCTCACCGTCTGTACCCGACGCTGCCCGTGGCCATGGTGCTTCTCTCGAGCCACGCCTACGTGGGGCTCGGCATGGAGCCGGCGGCGGGCGACGCCTACTTCGATCGCGACGGCCTGCGTTGGACCTTGGCCGAGCCCGTGGGGCCAGGCCATACGCGCTTGGGCGAGTTGAGTGAGGAATCCGCCGCGGGCCCGGTCGAGGATGTCCTGAGGCTGTTCAACTGAGCGGTTCTTGAACGGAGACCGCGCGGATGATCCGGAGTCCTGTCGCATGAAGCGCGGGTCGACGACGCGACGGCGATGACCGAATCCCGCAACGCGCCCTCGAAGAGCTGACGAGCCGAGGCGTTCTTGAGCGCCCCTTCCATCTGCCAGGACTTGATGAGCGTCCAGCCGTACCGCGGACACCGCGTGCTAAGGCGATTGCCGGAAACAAACATACCGAATGGCGCAAGATTTTCGCTTGCTTTCAAGGAGCGGCAGCGGGCGCATAGTCGAGCTCTGTGCCCGCTGCCGCGACGCAGAAGGCGGGCGAAAAGACAAGGCAGGCGGTATGTTTGTTGACAGAAATCGCCTAAGCTTTCCTGTAGCGCCCAGGGTTAGGCGATTGCCGGAGACAGACATACCGAATGGCGTAGGATTCTTGTTCACCTTCAAGGAGCGGGGGCGGGCGAAAATACAAGCTTGGCGCTATCTGTTTCGACAGCGCTTGCCTAGGCGCGGCATGAGGCGATTGCCGGAAACAAACATACCGAATGGCGCAGGATTCTCGTCCGCCTTCGTGAAGCGGCAGCGCGTGCATAGTCGTTCTATGTGCGCGTTGCCGCGACAAAGAAGGCGGGCGAGAAGACAAGCCAGGCAGCATGTTTGTCGACAGAAATCGCCAAAGCTGGGATTATCCCTGGTATGCGCCCGTCGAATGATAGCGGCTCGCTGTGATCCAGCGCCCAAGGTCGCATCGGGCGTCCGCCTCAGAACGCCATCTCCAAGTCGTCCCGCACCGCGGCGATCCCGGCCTCGGCGCACTCCTCGTCGGTCTGCCCGGCCGGTGCGCCGCTGACGCCAACGCCGCCGATCAGCGCCCCACCCGCAGAGACGGTCGCGCCCCCGGCGGACATGACCAAGAAATCCTGCCGGCCGATGGGGGTATCGGCACGCTCGGCCAGCGCCGAGGTATTCGCGTTGAAGTTCACCGCCGTATAGGCCTTCTTGAAACTGATTGGCACCGTAATGGGGGCGGCGATGGTGTCGCGCAGCTGCACCTGCACCACGCCGTCGCGGTCTACGACGGTCACGCCGATCTGGATGCCCTTCTCACGGCACGCCGCCACCGTCGCCTGTGCGATCTCGAGTGCCGTGTCCATGGACAACCGCTTGACCTCGATGGCTAACGGGTCCTCGGCCAGGGCCGGTGCTGCGGCGGTGCCGGCGAGCAGGGCGACGGCTAGTCCAGCGGTTGTAGTGCTGGCGGAACGGGTGCGGTGCAAGCGGATCATGCGGAGCTTCCTCGCAGCAATGTCTTTGGGGCAGCGGTGTGGTTGGAATTCGTCGCGATAGGCAGGACGCGGGCACGGCCTGTTCGTCCGGCCTTGCCCCTGTGCGCCAGGGATCGATGCACGGGGATCCAGCGAGTATCAGGCGCGACGCGTCCGGCACCAACGCAAGGTCAACCGTCGAGCTTGTCGTCGTCCGGCTCGCCGAGGCATTGCTCGGACTCGTACCACATCACGTTGATGATGCCGAAGGCGACGGCGAGCAGGACGCCTAGGATCCAGGAGAAGTACCACATGAGGAAAGCTCTGCGTGGGTTTGGTGTTCTGCGTCAAGGGCTCGGAAAAAGGCTTAGCGCGCCACCGACCCTCGACACAGGGCCGAGGGCCTAAGGGCCAATCGCCGCGGACCGGCCCTTGGTCCTTGGCCCTAGTACGCGAGTGTATCCTGCGACCGGATCTCCTCGACCGTGACCCGGCGCCACATGCGCTTATAGGTCCAGGTCGTGTAGAGCAGGATGATGGGGACGAAGATCACCGCGGCCCAGAACATGACCGTCAGGGTCAGGTGGCTGGAGGTGGCGTCCCAGGCGATCAGGCTGCTGCCTGGGTTGGTGCTGGAGGGCATGATGAACGGGAACATGGCCGCGCCCGCGGTGATGATGATGCCGGTGACGCCCAGACCGCTCATGATGAGCCCCAGTCCTGCCTTGTCCTTGCTGGATAGCGACAGCGCGAGGCCGAGCCCGGCAAAGCCGAGGATTGGGAACAGCAGCGTCCAGGGGTGCTTCCAATAGTTGGCCAGCCAGGCACCTGACTCGATCACGACCTCTTTGGTGAGTGGATTTGTGACGGCGTCCGTCGGCGGCATGCTGACGACGCGGAAGCCGTCGATGCCGAATACGAGCCAAACGCCGGCCAGCGCGAAGCCGGCGATGGTGGCGAGCCCCGTCACCTTGGCCCAGGCCTTGGCGCGGGACGCGATGGGCTCGGCGGTCCGCAGCTGCAGCCAGATGGCCCCATGCGTGGTGAGCATGCCCAGGCTGATGAGCCCGGCCAGCAGCGCGAAGGGGTTCAGCAGGCCGAAGAAACCGCCCGTGTAATAGGGCCGCAGCAGGTCGTCCAGGTGGAAGGGCACGCCTTGGAGCAGGTTGCCGAAGGCGATGCCGAACACCAGCGCCGGCACCGCACCGCCGACGAAAAGGCCCCAGTCCCAGGCGTTGCGCCAGCGCAGGTCGGCGATCTTGCTGCGGTAGTCGAAGCCCACAGGTCTGAAGAATAGCGCGAAGAGCGCTAGCAGCATTGCGAAGTAGAAGCCCGAGAAGGCCGTCGCGTAGACGATGGGCCAGGCCGCGAAGATCGCCCCCGCGGCGGTGATGAGCCATACCTGGTTGCCGTCCCAGTGCGGGCCGATCGTATTGATGATGACGCGCCGCTCGTCGTCGTTCTTGCCCAGGAAGGGCAGCAGCGTGCCGACGCCCATGTCCATACCGTCGGTGACCGCGAAGCCGATGAAGAGCACGCCCACCAGCAGCCACCAAATGAGCTTCAGGGTGTCATAGTCCAGGATCATATCAGTCCTCCCGCCGTTGCGCCGGGGCGGTGGTGGGTGCCGGGCCGGCGCCAGTGTCGCTGCTCCCGCCCAGCTGTTTGGCCGCCTGCTTCTCGTGGTAATAGCGGCCAGTGTGCAGCGAGCTCGGTCCCAGGCGCGCAAACTTGACCATCAGGAACATCTCGATGACGAACAGCGCCGTGTAGAAGATGATGAACGCGCTCAAGCTGAACATCAGGTCGCTGGCGCTGAGGCTGGACGCCGCCACAGACGTCGGCAGCACCTCGCCGATGGCCCAGGGCTGGCGGCCGAACTCGGCGACGAACCAGCCGGTCTCGGCGGCAATCCAGGGTATCGGGATGCTGAACAGGAAGGCCCTCAGCAGCCAGCGCTTGTCCAGGATCTTGCGCGCGGCGTTGTAGTAGAAGCCGAGCACGAACAACAGCAGCATCCAGAAGCCTCCGCCCACCATGACGCGGAAGGCCCAGAACAGCGGGGCCACCTCCGGGATGGAATCCTTGACGGCCATCTGGATCTGCTCCTCCGTGGCCTCGGCCGGATTGTCGGTGTATCTCTTGAGCAAGAGCCCGTAGCCGAGGTCGTCCATGTGCTCCTCGAATGCGCCGCGGTTGTGGGCGTTGTCCTCGCCGGCGCGCAACCGCTCCAGGTACTCGTAGGCTACCATGCCGGAGCGGATGCGCACCTCGTGCTTGCGCATCAGCTCCTTCAGGCCGGGCACCTCCTCGTCCAGCGAGCGGGTCGCGATCAGCCCGAGTACGAAGGGTATCTTGACGGCCATATGGGTTGCTTCGTCCTCGTTGCTCGGCAGCCCGAAGACCGTGAATGCCGCCGGGGCCTTTTCGGTGTCCCACTCGGCCTCGATGGCCGCGAGCTTCACCTTCTGCACGTCGCCCACCTCGTAGCCGGACTCGTCGCCCAGCAGGATCACGGATAGGATGGACGCGAGCCCGAAGCCCATGGCCACGGAGAAGGAACGGTTAGCGAAGGCCAGATCCCGACCTTTCAGCATGTACCAGGCACTGATACCGGCCACGAACATTGCCGCGGTGACATAGCCGGCCGCCACCGTGTGCACGAACTTGACCTGTGCGACCGGGTTGAACAGCACCTCCATGAAGCTGGTCATCTCCATGCGCATCGTCTCGTAGCTGAATTCCGCGCCCACCGGGTGCTGCATCCAGCCGTTGGCGATGAGGATCCACAGGGCCGAGAGATTGGAGCCGACCGCCGTCAGGAAGGTCACCATCAGGTGCTGGCGCTTGGTAAGCCGCTCCCAGCCCAGGAAGAAGAGCCCAATGAAGGTGGACTCCAGGAAGAAGGCCATCAGCCCTTCGATGGCCAGGGGTGCGCCGAAGACGTCGCCGACGTAATGGGAGTAGTAGGCCCAGTTGGTGCCGAACTGGAACTCCATGGTCAGTCCGGTGGTGACCCCGAGGGCGAAGTTGATGCCGAACAATTTGCCCCAAAACCTGGTCATGTCCTTATAGATTTCGCGCCCGGTCATAACATAGACGCTCTCCATGATGACGAGCATCCAGGAGAGGCCCAGCGTCAGCGGCACGAACAGGAAGTGATACATCGCGGTAGCAGCGAATTGCCAACGCGACAGCTCGATCATTGTGCTGTCAAGCATGGAATGGTTTTCCGTGGTTGGTGCAGTGATCCCGGCAGGCGTCGCCGGATCACCGCCGCAGCGGCCCGATCCGCCCCCGCCCATCCTCGCTCAGGCGCCACGCTGGCCCTGTGCAAGCGCGGTGACAGGCCGGCGCATCCGGCGCCAGCTGCCCCCGCCCGGCCGACTCTGGCGGGCCTAGTCTCTCTATAAGCAACGCATCATATTGAGCGCGCGGCGCCGCCCGACACTCGGACTGTCATCGCCAATAGCATTGCCCACGCAGGAGCGCACGTGCGATGACGTCGGTCAAGGGTAAGGCCGTGCATTCCTCAGCATAAACAATGGGATAAGCCCCCTTTTTGTAGGCATCAGCAAAACTGGGGAGCACCTGTCGGGGCAGGAGCTCAGGCAGTGGGCCTGGTCTCGTACGCTTGCAGCAGATCTCTGCCGCCGGCGACGACTGTCCAGTCGGGATCGATTGCGATGTCGCTCCCAATAGTATCCTGGTGGCATTTCGGCGCGGCAGTACCCGGTCTGCCACCCCGCGCGATGGGACGCGGATCTGTGCTGGGTTGCCCAGACCACCCTTGCGGCGTCGCGTGAGGGCCCCTAGCATCCGCGGCTGAGCCTTAGCCTGAGGTTTCCCGATGCCCTTCGACACGACCCAAGCACCCACGATCTTCGGCGAGGTGCTATTCGACCGCTTCCCGGATGGCACCGAGGTACTGGGCGGAGCGCCCTTCAACGTCGCCTGGCACCTAGCGGCCTGGGGTGCCGCGCCTGTGCTTGTGAGCCGCGTCGGCGAGGACGACCTCGGCACGCGCGTCGAGGCGGCCATGTGCGCGCAGGGCATGTCCAAGGCGGGACTCCAGCGCGACCCGATTCACCCCACCGGCACGGTGCAGGTGACACTGGCGGCGGGCGAGCCCAGCTACGAGATCGTCACGGGCCGCGCCTATGATTTCATCGACGCCCAGGCCTTGCCCGGCCTGCCGGCGCACGGCCTCCTCTATCACGGGACGCTGGCGCTGCGGAACATGAGCTCCGCCGCCGCCTTGGCGGCACTACGCGGGCAGACAGACGCCGTATTCGTGGACGTGAATCTGCGCTCGCCCTGGTGGTCGGCGGAGCAGGTGCTCGGGCTCTTGGACGGCGCGCGCTGGGTGAAGCTCAATGCCGACGAGCTCAAGCTCCTGGCCGCGGACGGCGACAACGCCGAGGCGCGCGCGGCGTCGCTGATTGCCCGCCACGGGCTCGCGCTGGTCTACGGCACGCTGGGCGCCGAGGGCGCCTTCGCACTGGATGCTGCAGGTAACCTGGAGCACGTGCGCCCGTCCGGGAGGGTGGAGGTCGTGGACGCAGTGGGTGCCGGCGATGGCTTTGCGTCGGTGCTGATCCTGGGCCTGCTCAACGGCTGGCCGATCGCCGAGACGCTGTTGCGGGCGCAGGCGCTTGCCTCCGCAATCGTCGGCCGGCGCGGCGCCACCATCGACGATCCGGCCTTCTATGCCGACTTCGCCCGCAGTTGGGGCCTTGGCCCGAGCTGAGGCAGGTCCAGGCGAGGGCTGAGCCTGACCCGCGGCTGAGCCCCCGGCCAACACGCCTGGGTCAGATTGCTCGCCGCCTGCGGGTGGAAGCGGCTCCAACAACCGCCAGGACCGCGCGGACGCCGCACGGCCGACCTCACCGGGTCTCCCACCCGCCTCATCCCAGCAAGCGATCCGAGACCCATGGATACCGAGCTGCCGAACACCCGCATCCAGGCCCTCGCCGCCTACCTACGCGATTGCCGCAGCCAGGCGCACCGGGTGCTGCACCACATCGTCGGGCTGCAGCGGCCCTTCCTACTGCGCAGCGACCTCACCGATGCCGTCGATTACCTGTGCCAGGATGATCCGGAGCTGGCCGAATCCGCCCTGTCCCTTGCGTTGCGCCAGTGCGAGGAGGCGGCCATCGACGCCGCTTGGATCTATCTCGCCCTGCGCCGGCGCGTCGCTCGCTGGGATTATCTGCGCATCCACCTGGAGGCCATGGACCTGCAGGAATTGAGCGTCACCGAGTACCTCGCCTTCAAGGAGCACCTGGCCACGGGCGGCCACGAGGACCCATTCGGCCTCGAGATCGACCTCGCGCCCTTCTACCGTGATCATTACAAGCTCAGGGAGGCCGAGTCCATCGGCCGCGGCGTGGAGTTCCTGAACCGGCGCCTGTCGAGCCGCTTGTTCGAGGAGATCGGCAAGGGCGACCAGCGCCTGCTCCACTTTCTGCGCATGCATAGCTACGGCGGCCAGCAGCTGATGCTGAACGACGGCGTCGCCAGCGTCGCTGAGCTGCGTAACGCGCTGCGCCAGGCGCTGATTCCGCTACGCCGGCGGCCTACCCACGCGTCCTACGGCGACGTCGCGGCGGAGCTGAGGGCCTTGGGCTTCGAGGCCGGCTGGGGCGCCGACGTGGCACGCATCCGCGACAGCATGGGCCTGCTCCTGGACATCCTGGAGGCACCCTCGCCGCTGGCTCTGGAGGAGTTTCTGGGCCGGGTGCCGATGATCTTCTCAATCGCCATCCTGTCGCCACACGGCTGGTTCGGTCAGTCCAACGTGCTGGGCCGGCCGGACACGGGCGGGCAGGTGGTCTACATTCTGGACCAGGTGCGGGCCCTCGAGCGCGAGATGCACCAGCGGCTGATGGAGCAAGGCATCGATATCGAGCCACGCGTGATCGTGCTCACCCGACTGATTCCCGAGGCCGAGGGTACCCTCTGCAACCGGCGCCTGGAGCCCCTCGCCGGCACCCGTAACGCGGTCGTCCTGCGCGTGCCCTTCCGCACCAAGGCCGGCGACGTGCTGCCCTACTGGGTGTCGCGCTTCCACATCTGGCCATATCTCGAGCGCTATGCCCTGGACGCGGAGCGGGAGCTACTGGCAGAGCTCGGCGGGCGGCCCGACCTGCTTATCGGCAACTATTCGGACGGCAACCTGGTCGCTTCCCTGATGTCGCAGCGGCTCGGGGTCGGCCAGTGCAACATCGCCCATGCACTGGAGAAGACCAAGTATCTGTACTCGGACCTCTTCTGGCGCGATAACGAGCACCGCTACCACTTCTCTGCCCAATTCACCGCGGACCTGATCGCGATGAACACGGCGGACTTCATCATCGCCAGCACCTACCAGGAGATCGCCGGCACCGACGTCAGCCTGGGCCAGTACGAGAGCTATGCGCGTTACACCATGCCGGGACTCTACCGGGTCGTGGCAGGTGTCGATGTCTATGACCCCAAGTTCAACATCGTCTCGCCCGGCGCCAACGAGGACATCTACTTCCCTTTCACAGCCGAGCAGCGGCGGCTCAAGCATCTGCACCCCGAGATCGAGGACCTGATCTACGGCGGTGAGCGCCCGGGTGAGAGCCGCGGCGTGCTCGCCACGCGCGACAAGCCGCTCCTGTTCACCATGGCGCGCCTGGATCGCATCAAGAACATCACCGGGCTGGTTGACTGGTATGGGCGCTCGCCGGCGTTGCGGGAGCTTGCAGACCTGGTGGTGGTGGCCGGGCACGTGGACGCCGGCCGCTCCGGCGACGACGAGGAGCGCGAGCAGATCGGCGTCATGCACGACCTGGTGAATCACCATGGTCTAGACGGCCATGTGCGCTGGCTCGGCATGCATCTGGAGAAGCAGCTCGCGGGCGAGCTCTACCGCTCCATCGCCGATCGCCGCGGGGCATTCGTGCAGCCCGCCCTGTTCGAGGCCTTTGGTCTCACGGTCATCGAGGCCATGAGCTGCGGCCTGCCCACCTTCGCCACCTGCTTCGGCGGACCGCTGGAGATCATCGAAGACGGCGTCTCGGGCTTCCACATCGACCCCAACCACGGTGACGCCTCCGCCGAGACCATCGCCGCCTTTTTCCGCCGCTGCGCCGAGGAGCCTGGCTACTGGCAGACGCTGTCCGAGGCCTCCCTCGCCCGCGTCGAGGCGCGCTTCACCTGGCGACTTTACGCCGAGCGCGTGATGACCCTGGCCCGAGTCTACGGCTTCTGGAAGTACGTCACCGACCTGGAGCGGGCGGAGACCCGGCGTTACCTGGAGATGCTCTACGGGCTCCAGTACCGGCCGCTAGCCGCCGCGATGGACGGATGAGACGGCGCGTTGCGCGGGCCGCGATCCAGCAACCCTATCGAACCGGCAATCGCCTTAGGCGATTGCCGGAAACAAGCATACCGAATGGCGCAGGATTCTCGTCCGCCTTCGCGAAGCGGCAGCGGGCGCATAGTCGTTCTATGTGCGCGTTGCCGCGACAAAGCAGGCGGGCGAGCAGACAAGCCAGGCGATCTATTTGTTGACAGAGATCGCCTTAGGCGATTGCCGGAAACAAACAGACCGCATGGCGCAGGATTCTCGTCCGCCTTCGCGAAGCGGCAGCGCGTGCATAGTCGTTCTCTGTGCGCGTTGCCGCGACAAAGCAGGCGGGCGAGCAGACAAGCCAGGCGGTCTGTTTGTTGACAG
>JANQFI010000018.1 GCA_028277905.1 Chromatiaceae bacterium | reverse complement strand
CGTCCGCCTTCGCGAAGCGGCAGCGCGTGCATAGTCGTTCTCTGTGCGCGTTGCCGCGACAAAGCAGGCGGGCGAGAAGACAAGCCAGGCGGTATGTTTGTTGACAGCAATCGCCTTATACTCCGGCACCGGCGGCCATGGGCTCGGGCTTTGGGTCACTGACCAGACCATCGACCAGCTCGGCGGCAGCATCGAGGTGCTGCCGCGGCATCCGGGCCGCAGCCCACCTGGTACCCTGATGGAGGTGCGCCTGCCCTATCCGCGCGAGGGTCTTGCTGCGGCCGAGGTCGCGGCGACCGGTCAAGCCGCCGCGCCCCGTGACGCGAGCGCGCCCGCATCGCCGCCCGCCGGGGTGCTGCCATGAGCCCCGACGCCAAGAAGGCCGCGAGCCGCACGCGCTTGCTGTGCCTGGTGGAGGACGACCCGATCATGGGCGAGTCCCTCGCGGACCGCTTCGCCCTGGAGGGCATCGAGGCCCGCTGGTTCCAAAGCGCCGAGGAGGCCGAGCCCGCGCTGCTCGCCGAGCCCTTCGCGGCGGTGGCTTGCGACATCCGCCTGCCCCAGCTCGCCGGCGACCGGCTGTTCGAGCGCCTGCGCGCGACCCGCCCGGTGCTGCCGCCCTTCATCTTCATCACCGGCTTCGGCGATCTCGGTCGGGCGGTTGACCTGCTGAAGCTCGGTGCCGCCGATGACATCACCAAGCCGTTCGACTTGGACCGGCTCATCGCCCGGGCTAAGGACCTTCTCGACGCCGCACGGGCTGACGACGGTGAGTTGAACGACAGGCGGCGCCGTATCTCTGGCAGTGCCGCCCCCGCCGCAAGCGCACCAGCCACCGAGCAGCCAGAGACGGCCCGCGGCGCGGGCAGGGCACCGGACAGCGAGGATGCACAATCGCTCGGGCCGAGCACCGCCATGGCCCGTGTCGAGCAGTTGCCGGCGCGCATCGCCCCGTTGGACACGACGGTGCTCATGCGCGGCGAGACCGGCTGCGGCCAGGAGGTCATCGCCAGACGGCTGCATCGGCTCAGTGGGCGCTCGCCCTTCGTTGCCGTCAACTGCGCCGCGCTCGGTCGCCAAGGCCTCCACCCGGCTACCGGCCGCTGCTCCGCCGGCCGATGCCGCGCATACCCTCGACGACGACCTGGTGGGCTGCGAGCGCAGCTACATCGAGAGCCGCCTGGAAGACAGCGCGAGCCGCGTCAGCGCCACCGCAGAGGTACTCGGCATCAGCCGCAAATCCCTATGGGAGCGGATGACGCGACTTGGGATTCGGAAGCGGGATTGATCCTTGAGGCGATTGCCGGAGATTGTCATGCCAGATCCCACCGGATCTTCGTCTGCGCCCAGCATCAGCTCGCCGGCATGCTGCGATGGAGCTTGGTGGCATCGATGCGCCGGTCGATGTGGTCGATGAGCCGCGCATAGGCCGGGCTCGACGGCGTGCCGATGCTGCGTGCGAGCACGGCTTGCTGCATGCCCTCGGGCAGGCCCCTGTGGTCCGGCATGATGTCCGCCTCGCCAAGGCCGGCGCGGGCCATCCGGCGCGTGTGGCGGGCGCCGGCGGCGGAGCCGGTGGCGAGCTCCGCCAAGCGGATGCCGGCGCGGTTGGCGAGCATGTCCGCGAAGCTGAAGCCGCTGCCGCCGTCGGCATCCGCCAGCTCCTTGGCGAGCCCTACCAGGTGGGATAGCGGGCTACCACCCTCGGCTGCCGTGGCAGCCGAGATGCTGAAGTGCTGGGCCAGGTCATGGCGCCCGCGCAGCAGTACCCGGCGGCGCTGTGGCCTGGCGCTGCTCGACACCGGGACCCGGCGGCCGTTCACATAGGCAGCGAGCACCAGGAGCGCGGCCCGGTTGTCGGCCACCGGATCGTCGCGCCCGCCGGCACCGGTGATACCGGTGGGCTGGGCCAGCAGTCCGGACAGCAGCGGCGCCAGAGACAAATGCCCTGCCCGGTGTTGGCGGGTGACGATGGCGGCGAGCTGGGCCTCGCGCACGCCGAGCCGGCGCTTCTCGGCGTCGTCCAGCAGCGCCACCGGGGCCGTCCTGGCGTCGCCCCGCAGGCGGTAGAGCACCCGCACCTGGTCCGGCTCGAAGCCGACCCGCAGCAGCTCGCCGGCAGGCGCCAGCTCCTTGAGCCCCTGCCGCAGCAGGTGGCTCAACAGCGCCGCCGGCAAGGGTAGCCCACCCAGCCGCGCGGTGGCGACGACCGGAATGCCTGCGGTCTCTCGCAGCTCCACCTGGAGGTTGGCGTGGCCCAGGTCGCGAGCGATCGGGAAGCTCGCGGTCAGTGCTGCACCACCGCGCGCGGGGCGCAGCCGCGCCTGCCCGCCCAGACGCCGTGCCGCGAGGTCCACCATGGCGCTCAGCTCGGGTGGGGTCAGGGTGAGGGTCTCGATGCCCGCATGACCCGGATTGCCGGACCTGACGGTGGCGGTGAAGCTGCGCAGCTCGGCGGAGGAGAGCGCAGCGTTGGCATGCACCAGCGGCTGGGGCTCCAGCGCCACCAGCAACAAGGCGACGCCGGCAGCGGCGGCGAGGGTGAGCAATCCGAGCACACCGGAGAGCAGTCGCAGCATCGATCCCGAACCTCGGCTCAAGTCACCGCCCTGCCGCGACTGCGCATCGGGCGACCGGCGGTCGCCTGCGATGCGCGGCGCAGGAGCGGCGGCGCGGCGACTGCGCCCCCTGGGCGCAGCTTGCCCGGCGCGAGGGCTCCGGCGGCACAGGTGGTGGCGAGGACAGGGCTCCCAGGGGCGTGCAGGCTCAATGCGCGAACAGCTCGTCGAAGAAGGCTTGCATCCGCGCCCAGGAGCGGGCATCCGCCCGGGCATCGTACTTGAGGTTCTCGATGCCGTAATCGCCGGCGCCCGGATTGGTGAAGCTGTGGCGGACGCCGCCGTAGATGTCCATCTCCCAGTTGGCGCCGGCTTCTTCCAGCTTGTTCTGGAAGTTGGTCACCACGTCGGGGGCAATGAAGGTGTCCGCTTGCCCGTGCAGCACCAGGATCTCCGGCTTGATCGCGCCGACGACCTCCGCCGGTGCCGCCGGCAGGGAGCCGTGGTAGCTCACGACGCCCAGCACGTCGGCACCACCATAGGCCATCTGCAGCACCGTGCCGCCGCCGAAGCAGTAGCCGATGGCTGCCGTCTTGGCGGTGTCCACCAGGTCGCTGGCCTTGAGCTGCGCCAAGCCGAGTCCGGCGCGCTGGCGCCACAGCTCCACGTCGGCGGTGATCTCCTGCATCCACTCCTGCGCCTGGCTCGGCTGCTCCGTGACCTGGTTGTTGCCGTACATGTCGGCGGCGAAGGCGACATAGCCCAGCTCAGCGAGCATCCTGGCGCGCCGCCGCGCGTAGTCGTTGAGACCCCACCACTCATGGATCAGGAGCACGCCGGGGCGCTTGCCCTCGATGCTGTCGTCCCAGTACAGATGGCCGGTGAGCGTCACATCCTCATCCATGTACTCGACGGACTTGGTCTGGACCTCGGCCAAAACGGCCACTGGCGTGGCGCCGGCCGAGCAATACAAGATCAGCAAGGGCAAGAATATGCGCATGGATGGGGACCTCTGTCTGCGTATTCAGCGGGGCTCGTCGAAGCATCGGGACTGGAAAGGACTTTCGGATCAGTGACTCGCTGGCTTCTGCTCGGCGCCGGCCGCCACCTAAGGCGATTGCCGGAAACAAACATACCGCATGGCGCAGGATTCTCGTCCGCCTTCGCGAAGCGGCAGCGCGTGCATAGTCGTTCTATGTGCGCGTTGCCGCGACAAAGAAGGCGGGCGAGAAGACAAGCCAGGCGGT
>JANQFI010000017.1 GCA_028277905.1 Chromatiaceae bacterium | reverse complement strand
CCTGAGCATCAGCGGAGGACGCGCCCGGCGCAAGCTGCTTGAGCAATCGGGCCAAGTCCCGCAGTGCTTGTGGCGTAGCGCGTCCCCCGAGTCGCAGTGCCGGCTGCGGATCACCGCTAACCGGGTGGTCCGTCCAGAACGAGGGCACGCGCACCCGCTCGGTGATGGCGGCGACGGTCTCCGGTGTCAGTTCAGCGGCGGGGCGAAGGCGCACGAATTGCGGGACATCACCGGTATCCTCGACCGGCTCGAACACCCCGTCGATGACGCAACAATGACCATTCCGCCGGGAGCGGATTTGGGCGCCCGAATAGGGCGCGCGCAGCGCGAGAACCCGGACGGTTCTCGTCATAATGGACATGCTGGTTGAGGGAGGCACCAAAGCGGTGGATGAAGCTGACCGCCCCGAAGCGGGCATACGCGCCGGCGCCGCTGCCCTGGCGCAGATGGGCCTCGATGACGCGCAGCAGGATATGCGGCACGGCGCTGATCGCCCGCGGCTCGCGCTCCAGATACCAGCGCAGCCGTTTGGGCACGGGAATCCGGCGCCTACACTCTCTCCTTTTCTTCAACGACTGGTAACAAGGCCAAAGCAGGAGACCACGGATGCGCTCGTGTACAGAGAAAGCCGAGGTCGTGGCCTTGTTTGCTGGGATAGGATTTGTAGCAGTATGCGCAAGTACATGCTTCCGCCGCATCGAGCCACGATCCACCCCGGAGCAGTCGCCGCGTCAGCCGCGTCCCGATTCGATCTGCGCACCACTCCCACACGTTACCCGCCATATCTTCGACGCCGGCCGGCGAAAGCCCTGCCGGATAAGCGCTGACCGCTGTCGTCCCGTCAGCCACTCTTTCAAAGTTCGCGCGATCAATCGCCCGATTTGCACTACCCCAAGGATACTTGCGCCCGTCGGAGCCGCGGGCGGCCCGTTCCCATTCCAGACTCGTTGGTAATCGGACCTCGCAGCTCGCTGACTCGTCGTCTATCGCCGTCGGTGCTAAGCCTTCTTTGCCGAGCCAGCGGCAATAGGCCTCGGCCTCGTACCAGCTTACACCAACTACAGGACACAGCTTGCTATTCATTTCGCTCGCGTTCCAGAATCTTGGAGCGGAGGCATCCTCCCTCTCTCGCCAAACCCAACCCTCATCGCTCCAAAGCTCCCGCCGGCTATAACCGCCTGCGGCGACGAAACGAGCATATTGCAGATTGGTCACCGGATACTTCGCAATCCAATAGCGGTACGAGACCTCTCGCAGCTCCTTAGCCTCGCCAAACGGGAATGGGCCGGAAGCGATCTCGATCCAAGCATCGAGGTCATCCGGCTCCCAGCCAAGACCGCCTAGCAGCAGGCCGGCACGGCGGCGCTGCTTCGGGTCGACCCCGCTCTGCCGCATGATCTGCACCAGCGCGCTGGTGACACGCCGTGCGGCCTGCTTGCCGGCGCCGACCGCCCCAATATCCAGCAGCGCGTCACCGGCGAGCAGCACGCGGGCCGAGTGGTCGCCCACGGGCTGGTCGGCTGCGGCGTCCGACATGATCAGCCCTTCCAATAAGGTCCCTGCCTGTTCCGGATCCTGCCGGACGATCCCGAGCGCACCCACCGTAAGTCGGAATGTGTCGTGCCAACGGCTGTCCTCGAGGTGTCGCGTCATGCGTGTTAGCACCTCGTTCCGTGGTAGCCGCGCCAGGGCCTTCGCGGCCAGGTATTCCTCAAATGTAAGGTGCAGAAAACCGAAGCGATCCCGTCCCTTTTCCAAGAGCAAGCTGGAGTACCGGTGCACCGAGTCCAGAAATCTGCGCGCAGCCTCCTTCGCGTCGCGCCGGTTCAGGCCCTCCTCACGCTCGTACCAGCCCCAGAGCCAGTTCATCAGCGCCTCGCGGTGGATCAGGCCCGCCTCAGGGCTTTCGTCCCGCAGCCACAGCGCAAGCGGCTGCAGTACCTCTAGCAGTTCCAGATAATCGGCGTCTGGACCGATGCTCGAGTGGTCCAGGTTGCGGGCCTTGCGCCAGGATTCCAGAAGGGTCTTGAGGTAAAGCTCGTAGAGCTCCACCCGGCGCTGCGGCAGCGTCACGCCCTGCCGCTTGATCAGCGCGAGGATGGTCGCCAGCAACGGGTTGCCAGCAAGCTGCTCGATCTTCGGATTGGCAAAGATTGATGCCAGCAGCTCGTCGCACTCGGTCGCCGCCCTCTTGAGGACCTCCTGCGTCTCGTGTCCGCCGGCAATGGCCAGTTCCACGGCGCGGGTCCAGCGCTCGGCAAACTGGCTGATGCCGTCCCGGCCCCAGTCGCAGACCGCAAGCGTAAGCCAACGCGGATCGGTGAGAGGGTGTTCTCGGTAGCCGACGAAGCGGCTGGTGACGATGACGCGGTTGCCGGGGGGATCGCTGAGGGCTCAGGGTCCGCATCCACCGCCGGCACGATCTCGCGAACGAAGTCTTCGACGCGCTTCACCAGGGAACCGGGGTCGGTCTGTACTTCGTCCAGCCCATCCAACAACACGAGCGCCCTGCCGCGCTCAATCGCGTGCTCGAACAGCGGGGTAAGGTCGCCTAGGCTGTCGCGGCGAGTGCCCTGGTAGACACTCAGGAAGGTCCGCAGCGGTTGCGGCTCAGCCCGCATCGCCTCGGCGTAGGCGCTGAGCGGCACGAGGATCGGCAGCGGTGCAACCTCGTCACGGATGACTGACAGGGCTAGGTGCTTCAGCAGCGTGGATTTGCCAGCACCCGGGTCGCCCAGGAGAACGAGGGCCGAGGAATCCGGCGGGAGTGGATCGAGAGACCGCCTGCGCAATCCGCCAGGCGACTCGGCGCCTGGACTTTCGAGATCGAACTTTGGGGGTTTGTCCAGCACTCGCTCCCAAGTCTCCCCGGCCGGACCATCGAGCGTTGCCTGGATCGCGGTAAAGACTTCCCGCAGTCGAAGGCCGGCGGCCTTCTCCACAGCCTCAATGAAGCCCGGCAGGCCCTTCAGATCCAGGTAGCGATAGGTGTCGCTGATGTAGTCAAGGTAGCGTCGGCGCAGGTCATCCAAGTCCGGCGGACGCTGGATTGGACCCATTACCGCATCGAACAGTGGCTTATACGTCTGAGGATGCGCTGCCCACTCATCCCACATTGCCAATCCGAACCGCCGGGGAAGACGCGCAGCAATAACGGCAGCACTGCCCTCTTCGACCCCAAACGCCGTCAACCAACGGGCAAGCGCAGGCTCCAGCGCCTTCAGTAGCGGCAGCTTCCAGGACGCACACAGCAAAGTGTCGTCGACACCAAGCGGCGTCTCGGTCAACAGCAGCGCAATCTCATCCGGCAGCGCCTCCGCGTCTTCCGGTTGGCGCCTCAGCAGTGGATGGAACTCGTCCACCAACCCCAGTACCGCGCGCCGCAACGAGGCAAGCACGAGCTGCCACGCCAGCACGCCAGCATCATCGGCTTGGAGCCCAAGACCCCCCAATAAAGCCCTCGCCCAGCCGCCGAGCGGCGCCGAACCAGTCTCCTCTCAGCGCATCAGTCGTCCCGCCCACCAGAGCCTTACCGAGCTGGCGCAGGTCCAGCTTGATTTCTCGCTCCAGCAGCGACTTCGGTGCTTTGGCGATGAGGCCGTGGGTACTTTGAGCCGTCGTGGGTGTCAACGGACGGATTCGCATAACGGATAACGGATAGGAAATCCAAGCCACCCTGAGCGTCCAAGTTTGGCGCAAGACAGGAGGTTAGCGGGGGCGGGATACGGCCGTCAACGCGCAGCGGCGGGGCTGACGGAGGTTGCGAGCGGTGCACGCACGCGCGTTGCCGCGTGCTGGGGCGAGAATCCGGGGCCCAGCGGACAGGCGGAACACAGGGGCGGTTGCACCCTCGCTTGCAGGAGGAAGCGGCTACCAGGAGACGCGCTGATCAAACTCGACATCGGGCTCGGGCTGGCCGAAGAGGTTCCAGTCCGGCACCAGCGCGGGACCATCGTCCCAGGCGGGCGGTCCGCGCGCGGGCGCGATTGGCGGCGGACGCGGCGGCTCACCGATGTGGGTAAGCATCCGTTCGACGGGAGCGGCATCGGTGATAAAGGCGATGATGCGCATGTCCGCGCCGCAGTTCGGGCAGGTCAGTGGTAGCGACTCGAACAATCGCGCCAGCAGCATGGCCCATAGATAGCGGGCCGGAGATCGCGCGTTGCGGGCGGGCGCGGCCGAGGGTGTGGCGGCCTCATCGGGGGCGCTCGGAGCGTCGGTCAGGTCACGCCGCAAGACGACGGCAGCCGCACGCAGGGGCGAGTCGGGCGCGAGCACGCCATGGTAGCGATGGCGGTGGCGCCTGGGCGGCGGTCAATCTGTGAACAGGCTGTGCCTTGAGATGGTCGAACAGCTCTGTATTTATAAACAGTTAAGCGGCGATTCGGCCTTCTCCAGGTGCATGCGACCGGAACTCGACAGCTTGACGCCACAGCGCCGCACCGCGGAAGGCACTCCGATTGACGAAGGACAGTGCTTCGATCTCTACGCTGCCTGAGGCGCCAACCTGCACGGGCAACATGGCCGGCGTGGGCGTGGCGCTGTACCTGGGGGGCCCAGGCGCCATCTTTTGGATGTGGATCGTCGCCGCAGTCGGCATGGCTACAGGCTACGCGGTGGCGGTGCTGGCACAGCTGTAGAAGGTGCGCGACCGCAATGGTCAATACCGCGGTGGACCGGCCTACTACATCGGCAACGGGCTCGGCCAACGCTGGGCTGGCGTCGTCTTTTCGGTGGCGCTGATGCTCACCTTCGGCCTCGCCTTCAATGCGGTACAGGCCAACTCCATTGGCGAAAGACGAGCTGACGCTGTTCTTCCAGCCGCAAGTGCATCTCGCCTGCATTGACACAGAGGGCCGCCTCGCCGGTGCCGAAGCCCTGTTGCGCTGGAACAGCAGTGAGCTCGGCGCCGTCACGCCGCAGCGCTTTGTACCCATTGCCGAGGAGATGGGGCCGATCGGCGATATCGGCCTCTGGGTCCTGGCAAGGGCATGCGATCAACTGGCCGCCTGGGACCGGGACGGGCTGCATCGTCGAAGAGCTCGCCAGCGATCCGAGCAGCGGGGCAATCGCCGACGCCGTGATCTCTCTCGGGCGCAGCCTCGGCCTGGAGGTCGTCGCCGAAGGCGTCGAATACCCGGGACAGGCCAAATGGCTGCTCGACACCGGTTGCGGGCTTGCTCAGGGCTTGCTTGTCGACCGTCCGCTGACCGCTGCCGACTTCGCCGCGCATTGGCTGTCGCCGCTCCGCCCGCACCCGACCGAGGCGCCGCAGCCATCCAACGGCCGAGCCTGAGCGCCGGGTTCGGTTGAGCTCGATGTCCAGCTGGCAAAGGAGGCTGGCACAGGAGGCCGAACCCCTCCCTGGCTCCGCCCTGCGCGGGCTAGGCGAAGAGCCCGGAGAACGGCAGGGTCAGCCCGACCGACTCCAGCCGCAGCACCTCCGACGCCCCGGCGACAACGAGCCGCTCCCAGTCTCGATCGGACCGCCGCAGCAGCACCACCCGCGGCTCGTTCTGAGCGATCAGGAGATATTCCTGAAGCGTCGGCAACCCCTGGTATGCGAGGCATTTGTCGCCGCGGTCGTGGCGTTGCGTGCTCGGCGACAAGACCTCCGCGATCAGCACTGGGTCGGTCTTGAAGTACGCGTCGCCACGCTCGCCCGCGCAGCGCACGAAGACATCCGGATAGTAGAAGTCGTCGCCGACGCGGACCTTCAGG
This sequence comes from Chromatiaceae bacterium, assembly GCA_028277905.1. Classification (GTDB taxonomy): domain Bacteria; phylum Pseudomonadota; class Gammaproteobacteria; order Chromatiales; family Chromatiaceae; genus Thiohalocapsa. The sequence continues at coordinate 2,180 of JANQFI010000017.1, read as the reverse complement.
CTGCTACCGTGGACCCGGCAGCCACCGCCGCGCAGATGTACGTGCAACGCGGCGAACAGGTTGCCGGCGATCTCATCGTGCCGGTCGCTGGCCCCGATCATCGCGTAGAGATAGCCGTCCACAAGCTCGTGGCGGGTCTCGCTCTCGCGCTCCAGGGCCAGATACTCGTCCGGTGTCAGTCGGGGCAGGGCTTCGGGCGGGATGATCTGGTGCGCCAGCATCGGCATCGCAGGTCTGTGCTCGCGTACACCTCAGCGTAGAGGCCTTAGGCGATTTCTGTCAACAAAGATACCGCCTGGCTTGTCTTGTCGCCCGCCTTCTGCGTCGCGGCAGCGGGCACAGAGCTCGACGATGCGCCCGCTGCCGCTCCTTGAAGGCGAGCGAAAATCCTGGGCCATTCGGTAGGTTTGTTTCCGGCAATCGCCTAAGTAGGCCTTGGCGCGGCTGCAAGCGACGGTCGGCCGCCTTGTCCGCCGAATGGCCGTGCTTCGACTAGGCTTACAGTGGATCAGCCCAGCAGCGGAGCAGACCGATGGAGATGCAGCAGGGGTTTCGCGTGCTCGTGTGCACCGCGCGTGGTGTGCAGGCGGTGTTGGTGGACGACATCGATACCTGCGTCGCCCTGCCGCGGCTGACGCCACTGGAGCAGACGGCGTCCTGCGTGCTGGGCGCCTTCGAGTTGCGGGGCGAGCTCGTGCCGGTGATCAGCCTGGGTATGCTGCGCGGCGAGCCCACACCGCCGGCCGCGCCGAGCGACCTCGTGCTGGTGGTGAGCACCGCGACCTTTCCTCTCGGGCTGTACAGTGCCAGACCGGTCTGCATCCAGGCGCTATCGCGGCTCGCCATCGGACCCCGGCGACGCGAGCTCATCGAGCTCCGGCGGCTTAGATTCACGGTGGCGGCGATCGGGACCTATCCAGATGCGGAGACGCGGCTGGCCCGCTTCGAGCGCGCCTTGACCCGGCAGGCACTCCGCCGGCTGGAGCAGCGGGCGAGGCGGTACGGTGAGCTTGCCGCCGGTTGGCGGCCTTGCGCCGCGACCGCGGCATCGGCGCGGCACTGAGGCGATTTCTGTCAACAAACAGACCGCCTGGCTTGTCTTTTCGCCCGCCTTCCGCGTCGCGGCAGCGAGCACAGAGCTCGACTATGCGCCCGCTGCCGCTCCTTGAAGGCGAGCGAAAATCCTGCGCCATTCGGCATGTTTGTTTCCGGCAATCGCCTGAGGCAGGCGACAGTGCCGCTGGCCTGCCCCGGATAAGATCTGGGGATGGGATCTGGGGATGGGATCTGGCCCGCAGTCACAGCTCGCCAGCACCCGGCACCCCTTCCAGCCCGAGTCCCAAGAATACCCGTTCCCGTTAGCCAAGATCGCCGGTGATGTGCGTCGACGGAGGCGGCAGCTGCTTCACGAGCGCCGGTGTGGCGTAGATCCGCTACGTTGTCCTTGCGGGTCTCGGGCAGATGTCCAACCTCGCCGGCCCAGGCTAATCGCCATCGCCGGGTGCCTCCGCACCCAGCACTCCGGTCGTGATCTCGATAATCTGGCGCCGGTCCAAGGGTTTGCGGATCAGCTCGAAGGCCAGGCCATCGCCGCGGGCCGTGACCAGATCGTCGAAGGGCTCCCGCTGGAAGGCAGTCAGGATATAGACGACCAGGTCCGGCTTCACGGCCCGGATGCGCCGTAGCGTCTCGACGCCGTCGATGCCCGGCCTCCGCAGACCGAGATAGACCAGGTCGAAGTCCTCTTTGGCCGCCAGCGTGGCGCCGGCCTCGCCGTTGTCCGCCTCCACCAGCTCGTGCGGGAGCTTCTGCAACGCCAACCGAAAGGCCTCGCGTACGGCGTTGTCGTCGTCGATGATCAGGATGCGCTTGCTCATGTCATCTGTTCCCGCTGTGGTCTCGGGACTTGGCGGCCGGGCTTGACTGCGGGTGACCCCGGCCGTGCGGAGGTCGCATTCCGCGGCAGGTGCACCCACAGCCGCGTGCCCCGCCCCGGCACGCCGTCCAGAATGATGGGGCCGCCGTCGTCGGCGACGATGGACCAGCTGATGGACAGACCGAGCCCGGCTCCCTTGCCGACGGCCTTAGGCGATTGCCGGAAACAAACATACCGAATGGCGCAGGATTTTCGCTCGCCTTCAAGGAGCGGCAGCGGGCGCATAGTCGAGCTCTGTGCCCGC
>JANQFI010000016.1 GCA_028277905.1 Chromatiaceae bacterium | reverse complement strand
GCCTGGCTTGTCTTTTCGCCCGCCTTCTGCGTCGCGGCAGCGGACACAGAGCTCGACTATGCGCCCGCTGCCGCTCCTTGAAGGCGAGCGAAAATCCTGCGCCATTCGGTCTGTTTGTTTCCGGGAATCGCCTGAGGCGTCAATCGACAGCGCTCGGGGCTGAGAGCTTCTGAAAGAACCCGCCGACCTGCCGCGGGCGCCCTCGCTAGGGCCTGCGGATTCTTCACAGCCTCTGAGTCGTCGATGCCGAGGTGAAGGCACGCAGAGCTGCGTGACGACGAGAAGCCGATTGGCGGCGACTGGCCGGCGTCCGGGCGTCGGTCCCGGTTGCCCGCGCCGCAAGGTCACCAACCCCGCGCGAGCAGGGGCGCGAGGAAGCGGCCCGTGTGGGATGCTTGGATCTCCGCGATCTGCTCCGGTGTGCCGGCGGCGATGATCTCGCCGCCCTTGTCGCCACCCTCGGGGCCGAGGTCGATGATCCAGTCGGCGGTCTTGATGACGTCGAGGTTGTGCTCGATGACCACGACGGTGTTGCCGTGGTCGCGCAGGCGATGCAGCACATCCAGCAGGTGCTTGACGTCGTGGAAGTGGAGTCCGGTGGTGGGCTCGTCCAGAATATAGAGCGTGCGGCCGGTATCGCGCTTGGACAGCTCGCGCGAGAGCTTGACCCGCTGCGCCTCGCCGCCGGACAGGGTCACGGCGTTCTGGCCGAGCCGCAAGTAGCCCAGGCCCACGTCCATCAGGGTCTTGAGCTTGCGGTGGAGGACCTGAACCGGCAGGAAGAAGCCGAGCGCGTCCTCGACTCTCAGGTCCAGCACCTCATCGATGGTCTTGCCCTTGTAGCGAATCTCCAGGGTCTCGCGGTTGTAGCGCCGGCCGCGGCAGGCGTCGCACCGCACATAGACGTCTGGAAGGAAGTGCATCTCCACCCGAATGAGCCCATCGCCCTTGCATGCCTCGCAGCGTCCCCCCTTGACATTGAAGCTGAAGCGCCCGGGGCCGTAGCCGCGCGAGCGGGCCTCAGGCACATTGGCGAACAGCTCCCGGATGAGATTGAACACGCCGGTATAGGTGGCCGGGTTGGAGCGGGGCGTGCGTCCGATGGGGCTCTGGTCGATATCGACCACCTTGTCGAAGTACTCCAGGCCCTCGATGGCCTCATGCGCGGCGGCATGCAGGCTTGCGGCGTTGAGCCGGCGTGCCGCGGCCCGGTACAGGGTGTCGTTGATGAGGGTGGACTTACCCGAGCCCGACACGCCCGTGATGCAGCAGAAGCTGCCGACCGGGATGGCGGCGTCGATGCCGCGGAGGTTGTTGCCGGCGGCGCCACGGATGGTCAGCCGCTTGCCATCCTTGGCGGGGGCGCGCTGCGCCGGGATCTCGATACGCAGCTCCCCGCGCAGGTAGCGACCGGTGAGGGAGCTCGGATCGGCCGCGATCCGATCCGCCGTGCCCTGCGCCACCAGCTCGCCGCCATGGGCACCGGCGCCCGGCCCCAAGTCCACCACATGGTCTGCGGCACGGATGGCGTCCCGGTCGTGCTCGACCACGATGACGGTATTGCCGAGGTCCCTGAGCCTGGTCAGTGTGCCGAGCAGGCGCTCGTTGTCGCGCTGGTGCAGGCCGATGGAGGGCTCGTCCAGGATATACATGACCCCAACCAGCCCGGCGCCGATCTGGCTCGCGAGCCTGATCCGCTGCGCCTCGCCGCCCGAGAGGCTCTCGGCGCCGCGCTCCAGGGTCAGATAGTCCAGGCCCACGTCAGCGAGGAACTTGAGCCGCTGCACGATCTCCGCGAGCACCTTGGCGGCGATCTCCGCGCGCTGGCCCGTGAGCCGGCCTTCTCCTTGCAAGGCCTCGAACCAGCGGTGCAGCTCGCCCACCGGCATGGCCGAGATGGCGCCCAGGTCCTTGCCCGCCACCAGCACGTTGCGCGCGGCCGGGTTGAGCCTGGCGCCACCGCATGCGGGGCAGGGGCGGGCTGAGATGTAGCGCGCAAGCTCCTCGCGCACCGCGGGCGAGTCCGTCTCGCGGTAACGGCGCCGCATATTGCCGAGCACCCCCTCGAAGGCGCGCTGCCTGCCGGCGCCGCGCTCGTGGGGGAGCTTGAGCTTGAGCTTCTCGTCGCCGCTGCCCTGGAGGACGACGTCGCGCGCGAAGGGCTCGAGATCCTGCCAGGGCAGGTCCAGCTCGAAGTCGAAGTGGGCCGCCAGCGACTTGAGCATCGCGAAGTAATAGCCGTTGCGCTTGTCCCAGCCGCGGATGGCGCCATCCGCGAGGCTCAGATCCGGCCGCGACACCACCTTGGCCGGGTCGAAGTACTGCTCCACGCCGAGCCCGTCACAGGCGGGGCAGGCGCCGGCGGGGTTGTTGAACGAAAACAGCCGCGGCTCCAGCTCCGCCAGGCTCCAGCTGCACCTGGGGCAGGCGAAATTCGCGGAAAAGGTCTCGGGCACCGCGTCCGCATCGTCCATGGAGGCGACCCGCAGGATGCCACCGGAGAGCTTGAGTGCCGTCTCGATGGACTCGGCCAGGCGCAGCTTCAGGTCGGGGCGCACGCGGAAGCGATCGACGACGACCTCGATGTCATGCTTCCTCTTGGCGTCCAGCTGCGGCGGGTCGTCCAGCTCGTAGAGCTTGCCGTCGATGCGCGCCCGCACGAAGCCCTGGGCATTCAGCTCGGTCAGCAGCTGCTGGTACTCGCCCTTGCGCGCGGCAATCAAGGGTGCCAACAGCATCAACCGCTCGCCCTCGGGCCGCGCAAGGATGCTGTCGACCATCTGGGTCGGGGTCTGGGCCGACAGCGGCGCGCCGTGCTCGGGGCAGTGCGGCGTGCCCACCCGCGCGAACAACAGCCGCAGGTAGTCGTGGATCTCGGTGATGGTGCCGACCGTCGAGCGCGGGTTGTGGGAGGTCGTCTTCTGCTCGATGGCGATGGCCGGCGACAGACCCTCGATCAGGTCCACGTCCGGCTTGTCCATCATGGACAGAAACTGCCGCGCATAGGCGGAGAGGGACTCCACGTAGCGCCGCTGGCCCTCGGCGTAGATGGTATCGAAGGCTAGCGATGACTTGCCGGAGCCCGACAGCCCCGTCACCACCACCAACCGGTCCCGCGGCAGGTCGAGGTCCAGGCCCTTCAGGTTGTGCGTGCGGGCGCCGCGGATGCGGATCTGGTCCATTCTGCTCCATTGGGGCTGCTTGGCGTCGACAACGGAGCTCAACCTCGGAAGCGACGGCGATAGGCGAAGGCTTGCCGACTCCCGAAGCGCCCGCGCGCATGGGCTGGCGCAGTGGGCATCCTGGCCACAGCGGGCAAGGGACGCGCCGACCGGACCCTGCGGTTGGTGGCTGAGTACGCTCGAGTGTGTCTCGTCGAGGCTCGGTAACGCCGCCGCAGCACCGCGGTGGCGCTTGGGTGATGTGCATCTCCTGGGGGGTCAGTCACCGCCTGCGAGCCGGGTCAGCAGGGCCTCGGCCTCGTCCTTCTCCGGGAAGGACTGGGCCTGAAGCTTGAACAGCACCCGCCGCGCGGCGCCCTCGTCACCGTTGTGGGCCAGGGCCTTGGCATAGCGGAAAGCGATGCTTGGGTCGGTGCTGCCGGCATGGGCCTTGGCCAGCAACTCCACGGCGGCGGCGTAGTCGCCCTTGGCCATGAGCACCGTGCCCTTGGTGTCGATGTAGGCGGTGTCCTCGGGCTTGAGCTCCAGCGCCCGGTCCGCGTAGCCCAGGGCCTCGTCCGGGCTCGTGCCCGCCAGCAGCATGGCGAGGTTATTCAAGGCGACAGCGTTATTGTCGTCGCGCTCCAACACGCGCCGGTACTGCTCGATTGCCGTATCGAGATCGCCGGCCGCGATGGCGAGCTGAGCCAGTTCCAGGCGTGCGTCGACATTGTTCGGATGTGCGGCGAGCCAGATGCGGAGTAACTGCTGCGCCTGGGCATCCTGGCCGGCCATGCTCAAGGCCGCGGCAAGCCAAAGGGTATAGACAGGTGCATCCGGATAGGCGTCGGCCAACTCCCGCAGCATCCCGATGGCCTCCGGATTCTTACGCTGCTCCAGCAGGAAGCGTGCCTTGGCCGCGCGCAGCGTCGGATGCTCAGGTGCCACCGACAACAGCCGATCGAGCATGTTGCGACGCGCCTCCGCGGTGGGCTGTGCCGCGAGGATACGCGTCAGGCGAGCGTGGGCCAGTTCTTCGCTGCGGTCGATCTTGAGTCCATCTTCGAGGTTGGCGGCGGCGGCGCGCAGTTCGCCCAGCTCGGCGAGCGCCGAGGCAAGCATGTAGCGATAGCGGGCAATGGTCGGGTTGCGCTTCGCCAGCTCGGTGAGCGTCTGGGTGGCCGCCTCGCTCTCGCCGGCGGCCAGTTCGGCCTGGGCCCGCAGCAGCATCACCGGCGGCTGCTGCTGTTGCTCCGGCGGGACCCGCTTGAGCAGGTTGGGGACATCCGCGGCACGCCCGGCAGCGAGGTAGCTGCGAGCCAGCGCGAGGCGCACCTGCAGTGCCGTCGGGTCACGCCGGAGCGCCGCCCTGAGACGCGTCTCGGCGGCCTCGGAGTCGTTCTCGCGCAGCTCCATCGCGGCCAGGGCGAGGGTGACTGGGGTGTTGTCAGGATCTGCCACCAGCAGCTTGTCGAGGGTCTGGCGTGCCTGTTCCGGCCGGTCCTCGCCGAGCTCCAATGCAGCGAGCGCCAAGGCGGCACGTTGGAAGCTGGGGTCCAGCTCCAGCGCCCTGGCGAACGCGGAGCGGGCGCCGTCGAGGTCCTGCTGCCGCGCCAGTAGCGCGCCCTTGGCGGTATGCGCCATGGGTGATTCCGGAGCCTGGGCCAGGAGATCGTCCGCACTGGCCGTGGCCGCGTCGAGGTCGCCCGCCAGGAGGTGGGCGCGCATCGACAGCACGCGGGCGCGCAGGTTGTCCGGCTCGGTGGCGATGATTCGGCGCAGCAGATCGAGGGAGCCGGATGCATCGCCATTGCGCTGCATCTGCTCGGCATAGTCCAGTTGCACCGATGCCAGGTCTGGGAACTGCACGGCCGCGCGCTGCACCACCGCCTCCGCCTCATCGGTGCGGCGCTGGCGAGCCAATGCCCGGCGCAGCAGTTCCAAAGCCGCGGGGGTTGCATCGATAGCTTCCGCGGCCGGCCGGATCGCCTCCTCGGCGCCGGCGGCGTTGCCCTGTGCGAGTCGCGCGCGGGCGAGCAGCGTCAGGGCTGCGGCGTTGTCCGGCAGCTCCGACCTGAGCCGCAATAGGTATTGCTCGGCCTGGGCGTGGCGCCCGGTGCGGTTGAGTGCGAGGGCGGCGAAGTATATGCCGCGCAGGTCGTTGGGTGCGGCGCGCAGATAGGCCTCCAGCCGCTCCGTCGCCCGTGCATCCTCGCCTCGCAGCAGGGCGAGCCGGCCTTCGAGGTAGTGGATCGTCGGCAGGCGTTGCGGCCCGTCGCCAAGCCCCTTGAGGTCCGCTGCTGCCGCCTGCTCGTCCCCGAGATCAAGGTGCGCCTCGGCGCGATGCAACCGGAAGGGCCACTTGACCCGCGCGTGCTCGATGGCGCGGCCGAGTGCGTCCACAGCGGCCTGATTGTTGCCTTCCAGGCGCTCGAGCAGGGCCAATGCCTGCCATGCCTCGGCGGCGTCGGGATGGGTGTCCACGGCATGGCGCACGCTGGCACGCGCGGCCTCGAAGTCCTGGCGCCGCCACTCGAGCGTTGCCTTGCCAAGGATGCCTTGGAGCGACTCGGGTTCCGCGTGCGTCGCCGCGGAGAAGGCCTGTGCCGCCTCGGTCTCTTGCCCGAGCGACAGTAGCGTGCTGCCGCGCAGGGCGAGGATCTCGGCGCGCTCCGGCCCGCTCGCGTCGGCGGGCGGCTCGGCCCACTCCAGCGCGCGCGACGGCTGGCCCTGAAGCAAGAGTGCCTCGGCGAGCCCGGCGCGCGTGGCCGCGTCGCTCGCGCCGGCCTCGCGTGCACGCATCAGTTCCTGCTCCGCTGCCGTCGGCTGGCGCAGCTCCAGGTAGATCTGTCCCAGCAACAGCCGTGCCGCGGCGTCGTCGGGCTGCAGCTGCAAGCGGTTCTTGAGGCGGACAATGGCGCTCTGGCTCTTGCCCTGCTCCCAGTCCTGCCGCGCATCGTCCACCGACGCCGGCGTGGGGATCGGCAGCGCAAGCAGTAGCACAGGCAGTAGCAATAGGCTCGGAACGCGGCCGGCGACGGCGCGGCGGGGGGGCTTCGCGGTCATCATGGTCTCCCTGGCTGGCTTCGATGCAGGCGCGCAATCATAGCCAATGTGCGCGGCGGTCATGGCGCGGCGCGCGGCCCCGGGAAGCCGCGGCCCTGACGCTTGATGGTCCGCGGGTCCGGGACATCGGCCGCCTTGCATGCGGCAGGCGGGGGAGGCGCCGGCTCGGCCGCCCCGCCCGCGGCGGCGGTGGGCATGGCATCAGATGCGTGCGCCCTGCAACGCCGCGATGCGCGCTTCCAGCGGCGGGTGGCTGGCGAAGAGCTTCTTCAGGCCCTCGCCCATGCCGCCGGAGATGCCGAAGGCGGCAAACTCGCCCGCCGGCAGGTCGTGCGGCTCGTGCACCCGCTGCAGCGCGCGCAGCGCCGAGATCATCTTCTCGCGACCGGCGAGACGTGCACCGCCGGCGTCGGCGCGGAACTCGCGAAAGCGCGAGAACCACATGACGATGATGGACGCCAGGAAGCCGAGCACGATCTCGGCGATGATGGACACGACGAAGTAACCGATGCCGACACCGCCGCTGTCGTCGTTGCCGCGCAGGGCCGAGTCCACGATGCCGCCGATGATTCGCGCCAGGATGATGACGAAGGTATTCAGGACGCCCTGGATCAGGGTCAAGGTGACCATGTCGCCGTTGGCGACGTGGCTGACCTCGTGGCCCACGACGGCCTCCACCTCGTCGCGGTTCATGTGCTGCAGCAGCCCGGTGCTGACCGCCACCAAGGCGTCGTTGCGGTTCCAACCCGTGGCGAAGGCGTTCGGGTCCGGCTGATCGAAGATGCCGACCTCGGGCATGCGGATGCCGCTCTGCTCGGACTGCCGGCGCACGACCTCGAACAGCCAATGCTCGAAGGGCGTCTGTGGCTGCTCGATGATCTGCACACCCATGGAGCGCTTCGCCATCCACTTGGATATGAACAGCGAGATCATCGAGCCGCCGAAGCCGAACAGCAGCGCCATGATGACGAGCCCGGGGCCGGTCTGCGCCGTCAGGCCCAAGATGCTCAGCACGATATAGAGCACGGTGACGATTGCGAAATTGGTCGCGACGAAGAGTAACACTCTCAACATCTTTGGCTTTCTCCCAGTGATCAGCTTGGTGATTGGCTTGGTGATTGGCTTGGTTGGGCGTGACTTTTTCCGCGGAGCCTAAGGCGATTGCCGGAAACAAACAGACCGAATGGCGCAGGATTTTCGCTCGCCTTCCAGGAGCGGTAGCGGGCGCATAGTCGAGCTCTGTGCCCGCTGCCGCGACGCAGAAGACGGGCGAAAAGACAAGCCAGGCGGTAGGTTTGTTAACATAAATCGCCTAAGTGGATGCCCCGCCCCGCGTCCGCAAGACGCCGGCGCGCGGCAGGGCCTTGCTGTCGCTGCCGGTCGCCCCCCGGAAAAAGCCCCCGGAAGCAGCCCCCGGAAGCAGCCCCCGGAAGCAGCCCCCGGAAGCAGCCCCCCGGCAGCAGCCCGCTGGCGGTCCCCTTGGCGCACCCCTAGCGTAGGGCCTCGACACCTGGATCTGCACCCGCTATGATGCTCGGCCTACCGGGGCCATAGCTCAGCTGGGAGAGCGCAACACTGGCAGTGTTGAGGTCGGCGGTTCGATCCCGCCTGGCTCCACCAAGCATCAAGACGTGCCCACACACCCGGCCGGCCGCACCTGCGACCGGCCGGTTTTTTGCAGCGGGAGCGATTCATAGTCCCCATCGTCTAGAGGCCTAGGACATCGCCCTTTCACGGCGGCAACCGGGGTTCGAATCCCCGTGGGGACGCCATCTACAGGCTCGAAGTCGGTCGCCGTCGTCGGCCCAACTGCACCCGGGGGTCCGCGCCACCCGGGGGTGCGCGTCCCATGGATGCCATCCAGCTTAGCCTCTTTGTCAGCCGCCTCACCGCCGTTTGCGACGAAATGGCCGCGGTGCTGCGCAATGCCGCGCTGTCGCCCAACATCCGCGATCGGCTCGACTTTTCCTGCGCGGTGTTCGATGCCGGCGGCGCCCTCTGCGCCCAGGCCGCACACATTCCCGTGCACCTCGGCAGCATGGCCTTCGCAATGGCGGACCTGGTGGCCCGCTTCGACTGGGCCGACGGCGACATGGTCATCGTCAACGACCCCTTTCTCGGCGGGACCCACCTGCCGGATGTGACCCTGATTGCGCCGGTATTCGTCGACCGGGGCAGGGGCGATCGGGCACTGGCCGGCTTCGTCGCCAATCGAGCCCACCACGCCGACATCGGCGCCAGCACGCCGGGCTCCATGCCGATCTCGACGCGGCTGGACGAGGAGGGCGTCGTCATTCCGCCGCGTCTCCTGGTGCGTGCGGGCGGGCTGGACGAGGCGGTGCTGGCGGAGATCACCGGCGCCACCCGCAATCCGAGCCATGCCCGCGGGGATTTCTTCGCGCAGATCGCCGCCAACCGCACCGGCCGTGCTCGCGTCGCGGAGGTCATCGCCGGCGGCGGGCTTGCGGCCTTCCGCGACGGCCTCGCCGCGATGAACGACTACGGCGAGCGGCTCGCCCGCGGTGCCATCGCCGCCATCCCGGACGGCCGCTACGCTTTCCAGGACCTGCTGGACGACGACGGCCGGGGCCGCTACGACATCCCCATCCGCGTCAGGCTCAGCATCGCCGGCGCTAGCGCCCACTGCGATTTCACCGGCACCGCCCGGCAGGTGCCCGGCAACGTGAATTGCCCGCTGGCGGTGGCCGCCGCCGCGGTGCTCTACTGCTTCCGCTGCCTGATGCCGCCGGAGACCCCCGCCTGCGCCGGCGCGCTTCGCCCCATCGCGCTCGCGGCCCCCACCGGCTGCCTCATCAACGCCGAGCGCCCGGCCGCGGTGGCCGCCGGCAACGTCGAGACCAGCACCCGCATCGTCGATGTCCTGCTGGGCGCCCTGGCCCGGGCCGAGGACGACACCTGGCAGGGCCAGATCCCCGCGGCGAGCCACGGCAGCATGAACAACCTCGCCGTCGGCGGTCTGCTCCATGAGCAGCCCTGGGACTACTATGAGACCATCGGCGGCGGCATGGGCGCAGGTGCCGCGGGCGGCGGTCTCTCCGGCGTGCAGACGCATATGACCAACACGCTCAATACGCCCATCGAGATCATCGAGAGTCGCTTTCCGCTCCGCGTTACCCGCTACGCCATCCGCCGCGGCTCCGGGGGCACAGGGGCGAGGTCCGGTGGCGACGGGCTGATCCGGGAGCTGGAGGCCCTGGCCCCCGCCCATGCGACGCTCATCGGCGAGCGCCGCCGCCATGCCCCCTGGGGCATCCAAGGCGGCGAGCCTGGTAGGCCCGGTCAGCAGTGGCACAACGACCGCCCGCTGCCCGGCAAGGTCGCCTTGGACCTGGCGCCCGGCGATCGGCTGCGGATCGAGACCCCGGGCGGCGGTGGCTGGGGCGCCGTAGGAGAGCTCAGCGAAGCGCGTTCGCCGGTTTGGTGACTGCACCTGCGCCCCTCTGCTAGCCTTGTCCAGGATCTTAGGCGATTGCCGGAAGCAAACAGACCGAATGGCGCAGGATTTTCGCTCGCCTTCAAGGAGCGGCAGCGGGCGCA
>JANQFI010000014.1 GCA_028277905.1 Chromatiaceae bacterium | reverse complement strand
GCCTGGCTTGTCTTTTCGCCCGCCTTCTGCGTCGCGGCAGCGGGCACAGAGCTCGACTATGCGCCCCGTGCCGCTCCTTGAAGGCGAGCGAAAATCCTGTGCCATTCGGTCTGTTTGTTTCCGGCAATCGCCTTAGTGTCGATTCTGGTCTCGCGGATTGCCTGGGTCCACTACGGACACCAGGACCGCCATGCAGGCGTCAGCTTTCCCGGTTAGGCCCCAGTTAGGCCCCAGTTAGGCCCCAGTTAGGCCCCAGTTAGGCGGCTGCCGGAGGAAAATATACCCAATGGCGTAGTATGCTCGTTCGCCTTCCGTTCGCCTTCCGTTCGCCTTGAGGGCGCGGAAACGGGCGCATCATCGAGCTCTGTGCCTGCTGGGGCGACGCAGATGGAGGGCGAAGAGGCACGCCAGGCCGTATATCTTTTGACAGAGATCGCCTTAGACTCTCCCGCCTGGGCTCTGCGATATCGATTCCGGACGCCGCCAGTGGCAAATGCACTGGCACTACTTAGGGGATTACCGAGGGGATTACAGCCATGGCCTTCAACGATATGCTCGACCAGATGCTCGCCGCCGGCAAGGACTTGGCCGGCCAGGGGACGGATTTCGCCGAGAAGCACATGTCGCTGCCACCGGAGGGCGCCGAGCGCGATGCGATGCTCGGCAACCTCGGCAAGGGTGCGCTGGCGGGCGGCGCGCTAGTGGCGCTGCTCGGCACCAGGTTCGGGCGCAAGCTCACCGGTACCGCAGCGGCCTTGGGGGGCATCGGCCTGCTCGGCAAGGTGGCCCACGACGCCTTCAAGAGCTGGCAGGCGGACCAGGGCGACAGCTCGGACCCGGGCACGCCGGTGCAGAGCCTGCCGGGCGCAGCGGCGGAGGACCGCAGCAAGGCCCTGTTCAAGGCCATGATCGCGGCCGCCAAGGCCGACGGGCACATCGACGACGCCGAGCGCGCGGCAATCGAGAGCGCCCTCGCGAGCCTCGGCCTGGACGACGACACCCGTCTGATGATGGAAGCGGAGCTAGACCGGCCGCTGGATGTGCAGGAGGTCGCCGCCGCCGCCGACTCCCCGGGGACCGCGGCCGAGATCTACCTGGCCTCCCTGTTCGTCATCGACTCGGCCAATGCCGACGAGCGGGCCTACCTGGACCAGCTCGCCGCAGCACTGAACATCCATCCGGCGCTCGCCGAGCAGTTGCAGGAGAAGGCTCAGGCGGCGGTCTGATGGGCCGAGGGACGCGTCGAGGACTGCCCCTATGCATCCGGGATTCACTGGGGTGCACCGCACGAAGGTACCTGAGCCAGAGCGGCCGCGCACGCCGTCGGCAGGCGAGCGCCCAGGAGGATGCTGCGAAGCTTGGCCGACCCGAGATCTGGATCCGCAGGCACAGTTAGGGTTGCCGCTGTCGAGTCTGCTCGCTCACTCGGTGCAAAGCGGCGCTTCTCTTTGCTCCATACCATCCGCGGCATCCACGGCATGCGCATCGGGCTGGATAGAGCCGGAGATCCTGCGCACCCGGGGAGGGGTGAACCTGCGCTCATCCACCGACGTGCGCTCGCCGGTACAGGGCGACTACTTGCTCCAGGCGTGCGCGACGCACACCTGTGGGGCCTGCTCGGATTCATCCACACGAGAGAGCGGAGACATCAGCATGCATCCCGATAGGATTCCGTTGACCACCATAGCTCTTCCAACCGCGGCTCCAGCCGCGGCAGTGAGCCTGATCCTCGCCCTAATGGCCGTCCCGGCCGGCGCGACGGATCAGCAGATGTACCGGTGCCAGGACGGCGACGACGTAACCTTCTCGCAAGCACCCTGCGGCGACAACGCTCGGGAAGTGAGCGTCGAGTACACAGAGCCGAGCGAGTCGGAAGCAGCCGCGGCCTCCGCACGTGCGGCTTCGCAAACCGCCGCGGCACGGAAGGCAGCGGCGGCCGATGACCGCGAGCAGCGCATCGCGGCAAAGGAACGTGAGATTCAGGATCTGAAGGCCGAGCGCGACCGCGCGGTCGGCGAGCTCGCCGTTGAGCGCCAGCACGGCACAGAGGACCGCGCCGACGACACCTACCGTCTGGAGAAGCGCGTCGAGATGCAAGGCGTCATGGACGACTACAACACGCGCATCGAGGACTTGGAGGCAGAGCTCTCGGACCTGCGCCAGCGGTAGCACAGGAGCGGGCCGGCACGGCATGGCCGGCGTCGCTGGACGAGGGCATCGGCACCTCGGCGCAGGGCGCGTCCTGTAATTGGGCTTAGGCGATTTCTGTCAACAAGCATACCGCCTGGCTTGTCTTTTCGCCCGCCTTCTGCGT
>JANQFI010000012.1 GCA_028277905.1 Chromatiaceae bacterium | reverse complement strand
AGGCGATTGCCGGAAACAAACAGACCGAATGGCGCGGGATTTTCGCTCGCCTTCAAGGAGCGGCAGCGGGCGCATAGTCGAGCTCTGTGCCTGCTGCCGCGACGCAGCAGGCGGGCGACAAGACAAGCCAGGCGGTATGTTTGTTGACAGAAATCGCCTAAGCTCGCCGTCGATGACCTCGCGGTGAAGGGAGGCGGACTTGATCGCGGACGAAGTGAAATGACCGAACCCAAGCCTGCGGACGCCCAAGCGCCCTCGGAGCCCGCCCGGGACGACCTGCTTGCCTCTGCGCGCCGCAAGTTCGGGCGTCTGGCGGCACTGTTCGGCAGCGCGGCGGCCATCGCGACTTTTCTTCTGTTTGCCGGCTTCCTGTCGGAGTTTGCGCTGTTTCGCTTCGCCGGGTTGCCGCGGCTCAGCTTCAACGTCACCGCCTTGATCGAATCCGGTGCCGAGGTCGTGATCGATACCCTCTCGCTTGTGGTGTCGAGCTGGCCGCGCGGCCTGTTGTTGCTGGTCGGATTCGTCTTCGTGCTGGCCGTCTGGTCGGCGCGCGACAGTGTTCGTTGGGTCAACCGGGTCGCACGCTGGCCGGGCGCCCTCTATGGTGCACGCCTTCTCGCCCTGCTGTTGGCCGGAGGACTCCTGCTCAGTCAGATCGGTCTGGCGCAGCAGAGCCTGCTGCGGAGCGAGATCGATACGGAGAAGCGGGTGATCACGGCGCTCGAGCGGGCCTACGCAGACGGCGTGCCGACGCCTCGGCGAGAGATTCAGGCCCTGGAGCGCATCAACTACGCGGTGCCTTACCTGCCGCCGATCAACTGGCTGGTCGATTGGCTCGAATTCGACGCAGACCGAACGGACTGGTCCGATGTCGCTCAGGGCATTCCGGTGCGCACCTTGCCTGAATCGCGCGATGCCGCGCGTCAGGTCTATGGCTGGCTGGTCCTGGCCAGTCTGGTGCTCGTGGGCCTGATCCTGGTGCTGGATCGCTGGCGCGAGTGGCTCGACGATGACGATGCCCTTGACCTGGGTCGTGCCGCGCAGCAAGCTGCACCGGATGGAAGTCCGTCGCGGGAGGGGCCCGGCGGCACGGGCCTCGAGGATGCTGCCACGGACCGCACAAGTGCGGCCGCATCGACTAAGCAGCCAATGCCCGAAGTTAGCGCCGTCGGTGCAAAGGTCACCGGCGTCCCTGCTGCCGCATCGGGCACACCGAGCAGGGCCAAGCGGAGGCCACCGCCGCTCGACGAGCCCGTCCGGCTCCTGATCGCGCCGCTCACCTTCGTGCTGACCGTGGTAGCGCTCGCGCTGCTGCCGATCTCCCACGGCATCCTGGCTTGGCCGTCGATCGGCACCGAGATGGTGATGGTATACCTCGACGACGAGGCCGAGCCGGTCGAGGGCTGCCTGGCCGTCGAGCCGGCCGATCAAAGGAAGCTCGACCAGGCACGCCTGAGCGCCGCAGAGAAGCTGCGCGACCTGCTTCGGGTCCGGTCATCGAGAGAATCCGAGTATGAAGCCTTGCTTGCGGGCTACGAGCAAGCAGTGGAGGACTGGGCTCGCCTGGTTGCGGAGTCGCAGTGTGCCGACGAGCTGCGTCATGTCTGGGAGAGCAGGCCCCCGAGTGGCTTGGGTGCGACCAGTCCCGAGATCCAGGAGCGGTTCTCGACCGCCTTCGACTACGCCGCCGAGCGCTTTCCGCAGGTGCGCTTCGGCACCATCCTGCGCTATCCACGTGACAAGGAGCGACTGGAGCTGATCGAGACCATTCGTCCCAGAGACCCCGTCACGCGCGGCGAATGGGCGATCAACTACTATGATCCGACGCAGATCGATGAGGTCGTCGTGTTGCCGGAGACGGATCTGCTCCGGGTGCGACTGGTCAAGGATCTGCTGAGATCCGATCCAGACAACGACGATATTGCCGAGTTATTGCGCAAGCCGAAGCCTGAGAGTCTCGATGCAATCCTCGACCTTGCCCAGCAGCGCACGCTGTTCGTCCCCCGCGCCCGCGTGCTGGTCACCAGCATCGGGCATATGGCCTGGGCGGTTGGCCCTGAGCGACCGGACTTGGCCGAGCGCGCGGCGAAGCTGCTGATCGAGATCGCGAGCAGCCGGGAGACCAAGCTCTGGCCGAGCAAGGACGACGAGATCCGCGGCGCCGCGGCCAGCGCGCTGCATCTGGCCCGTGGCGTCTACTCGGCGTCGCTGTTGGCCAAGGAGCTGGATACGGACCTTGACGCGGACGCCGCCTGTCCGCCGGCGTGGCAAGCCACCGCGGCGCGTCCGATCAGCGGCATCCATTGCATTCCGGAGGTCATCAGTGCCGCGGGCTTTCTGCTGCAGGATGTCCTGTCCGAGCAGGACAGCCTGCGTCAGGCGGGTCTGCAAGAGATGCCGCGGCCGCTGGTCGATACGGGCAGCGCCTTGACGGGCTTTCTGGTGCGTGTCATTGCCGACGAGTCGCGCCAATCCGACCATCGCAGTGCCGGGTGCAGCGCCTTGAACGTCGCCGGCCAGCGACGCTTGGAAGACGCCGATAAGGACCGGCTCTACGGTGCCATCGAGCGGTTTTGGACGCAACGCGACCTGCTCGGCTTGTCGACCTGCATTTCGGCCATGTCCACGCTCGGCCTGTCGCGAGAGCAGGACCGGGCGCTGCTGCGCGAGGTCTTCAGTACGCCGCCGGATCAGTTCGTCGGACTCAACCGGATTCAAGGGGCCGCGTTCAGGAATCTCTATGAGATGGGCCTGGTCGGCGAGGAAGACTTCCTGTTCCAGGTCTACCGCAACGCCGACGACAAGCGCGCTGCCTGGGTCGCCAGGTTCCTGGAAGACGCGACCCCCTGGGTGCTGGCCGAGCGCTTGCTCAGCTGTGCCGGTGAAGCAGTCCGGGACGAGCCGGCGCGCGCCGAGCGCTGCCTGCACGGTCTGCTGCTGCTCGACGATGACTGGGACGGCGACGACGGCGCCGTGGAGCAGACCTCGGATCTTGTCGCGGGCAAGCCGCCGGAAGCGGTCCGTGCCAAGGCTTGTCAGGTGCTCAAGGAACTGGAGCAGCGCGGCAGCATCCTCGCCAATCTGGTGATGAGCTCGCCGTCGATGACCTCGCGGTGTGGGGAGGCGGACTTCTTCGAGCACGAGATCCAGCGCGAGCGCTGGCGGCATGCAATCGGGACCGTCCCCGGGCTGCCTTCGCGCGACCAGCTACCGGCGCTCGACGCGCTCGGCGACGAGCCGCAGGAGGCCGACAAGGAGCCCGCGTCCATGCCGGAGACGCGCCCCACCGACGACCCGGCGGCTCTAGTGGGGCGCTTCATCAACGATGACGGCGAGCCCGCCTTGGAGGCGGCCGTCTTCCTCGAGGATGTCGACCCCGATGCGGTGGCCGAGCCGCTGCGCAGCTGCCTCGCCGATGCCGAATCCGGGCCGCGGCGGCTGCGCTGTCTGTTCGGCGTGGCGCTGCTGGCGGCGGACTACAGGGGCGACGACGCACTGATCGCCCAGGTGGCGGGGCTCGCCGACGATAACGAGGCGGCGATCGCGGAGTCTGCCTGCCTGGTGCTCGCGGAGTATGGCCTGCGCGGCAGTGCTGCCGCCGAGCGGGCTTTCGATCGAGCTGGCTGCACCACGGATCGAGCCGGCGAGCCACTCAGCCTCGGGCAGCGCCAGCGCTGGGAGCTCTATGCCAAGACCGTCGGGCTGATCATCGGCCTCGGCGGGGCCAAATCTGGCGACACGGGCCTTTAGGCGATTTCTGTCAACCAACATATCGCCTGGCTTGTCTTTTCGCCCGCCTTCTGCGTCGCGGCAGCGGGCACAGAGCTCGACTATGCGCCCGCTGCCGCTCCTTGAAGGCGAGCGAAAATCCTGCCCCATTCGGTCTGTTTGTTTCCGGCAATCGCCTGAGCATCCGAGGCCCATGCCGAGAAGCTCATGGCGAAACGGCCTAACCTGACGACGGACCTGCTGCGCACCTTCGTCACCGTCGTTGACCTCGACGGCTTCAACAGCGCCGCGCGCCGGCTGCACAAGACCCAGTCCACGGTCAGTCAGCAGATCCGCCGGCTGGAGGAGGAGCTGGGCCACCGGCTGTTCGCAGCGCAGGGCCGCAAGCGCCGGCTCACGGCCGCCGGCGAGCGCTTCGTTAGCCACGCCCGGCGGCTGCTCAGCATGCAGGAGGCCGCGGTGGCCGCGCTGGGGGAGGGCGCTCTCGAGGGCGAGCTTCGGCTCGGCGTCGCCCAAGGACTGTCCGAAGGGCCCTTCCCGGAGCTGATGGCGCGCTTCGCCCGCGACTATCCGAGGATCCGGTTACATGTGCACACGGGCTTCACGCGTGATCTCGCTGCCGGCTTCGCAGCGGGCGATTATGACCTGATGCTCATTGTGCGGCGCAGCAGGGCCCTTGGGGCAAGCGAGCCCGCTGTCGGAACCCTGACCGGGCTGGGCCCCGGTCGGATACTCGACCAGGCGCGGCTCCGGTGGATTGCCGCCGAGGACACCGAGCAATGGGATCGGGATGCCCCGCTGCCGCTCGCCACCTTTGCGCCCCCCTGCACCTTCCGGCAGTCCGCAGTGGATGCGCTCAACGGCGCCGGCATCCCTTGGCGGGTGGCCTACACCACCACCAGCCTGCCAGGGCTGATGGCGGCAGTAAAAAACGGGCTGGGTATTACCGCCCGCACCGAGCATGCGCTGGTGCCAGGCACCAGAGTGCTGGCGGCGGCTTGCGGGTTACCGGAGCTGCCACCGGTGGACGTGGTGCTGCACCAGACCGGGCGCAGCCGCGTCGGGGACCTGTTGGAGCGGTTGCTCGTGCAGACACCACCGCGGGCCGCCTGATCGCTCCGAACAGAGTGCAGCTGCACAAGGGGGCTCGTGGATTGGGCATGCTGACGAAGATGTCGAGCATGCATAACCAGCGATCGGAACCTGACAGCAGTGGCTATCGATTGGGCCGGGCCAAGGGCGTCTCGGGGTCGAGATCGGCGAGCCTCGTCTCCGCCGAACCGGACGCGTCGGTCCCCCAGCGGGCAGCGGCGTCGTCGTCGCTGGCGCGGGCCTCCACCCAGCGCTCGCCCTGCTCTGTCTGTTCCTTCTTCCAGAAGGGAGCGCGGGTCTTCAGGTAGTCCACCAAGAACTCGCAGCCACGGAAAGCCTCGCCGCGGTGGGCGGCCGTCACCGCGACCAGCACCAGGGTGTCGGTGGGGCGGACGGGCCCGACCCTGTGCACGACGCGCACCGCGCGTAGCCCGAAGCGCTCGACGGCCTCTTCGGCGATCTCGCGCAAGGCCGCCTCGGTCATGCCCGGATAGTGCTCCAGGGTCATGGCCCGCACCCTGGAGCCCGCGTTGTGGTCGCGCATCAGCCCCACGAAGGCGGCGAGTGCGCCGCCGCCGGGGTCCTCGCGGACCAGGTCGCCTTGGAGGGTCCAGGGGTCAAAGGGCTGGGTTGCGATGCGGACGTCGATTCGGGTCATGGGCTTGCTGTCCTGGCACCCTGGCGGAGGTGCCGCTGGCCGCTGCCATGGGCTTCGGCGGATCTGCCTCGCCTATCCGCGGACTATTGAGCATGCTATGGGAAGGCTAGGCCCCAGCTCTCGGCAGAGGTGACTCTACCAAGCCGTCGGAACCCGGATTAGGATCGGGATCGGGATCGGGATCACAAGGGGAATCATAATGGGCTAGAGCGATCGCGATGTCCGACTCGCTCCGGATGCCTGTACGTCCGTCCGCTGTCCTACCCTCTACCCTCAGGGAGACGTATTCCTCCTGCCGTCACCCTTGCCTGCCGTCGGCGTCGTCGCCAATCTCCGCGAGGGAGCCGAGTCCGGGCTGCGCCGCCCCGCGGCGTGCGCCGCTCGGCCCTGATCTTAGGTTCGGAGCGAGCATCCTCTTCTTGCCGATGGCACCGCAGCGACATCCGCTCATTCACTGGCCGCGCCGCGTCCTGGATTGGCTCTGCGAAGGTCGTGCCGACTACCGCGACTACCAGAAGCGCAAGGCGACCCGTGCCTACAAGGCCAACCAGGGAACCTGCCTGCTCATCTGGCTCGCCGCCGCCCTGCTGTTGCTCCTTTGCGGCGCCACCGGATGCCTCTTGACATTTGGTCTGGTGGCGACGCTGCTTTGCTTCAGCGTGCTTGACCCTGAATGATGCCGTCTCCGGCAAAGCCTCGCATCTCGGCCAAGGCATCATGAGCGCACCGGCGCAATCCCTTGACCTGCGCGCCGCCACGCTGCTGGTCGTGGCCAACATGATCGGCACCGGCGTGTTCACGACGCTGGGACTACAGGCGGCAGGGGTGCAGGACGGCGCGGCGCTACTGCTGCTCTGGCTGCTCGGCGGGCTGGTGGCCGCCTGTGGCGCCCTGGTCTATTCGGAATTGGCGGCGGCCTTGCCGCGCTCCGGTGGGGAGTACATCTACCTGACCCGCTGCTACGGCCCCGCGCTCGGTGTCATCACTGGTTGGATCTCGGCCACGGTCGGCTTCGCGGCGCCCGTGGCACTGGCGGCGATGGCCTTCGGCCGCTACGCCGCGACAGTTGTGCCGGTGGCGCCGACGCCAACGGCGGTGCTGGCGGTGGTGCTCATCGCCGCCCTGCATGCCTTCGATGTGGCGCTGGGGGCGCGATTTCAGGTGCTGGCGACGCTGCTGAAGGTATTCGCGATCGGACTCTTCTGTGCCGTCGGGCTGCTGTCCCCGGCCGCGCCGGGCAATCTGCCGGTCCTGCCGAGCGCAGGCACGCCGGCCGCGTTACTCTCGCCGGCCTTCGCGCTATCCCTTGTGTATGTGTCCTACGCCTATTCCGGCTGGAATGCTGCCACCTATGTGGCTGCGGAGGTGCGCTCGCCGCAACGCCTGGTACCACGCGCGCTGCTGTACGGCACCGGGGCGGTGACGCTCATATACTTGGTGCTCAATCTGGTGTTCTTGCGCAGTGTGCCGCTCGCGGATCTGGCGGGCACCGTGGAGGTCGGCGCCCTGTCCGCCGCCTACTTGTTCGGCGATACCGGTGGGCGGATCATCAGCGCCATGCTGGCATTGCTCTTGCTGTCCACAATCAGCGCCATGTTGCTGGCAGGGCCAAGGGTGTTCGCGGCCATGGCGGCCGATGGGCACATGCCGAGCCTTCTCGGTGCGCGCAACCGCCGCGGTGCACCGACGGGCGCTGTATTCTTCTCGCTCACCCTTGCGCTTGCGCTCATTCTCAGCGGGACCTTCGAGGCTGTGCTCGGCTTTGCCGGTTTCACGCTGATGCTCTCATCGCTGCTGACGGTGCTGGGGGCAGTGCGCTTGCGGCGCAGGGAGCCCCGGCTGCCGCGGCCGTTTCGCATCCCCTGGTATCCGGGGCCGCCGCTGGTCTATCTTTGTCTGACTGCGGCGAGCCTGCTGGTGGTGACCTGGAGCAACCCCTGGCCGGTAATGACCGGCGTCGGCGTGCTCGCCGTCTTGTGGTGGTGGCTGCATCGCCGGCTCGCCCCGGTTGACCCCGCCCCGGTCGATACCACGGCGACGGATCGAAGGCGGACGAAGCCACCTGCGGGCATAAAACCACCTGGAGCAGGGTTATGAACCCTTGCGGCGGGATCTGTCTAAGCGCGCAAGCTCAGATGCGCAAGGCGCGCGTCGGACAAGTCCGGACGTGCATGCACCTTTCCGGACCTGCATGCACCCTGGGGAGACACGCCGTCGCGCGCGCCGCACCAAAAAATGGCATGCTGCTGCTGTTCGCATCGGTTTCCGTGGTGGACGCTGAGCGCGGTCCTTGCTTGGCGCAGAGCTTGCACTTGGCCCTTGGTGTTGCAATCTTAAAACGAGGTCAGCTCGGGCCGTAACGCCCTCCGTCCGCGTCCGGACAGACAACTTACATGAGGTGTGCGGAATGTCGATCTTCGAGCGCTACCAAGCCCGCTACGAGTCCTCCCGCGAGGAGGACATAAGCCTGCAGGAATACCTCGATCTGTGTAAGGCAGATCCGATGGCCTACGCCGGTGCGGCGGAGCGTCTGCTCGCGGCGATCGGCGAGCCGGAGCTCGTAGATACCCACAATGACCCGCGTCTGAGTCGCATCTTCCAAAACAAGGTCATCAAGCGGTACCCGGCGTTTTCCGAGTTCTACGGCATGGAGGACTCGATCGACCAGCTCGTGTCCTACCTGAAGCACGCCGCGCAGGGGCTAGAAGAAAAGAAGCAGATCCTCTACCTTTTGGGCCCCGTGGGTGGGGGCAAGTCGTCGCTGGCGGAAAAGCTGAAGGAGCTGATGGAGAAGGTTCCCTTCTACGCCATCAAGGGCTCACCGGTGTTCGAGTCCCCGCTGAGCCTATTCTCTCCGGATGAAGATGGCCCGATCCTGGAAGAGGACTACGGCATCCCCAGCCGTTGCCTGCGCACCATCATGTCCCCCTGGGCCGTCAAGCGCTTGCAGGATTACAACGGCGACATCACCAAGTTCCGCGTGGTCAGGCTCCACCCATCCATCCTCGAGCAGGTAGCCATTGCCAAGACCGAGCCCGGTGACGAGAACAACCAGGACATCTCCTCCCTGGTCGGCAAAGTCGATATCCGTCAGTTGGAGCACTTCGCCCAAAACGACGCGGACGCCTACAGTTACTCTGGCGCCCTGTGTCGTGCGAACCAGGGTTTGATGGAATTCGTCGAGATGTTCAAGGCGCCCATCAAGGTGCTGCATCCGCTGCTGACGGCAACCCAGGAGGGTAACTACAACGCCACCGAGGGCCTGTCCGCGCTGCCTTTTCAGGGCATCATCCTGGCGCACAGCAACGAATCCGAGTGGCAGTCGTTCCGCAACAACAAGAATAATGAGGCATTCCTCGACCGCGTGTTCATCGTCAAGGTGCCCTACTGCCTGCGGGTGACGGAAGAAAAGCAGATCTACGACAAGCTTCTGCACAATAGCTCGCTGAACCAGGCGCCCTGCGCCCCGGGCACCCTGGAGATGATGTCTCAGTTCTCGGTGCTGACACGCCTGAAGGAGCCCGAAAACTCCAGCATCTTTTCGAAGATGCGGGTCTACGACGGCGAGAATCTGAAGGACACGGATCCGAAGGCCAAGTCGGTGCAGGAGTACCGAGATTATGCTGGTGTGGACGAGGGCATGTCCGGTATCTCGACGCGCTTCGCTTTCAAGATTCTGTCCCAGGTGTTCAATTTCGACCACACTGAAGTGGCCGCCAACCCGGTGCACCTGCTCTACGTGCTGGAGCGCCAGATCGTGCGTGAGCACCTGCCGCCGGAGGTCCAGGACCGATACCTCGGCTTCTTGAAACAGTACCTCGCCCCGAGGTATGCGGAGTTCATCGGCAAGGAGCTGCAGACGGCGTACCTGGAGTCCTACGCCGAGTACGGCCAGAATATCTTCGACCGCTATGTGACCTACGCGGACTACTGGATCCAAGACCAGGAGTACCGCGACCCGGACACCGGCGAGATGATGAACCGCGGTGCGCTGAACGAAGAGCTGGAAAAGGTCGAGAAGCCCGCCGGCATTTCCAATCCGAAGGACTTCCGCAACGAGATCGTCAACTTCGTGCTGCGCGCCCGCGCCAATAACAACGGCGCCAATCCGCGCTGGACCAGCTACGAGAAGCTACGTGTGGTGATCGAGAAGAAGATGTTCTCCAACACCGAGGAGCTGCTGCCGGTCATCTCCTTCAACGCCAAGGCCTCTGCCGACGACAAGAAGAAGCACGAGCAGTTCGTCGACCGCATGGTGGAGAAGGGCTACACGCCGAAGCAGGTGCGCTTGTTGTCCGAGTGGTACCTGCGCGTTCGGAAGTCGCAGTAGGGCGAGCGTCGCGCTTTGCACCGCCGCGCGACGGGAAGTGCGCAGTGCGGGGTGTGAAGTGCGGTCGCCAGGCTGCGGTCGCTGCGCTTACCCCGGACTTCGCACTACGAACTTCGCACTGAGAATCCATGTCCCACTTCATCGACCGACGGCTTAACGCCAAGAACAAGAGCACCGTCAATCGGCAGCGGTTCCTGAAGCGTTACAAGAACCAGCTGAAGCGGGCGGTGTCCGACGCGGTGAACCGGCGCAGCATTACGGATATCGACGGCGGCGAGAAGGTCGGTATCCCGTCCAAGGATATCTCCGAGCCCATCTTCCACCATGGCCAAGGCGGCACCCGGGACATGGTGCACCCCGGCAACAAGGAATTCGAGGCTGGCGATCGGGTGCAACGCCCGGAGGATGGGTCGGGCTCCGGGCCCGGCCAGGGGCGCCCGGGCAAGGGCGGTAAGGGCGAGGACGACTTCGTATTCGAGCTCTCGCGCGAGGAGTTCCTCGATCTGCTGTTCGACGACCTGGAGCTGCCGAACCTGGTGCGCAACCAGCTCATGGGAACCACGGAATTCAGAATCGTGCGGGCTGGCTACACGACCGACGGCGCACCCAGCAACATCGACGTCGTACGCTCCCTGAAGGGCGCCGTCGCCCGGCGCACCGCGCTCGGCGGACCCTACCGCGGGCGTATTCGCGAGCTGGAAGCGGAGTTGGAGCAGATGCTCGCCGACGGCGTCCCCGAGACGGATACGCGTGTGCTGGCGTTGCGCGAGCAGATCGACCGACTCAAGACCAAGCTCGCCGCGCTGCCCTTCATCGACACCTTCGACCTGCGCTATCAGGCCTATGCCAAGCAGCCGGAGCCCACCAGCAAGGCCGTCATGATCTGCATCATGGACGTCTCCGGCTCCATGGACCAGGTGCGCAAGAACCTGGCCAAGCGCTTCTTCATCCTGCTTTACCTGTTCTTGCAGCGGAACTACGACAAGATCGACGTCGTCTTCATCCGCCACCACACCATCGCACAGGAGGTGGACGAACAGGAGTTCTTCTACTCCCGCGAGACGGGCGGTACCGTCGTCTCCAGCGCACTCAACCTCGCCTACGACGTCATCTCAGAGCGCTACGAGTCCGGCACCTGGAACATCTACGCGGCGCAGGCCTCGGATGGCGACAACTGGGACTCGGACTCCGCCATCTGCCGGGACCTGCTCATCGCGCGGTTGCTGCCGTTGATGCGCTACTACGCCTATGTCGAAATCACGCCGCGCCAGCACCAAAGCCTCTGGTACGCCTACCAGGACGTGAAGGCGGCGCATCCGCACTTCGCGATGGAGGAGATCGGCGGCGCCGACGACATCTATCCGGTGTTTCGCGAGTTATTCAAGCGCCAGGATGCATGATCCAGGTGCAGAAATGGAGGACGACCGACTGCGCCCGTCGCATGACATGCTGTGTGCTTGTGCGGAGAACTGAAGCGCCCTTGCGCTCTGCACTGTGCACCTTGTGCTGACTTGTCGATCGCAGCGCTCCGCCGCCAACAGCCCCAACGGCATCAAGAAACCCGGCCATGCCTAACAACCTCATCTCCGACTCATCCGAGTGGAGCTTTCCGCTGCTGAAGCGCTTCGACAAGGAGATTGCGCGTGTCGCCCGGGACGAGTTCGGCCTTGATACCTACGCCAACCAGATCGAGGTCATTTCCTCCGAGCAGATGATCGACGCCTATTCCAGCGTTGGCCTGCCCATCAATTATCATCACTGGTCATTCGGCAAGCAGTTCGTCTCCACGGAACAGACCTACCGGCGGGGCCAGATGGGTCTCGCGTACGAGATCGTCATCAACTCCGACCCCTGCATCGCCTATCTCATGGAGGAGAATACGCTGCCGATGCAGGCGTTGGTGATCGCCCACGCCTGCTATGGGCACAACAGCTTCTTCAAGGGCAATTACCTGTTCCGCACTTGGACCAGCGCGGACGCCATCATCGACTATCTGGTCTTCGCGCGGAACTACGTCGCCGAGTGCGAGGAGCGCTATGGCCAGGAGGAGGTGGAGCTGCTGCTGGACTCCTGCCATGCCCTGATGAACTATGGTGTCGACCGCTACAAGCGCCCCTCGCCGCTGTCCATGGCGGAGGAGAAAAGGCGGCAGGCTGAGCGCGAGACCTATCTTCAGTCCCAGGTCAACGACCTCTGGCGCACCCTGCCGGTGGAGCAGGCCAAGGGCGCTCCCCCGGAGCGGGAGCCGCGCTTTCCAGACGAGCCGCAGGAAAACCTACTCTATTTCATCGAGAAGAACGCCCCGCTGTTGGAGCCCTGGCAGCGGGAGGTGGTGCGTATCGTCCGCAAGATCGGCCAGTACTTCTATCCGCAGCGCCAGACTCAGGTCATGAACGAGGGCTGGGCGACATTCTGGCACTACACATTGCTGAATCGACTCTATGACCAGGGCTATGTCAGCGATGGATTCATGATGGAGGTGCTGCAGTCGCACACCAACGTCATTTTCCAACCAGATTTCGATTCGCCCTACTACTCCGGCGTCAACCCCTATGCGCTGGGGTTCGCGATGATGCGCGACATCCGACGCATCTGCGAGGCGCCTACCGACGAGGACCGCTACTGGTTTCCGGACATCGCGGGCGGCGATTGGCTCAAGGTGCTCGACTTCGCGATGCGGAACTTCAAGGACGAGAGCTTCATCGCCCAATACCTGTCGCCGAAGCTGATGCGCAACTTCCACCTGTTCCAGGTGCGTGACGACGACCGCGAGGATACCTTGGAGATCGCCGCCATCCACGAGGAAGCCGGCTATCGGCAACTGCGCCAGGCGCTGGCGGACCAATACAACCTGGGCAATCGGGAGCCGAATATCCAGGTCTACAGCGTGGATCTGCGCGGCGACCGCTCCATGACCCTACGTCATTTCCGCCACAATCGGCGTCCGCTGGCGGACACCACGGACGAGATGCTGTTGCATATCCGCCGCCTCTGGGGCTTCGACGTGCGTCTCGACTCCGTGGATGATGAGGGCCGTGTGCAGCTGATCGGCGACGCCTGACACCGCTCGCGGCAGCGAGCGCTCCGCCCCCCTTGTCCTGCGCGTCCCGGCCATCGGTGGTCCACAAACAGATGCGGCGCCGGTCCAGCACCGGCTGCAGCCCGTGCCCGGCTTCGGTATAGTGACGCTATCTCTCTGTTGTCACGGGCGCTTTGTTGTCACTCGGGTTCGGCTTGGAGCTTCGCCGCCCCGGCACCAAGGTTTTCGGATATGTCGCTAGCCCTTCCCCCACACATGCGGTACCCACCCAAGGGGTTGCACAGGCTCGAACCTGCGCGGCCCGACCGGCGTCTGCGCACCGCCCCTTGGCTGCTAGCGCTATTGTTGCTCGCCATGCTGGACGGCGCGACAGCCGATCTGCGCACCACACTGTCGCCTTTCGTGGTCTCCTCGCAGGCAGGGGCCGAGCCTGACGCCCAACTGGAAGCTCAATTGGACGCAGGTCCGGAAACCAAGTCCGAGCTCGAGCCACCGACCATCGCCTTCGGCGACCGCGAGCTTGGGCTCTACTCGACCCGCCTGCTCGCGGAGCTCTATGCCGAGCGCGACTTCGCGCCAGCCTGGAACACCCGCCGCGCAGAGGCCATGCTGATGCTCGCCCGACAGAGCCGGGCAGACGGCTTCGAGCCTGCCGACTTTCATGCCGAGGCCGTCGCCGCAGTCCTCGACGGCGGCGACCTGGATAGCGTCGATCCGGCCCGGCGCGACGCGGCCGAGCTGCTGCTGAGCGACGCCCTCCTGCGCTACCTGCACCACTTCCGCTTTGGCAAGCTCGACCCGCAGCATGTCAATCGCGGCCGGACCTTCGTCGAGCCCGCCGCCGCCGAGCAGCTCAAGGCCGACATGGCCCGGGCGCTGGCCACCGCCGACATGGCGGCCGAGCTGCGCGCGATACTGCCGAGCCCGAGTTTCTATCGTTACCTCAAGCAGGGCTACCAGCGCTACCTCGCCATTGCCGACCGCGGCGGCTGGCAGGAGATCCAGGTTGGCCCGAACCTGCGGGTAGGCATCCGGGACCCGCGCGTGCCAATGATCCGCGAGCACCTGGAGGTCACGGAGGGCTACGACCCGGGCTACGTCGCCGAGCCGGACCTCTACGACCAGGACCTGGCCTCCGCCATCAAGGGGTTTCAGCGCCGGTCCGGGCTCGCCGCCGACGGTATCGTCGGCCCCAACACCCTGCGCGCGTTGAACCAGCCACTCGACGAGCGCCTATTGACCATCCGCGCCAACTTGGAGCGCATGCGCTGGCTCTACAACGACCTGCCGCCGGACTACCTCTTTGTGGACCTCGCTGCATTCGAGCTCTCGCTGGTCCGCAACGACGCTGAAGTCTGGCGCACCAAGGGCATCATCGGGACCGTCGAGAATCAGACGCCCATGTTCCGCGACGAGATGGAGCACCTGGTATTCAACCCCACCTGGACGGTGCCGCGCTCGATCGAGAAGAAGTTCAGGGGTGTCCCCGCCGGCTACAGGCGCGTGCGCAGCGGCGGACGCTATTACCTGGTGCAGCAGCCCGGACCGCGCAATGCCCTCGGGCGGGTCAAGTTCATGTTCCCGAATGGACACGCCATCTACCTGCACGACACACCCTCGCGCTACCTGTTCAGCCGTGCCCAGCGCGCCTACAGCCATGGCTGCATCCGGGTCCATCAGCCACTAAGGCTGGCGCAGCAGGTGCTGAACGAGCCGGCCTGGAGCGAGGCGGAGATCAACCGCGTCGTGCGCCGCGGGAGCACCCGCTGGGTGCACCTGGATGAGCACCTGGCGGTGCTCTTGTACTACCTCACCGCCAAGGCGGATGAGCAGGGGCGGGTTGGCTTCAGGCGCGATATCTACAAGCGCGACCGCCGCCTGCTGGCCGCACTCGACAAGCCCGCCGCCACGGGCGCCGAGCGCATTGCGTTTGCGCAGCCAAAGCTGGAGAGCGAATCCTCTCCTGAGAACACGCCACCCGACGCCCCTGCCGTGAAGGCGCCGGCAGAGGCGGTCGCCGCCACCGGGGGTGATGCCGCAGTGACCAGGGCCGGGAGTGCGACCCTGAGCCGCACCGATGCGGTCGCGGACGTCCAAGCACCTTTTGCGGAAGCTAGGCCTGCCGAGGACGCGGAGGATAGCTCGGCGCCTTGGGCGACGGCAAGCTCAGCGGTGGCTGATGCGCTACCGGCAACGAACGCCGCAGCGCAGCCGCAGGCCGAGCCAGCCGCCGCCAAGGCACCTGCCGTGACCGGCAGCCTGCCGGCGTCGCAGGCGACCGACGGGGGCGAGACCCTTGGTGCCCTTGCCGGAGAAGCGCCGGTGGCGCATAGAGCGCCGGCAGCGGAGGACGGAGCGGCCGCCGAGCTGATCGAGGCCGGACAAGGGCAGGCGCCGGGGCAATCCACCGCACGCGATGAGGTCACCGATGCCGATGCCGCGCCGGAGCAGCCCGCCGACGACGCGTCACCGGAGACGCAGGGATAGGAAGGTCAAGCGCCTCTGCGAGGCAAGTGGCCTCGAACGAGATGGTCAAGAGAGCGGCAGCTTGGGTCGAGGCTCGGCGGTGCCGTCCAGGGCCCCGAAGGCCCAGAGACCCATGTCGAGGTCGCGGAGTCAGACGCCAATACAGCGGGCGGCGGACTCGCTGAATGAGCCCCCGGTGCGCGCATGCTGTACCTGCCGTCATTCGAACGACCGGAGAGCACCATGCTGCCCACCATCGATCTGCTAACGCTGACTCTAGGCCTCGCCGTTCTCTACGCCTTCCTAGGTGTGCTCAGCTCTGTCTGCAAGCTCGGATTCGGCGTGCTGGGTCGGCGATCGCGGCGCGGCCGCTCGCAGATCTCCCTTCGGGTGCGCCGCAGGACAGCCCGCCCCCGGCATCGGGCGGGCGCTGCGGCGGCGATCGGCCCGCGGCAGCACCCGACGGCTGTCGCGAGCGCCTGAGCAACGCAGTGCCGTCCCGCCGCGTCAACAGGTACCAAGGTCGGTATCAAGGTCGCACGTGATAGGTTTAGGCGATTGCCGGAAGCAAACATACCAAATGGCGCAGGATTTTCGCTCGCCTTCAAGGAGCGGCAGCGGGTGCATAGTCGAGCTCTGTGCCCGCTGCCGCGACGCAGAAGGCGGGCGAAAAGACCAGCCAGGCGGTCTGTTTGTTGACAGAAATCGCCT
>JANQFI010000011.1 GCA_028277905.1 Chromatiaceae bacterium | reverse complement strand
GGGCGCATAGTCGAGCTCTGTGCCCGCTGCCGCGACGCAGAAGGCGGGCGAAAAGACAAGCCAGGCGGTATGTTTGTTGACAGAAATCGCCTTAGTGCGCACAGGCATCGGCGGGCTGGGCTCATGCGGCACTGGCGACGGTGATGCGCGCGTACTTCGCACGCAGCTCCTCCTCGGTCTCGATGTGACCCGGATCGACGATGATGCAATCCACTGGGCACACCTCCACGCACTGCGAGGTCTCGTAGTGGCCGACGCACTCGGTGCACAGGCCCGGGTCGATGACAAAGGTTTCGTCGCCCTCCGAGATAGCGGTGTTCGGGCACTCGGGCTCGCACACGGCGCAGTTGATGCATTCGTCGGTGATGAAAAGGGCCATGGCGATACTCCTGATTTTTGGCTGTGGCTTTGCGACCGATAGCCTCTGGACGACAATGGGATGTGCCGGAGCTTATCCAAACCTTGCACGCAATGCGGTATGAACGGTCGGCGCAACGAATGCGGACACGTCGCCACCCAAGCGGGCAATCTGCTTCACGAGCGAAGACGAGATGTAGGCGTACTGCTCGGCTGGGGTCAGAAAGAGGGTCTCGATGTCCGGTGCCATGCGGCGGTTCATGCCGGCGAGCTGGAACTCGTACTCGAAGTCGGACACGGCGCGCAGGCCGCGCATGATCACAGGCACGTCCAGGCTGCGGGCGAAGTCCACAAGCAGGCCGGAGAAGGCGATCACCTCCAGGTTGTCCAGGCCGGCACAGACCTCCCGGGCGAGGGCCACGCGCTCGTCGGCGTCGAAGGTCGTAGCCTTGCCGGTGTCCCGGGCGATTGCCAGCACCACCCGGTCGAACAGCCTGGCGGCCCGCGCCACGAGGTCGCTGTGGCCGTTGGTGATGGGGTCGAAGGTACCCGGGTACACGACGCTGCGCATAGAGAGCGACAAGGGCCAGCAGATAGGGGCTAGGGGCTAGGGCGGTGAGAATAGCAGAGTCGCCGGCACCTACTCCTCGGTCGCAGACTGGTGTTGCAGACTAGCCGGACTCTGCCCGCGCCAGGGCGTAGCGTACCTGGCCCGCGCTACACTCGCGGAGCAGCTCCCAAACGGCGGGCAGCGTCGGCGGCTCTGTTACCGGGGTTTCCAGGTAGATCAAAGCTCCGGAGGCGAGCCAGCCCCTTTGCAGCAGCTCGCAGGCGCGAGCGATGACGGGTTTCGCGAAGGGTGGGTCGAGAAAGACGATGTCGAAGGGGGCGGGCTTGGTCATCGCAAGCCAGCGGAGGACGTCCGCACCGATCACGGTGAGCCTGGCATCGAGGCGCCCGCCCGGCCCACCCGGCACCATGCCTAGCAGGACGGCGTTGTCTCGCAGCCGGGCGGCGACGGCGGCAACGCGCTCGACCAGCACGACCTCCGCTGCGCCTCGGGAGAAGGCCTCGAAGCCCAGTGCGCCGGAGCCGGCAAAGCAGTCCAGGCAACGACTGTCGGCGATGTTCGGGGCGAGCCAGTTGAACAGTGTCTCACGGACACGGTCGCTCGTGGGCCTGAGCCCCCGCTGGCAGGGCACCGGGAACCTGCGCCCGCGCAGGCGTCCGCCGATGATGCGCAGTTGCCCGCCGCGGCCGGCAGCGCGCCCTGTCCTGCCCGAGCCGCCGCTAGCCCTCGCCACCGGCTGCGCGTGCGGCCACGCCGGCCGCGCCGGCCGGCACAGCGGTCGCGGCCTGTGGGGCGGCGCCTTGCCCCTCCTCTGCGCCGGAGCTGCCGCCCACCATCACCAAGGCAAACCGGTCCGGATGCACGCGGCGGCGGAAGGCATCGCGGATCTGATCCAAGGTGACGGTGCTGACCCGGTCGGTGAAGCGGTCCAGATAGTCTAGCGGCAGATCGTAGAAGCCGATCAGCGCCAGGTACTGGACGATCTTGGCATTGCTGGCAGTACGCAACGGAAAGCCGCCCGTGATGTTCTTGACGGCGGCGTCCAGCTCCTGCTGCGTAGGCCCCTCGGCGACGAAGCGCTCCAGCACGTCCTGCATCACGACACGCGCCTCGTACGCACGGGCGTTCTTCGTCTGCAACCCGAGGATCAAGGGTCCACGCTCGGCCAGCGGAGCGAAGTAGCTGAAGGCGGCGTAGGACAGGCCGCGGCGCTCCCGCACCTCGTCCATCAGGATGGACACCAGCCCGCTACCGCCGAGGATGTGGTTGCCGATGTAGAGGGGGAAGTAGTCTGGGTCGTGGCGGCGCATGCCCGGCTGGCCCATGTACAGGTGCGTCTGGCTGGACGGAAACTCGATACGCTGCATGGCCCCAGCTTCCAGGTCCGCAACCGGCGGCAGCGGCCTGGGTGGCGGCCCCTCCGGCAGGCCGGCCGAGAGCAGCTCCGCGACCACCTCCGCCTGGTCACGATTCAGGGCGCCGACAATCGCGACCGTCGCGTTGGGGGCCGTGAAGTAGCGTCGGTAGAAACGGATGAGGTCGTCGCGGGCAATGGCGGCGACGCTCTCGTGATTGCCGTCCGGATCGCCTGCATAGGGATGGTCCCCGTAGACGGCCTGATAGAGCGCGCGGCCGGCGATGCTGCCTGGGTCCTGTTCTCGCTGACGCAGTGCGACCAGCGTGTTGGCCCGCACCCGCTCCAGCTCCGCCCGCGGGAAGCTCGGCGCTGCGAGCATGCGGCTCAGAATGTCCAGTACCGTGCCCAATGCCTCAGGCTCCGTAAGACTGCGCAGGCTGGCGTAGGCCATGTCGCGGCCGGCGCCAGTACCGAGCTCGGCACCGACACGCTCGATGCGCTCGGCGATGGTGTCGACATCCAGTCCGCCGGCGCCCTCGGTGAGCATGGAGGCGGTCATGGCCGCGAGCCCCGGCTGGTTACCGTCACGGGCACTGCCGGCGTCAAAAACGATGCGCACGTCCACCATTGGCAGGTCGGGGGCAGCGGAGTACAGGACCTTCGCACCGGACGCGGTCTGCCAGGTCTGAATCTGTGGCGTCGCCGCCGTGGGCAGGCTCAGGCCCAGAACAGGAAGGACGGCGCAGGCGCCCAGAAGTAACCGCTTGAGGTCAACCGTCATAGCCTTCGGCTCCGATGTTGATGGCGGCGGTGTGCTGGATGTCAGCTTCCTGCGTGTCACGACCTTGGACGCCGGTCTGATCCAGCGGCTGCGGCTCCAGCCGGGCGACGGTACGCGCCTCCGGCACCAGGTACTTGGCCGCGACTGCCTGGACCTGCTCCGGCGTCACCGCCGAGAGCCGATTCACGTACTCGTCCACCAGTTCCCAGCCGAGACCAACGGTCTCTAGCTGGCCGAGCTGCATGGCTTGGTAGAAGACGCTGTCCCGCTCGTATACCTTGGCGGCAATGAGCTGAGTGCGGATGCGCGCAAGCTCCTCCGGCGCCACCGGCTCCGTGCGCACGCGCTCGACCTGGCGCAGCAGCGCCTGCTCCAACTCGTCCACCCTGTGTCCGCCGGCGGGCACACCACTCAGGGTAAATAGGCCGGGCAACCGCGTGAAGGCGTTGTAACCCGCACCGGCGCTGGCGGCGACACGCTCGCCGCGCACCAGCTCGCGACTGAAGCGCGCGCTGGCCCCGCCATCCAGCACGGATGCCAAGATTTCCAAGGCATAGGGCTCCCATTGCTCGTTGGCGCTGGCAAGCACCGGCACCTTGTAGCCGATGAGCAAGTAGGGTTCCTTGGCCGGAGCCTTCACGACCAGGCGGCGCTCGCCGCGCTGCTTCGGCTCCGTCCGCGGTTTCGGCGGTGCGATGGCCCCGGCAGCGAGCGGACCGAAGTACTTCTCGGCGAGCTTGAAGACCTGCTCCGGGTCCACGTCGCCCACGACCACCAGGGTGGCGTTGTTGGGTGCGTACCACTTCCGGTACCAGGCACGCAAATCCTCAACCTGCATGGAGCCTAGGTCACTGGGCCAGCCAATGACGGGGTTCCGGTAGGGCGAAGCCTGGAAAGCCGTGGCGGCGAACTGCTCGTAAGTCAGCGACTGCGGGTCGTCGTCCGTGCGCAGACGGCGCTCCTCCTTGACCACCTCCAGCTCCTTCTCGAACTCGTCCTCGGGAAGGGTCAGGCGGCGCATGCGCTCGGCCTCGAGCTCGAAGGCGATCTCCAAGCGATCCGCCGCCAGGTTTTGGAAGTAGGCGGTGTAGTCGGTGCCGGTAAAGGCGTTCTCGTCACCGCCATTCTCGGCGATGATCTCGGAGAACTCGCCGGGCTCTAGATTCTCGGTGCCTTTGAACATCATGTGCTCGAGCGCGTGCGAGACCCCGGTAAGGCCCCCCGGCTCGTAGCTGGAGCCCACCTTGTACCAGACCTGGGAGGTGACGATGGGCGCGCGGTCGTCCGGCTTCACAAGGACCTTCAGGCCGTTGTCGAGCACTCGCTCGTGCACCTCTGCAAGCGCGTTGAAGGCGGTGCCGAGCAGCAGCGCCGGCAGCAATAAGAGCTTTCGCATGGTTGTCAGCCCGGTTGTCAGCCCGTTTCGGTCCGTGGTGGAGCACGTGGCGGCCGTTGCGTGTTGATACAATGCGCCGATTCCGTGGCGCCGACCAACCGACGGATTCGTAACCTCGGTCGCCTCAGCCAAGGGTGCCCTTGCGCGGCTGCAGTCCGCCGGTGGACTGCCGGCCGGCCTAGTCGAACGCCGCGCACGGGCCAGGCCAAGCCGGTCTAGCAACCCCGCCCCAGCACCAGGCACGACACACCATGTTCGGATTCGGAAAGAAGAAGCGGCCGGTGGACCTCGAGGCGCCGGCGGCCGACGCCGCAGCTGCGCCGGCGGCAGAGCACCCGCTGCCCGCCGCAAGGGCCACGGAGCCGCCGACCACTGAAAGGACGCGCCGCGCACCCCAGCCGCCGGCAGCACTATCGCCGCCGGCAGTGCCATCGCCATTGGCAGCACCCCAGCCGCCGGCAGCCCCGGGCGCCGGCTCGGCCCCACCTCTAGACGCAAGCGCTGGGCAGACGCCGGGCCGCCTCGCCCAAGCCATCGCCGAGCGCGCCGCGGGCCAGCTGGCAGAGCAGCGCCGCGGCCTGCTCGCTGGGCTGCGCAACGGCCTGGCACGCACCCGCGAGGTGCTCAATGCCGACATTGCCGAGCTGGTCACCGGTCGCAAGGAGATCGATGAGGATCTGCTAGAAGAGCTCGAAATGCTGTTGGTAGCCGCCGACGTGGGTGTGCCGGCCACCACCCGCATTATCGAGGATCTGGCCTATCGCGTGAAGCTGCGCGAGGTCTCCGACCCCAAGGGCCTGCTGGAGGCGGTCCGCGCGCAGCTCGCGGAGATCCTGCACAGGGCCGACGGTTCCGTCCGCCAGCCGGCCCCGGGGCGCCCGCAGGCCCTCCTGATGGTGGGCGTCAACGGTGTCGGCAAGACCACGACCATCGGCAAGCTCACCAAGCAGCTGCAGGCAGAAGGCAACAAGGTCATGCTCGCCGCCGGCGACACCTTCCGTGCCGGCGCGGTGGAGCAGCTCCAGGCCTGGGGTGAGCGCAACGACGTGCCGGTCATCGCCCAGCAACCCGGTGCCGACCCGGCCTCGGTGATCTACGACGCCCTGCAGGCGGCCAGCGCTCGCGGCTTCGACGTGCTCATCGCCGACACCGCCGGCCGACTGCACACTAAAACCAACCTGATGGAGGAGTTGAAGAAGATCGTCAGGGTCATGAAGAAGATCGACCCGGACGCGCCGCATGAGGTGATGTTGGTGGTGGACGCTACCACTGGCCAGAACGCCCTGCATCAAGCGGTGCAGTTCAACGAGGCCGTGCCGCTGACGGGCATCACGCTCACCAAGCTCGACGGCACCGCCAAGGGCGGGATCCTATTCGCCATCGCCGAGCGGCTGGAAGTGCCGTTCCGGTTCGTCGGTGTCGGCGAGCAGATCGAAGACCTGCGGCACTTCGAGGCCGACCTGTTTCTCGACGCATTGATGGCGCCATGATCGAGGAAGGCCCGAGCGCCGAGGATCAAGCCGCCACCACGGCTGCACCGAGCTGCGGCCAACGAGGTATCCGGATCGACGCCGAAATCGGGATCGGGATCGATATCGATCCCGATTTCGATGGATCTGGAGCCGTCACCGGCAGCCGGGATTGGGCGCAAGCGTTTTAGGGAACCTCGAGCTCGACAAGGCTCGGGCGTTGGGTCCTTAGGCGATTGCCGGAAACAAACACACCGAATGGCGCAGGATTCTCGTCCGCCTTCGCGAAGCGGCAGCGCGTGCATAGTCGTTCTATGTACGCGTTGCCGCGACAAAGAAGGCGGGCGAGAAGACAAGCCAGGCGGTCTGTTTGTTGACAGAAATCGCCTTAGCCCCTAGCCCCTCAGGCCGTGATTGAGCTCGAGCACGTCACCAAGCGCTACCCGGAACGGGGCGATGCGTTGCGGGACGTGAGCTTTCGGCTTGGCAGCGGCGAGATGGCCTTCCTCTCGGGCCACTCGGGCGCCGGCAAGAGCACCCTGCTCAAGCTCATCGGCTTGTTGGAGCGCCCCTCGCGCGGCAGCATCCGCGTCGGCGATGAGGACCTGGCGACCCTGCCGCGGCGGCGCATCCCGGCGCATCGCCGGCGCGTCGGGATGGTGTTTCAGGATCACCGACTACTGGCGGACCGCAGCGTCTTCGACAATGTGGCGCTGCCCCTGGTCACCAGCGGAATGCCGCAGGAGGAGACCGCCAAGCGGGTACGCGCCGCGCTGGACCAGGTCGGGCTGCTCAAGTTCGAGCGCGCACAGCCGCTGACGCTCTCCAGCGGGGAGCAGCAGCGCGTCGGCATTGCGCGGGCCGTGGTCGGCCGGCCGGAGGTGATCCTCGCCGACGAGCCCACCGGCAACCTGGATCCGGACCTGTCACGCGAGATCTTCCGGCTGTTCGAGCGCTTCCACCAGGTTGGCGTATGCCTGCTCATCGCCACCCATGACCTGGGCCTGGTCCAGTCCCTGGGCCACCGCACCCTGGTGCTGCGGCAGGGCCGACTCGTCGCCGATACACCGTCCAAGACGCCGCCGGGCGAGGCACTGGGTTCATGACCACGGCCGAACCGAGAGCGCGACCATGAGCGCCAACAGGCCGCGCTGGCTGCGCCGCGCCGGTACTTGGGTCGCGCATCACCGGCGCGCCGCCACCGACACCCTGGACGGGCTCATCGGTGCGCCCCTCGGCACCCTGCTGACCGTCGCTGCCATCGCCATCGCCCTGGCGCTCCCGGCCACGCTGCTGAGCATCACCAACAACCTGGACCACCTGGCCGGGGACTGGCGGCGCGGTGCGGCGCTGTCGCTGTTCCTGTCGCCGGACATGGACGAGGCCGCCGGCGAGCGCCTGGCGGCGGCGCTGCGCACGCGTATCGACATCGGCGGCGTCGAGGTCATCTCCCGCGCATCTGGTCTCGAGGAGTTTCGCCGGTACAGCGGCCTCGGCGACGCCCTGGATCAGCTGCCGGAAAACCCGCTGCCGGTGGTGCTGGCGATCTACCTGGCGGCGGATCTCACCGAGGGCGATGACGTCGATGCCCTGCTGGAGGGCTTGGCGGCACTGCCGGGCGTAGACTTTGCCCAAGCCGATGCGCGCTGGGTCCTGCGCCTCAAGGCTATCCTGTCGCTGCTGCGCGAGGGCACCCTGCTCCTGGGCGGCATGCTGGCGCTCGGCGTGGTGCTGGTGGTGGGCAACACCATTCGCCTCGAGATCGAGAACCGCCGCGACGAGATCCAGGTCATGGACCTGGTGGGCGCCACTGGCGCCTTCATCCGCCGGCCCTTCCTCTACGCCGGCGCCTGGTACGGCCTGCTCGGTGGCATCCTTGCCTGGACCCTGGGCGCGACCGCCATCGCGCTGCTGCAAGCCCCGGTGTCTCGCCTTGCTGCCCTCTACGACACCGAGCTGACCCTGACCGGCCTCGGCCCGCGTGAAACCCTGGCCCTGCTCGGCCTCGCCACACTGCTCGGCATCATCGGCAGCCGCATCGCCGTCGGACGGCATCTGCGGCGGCTGCGGCCGGTGTAATCGCGTCAGAGATGAGCGGCATCTATCGCTGCCCTCTGGTAGGTTTTTGGTCGTCTTGTAAATAAGACTCTAGCCCCGAAGGTGCTATAAATAGAAGGAAGCCAGGGGATCGATGTAGACAAGGCATTTGACGCGCGACCTCTTGCCGCGTATTTCAGGTATAGTCTCTCACAGAAGACTACTTCATCGAAGTATCTTCTGAACTGTCTTGCCAATTGCTTTTTGGATAGATAATTGGTCTCTGTCGTCAGATACTCATGG
Source organism: Chromatiaceae bacterium (assembly GCA_028277905.1). Taxonomy (GTDB): domain Bacteria; phylum Pseudomonadota; class Gammaproteobacteria; order Chromatiales; family Chromatiaceae; genus Thiohalocapsa. The sequence goes on along the minus strand of JANQFI010000011.1, from coordinate 2,177 downwards.
TTCCGCCTTGCCGTTTCTCTTGCAGAAAGGCCGGTCTGATACTTGTTGCGAATCCCTGCCTGTGCCCAGAATAGTAACCACAGATGAGAAGTTATAATCGAGGAAAATGGTACTGAAACATGGGACTCAATTGGCATGTATCGTGACGGGAATATGTGAAGACAACAACCATCGGGCTTCAAGACCCTGTTCATTTCAGAAATGGCTTCGGAGTAGTTCTGAACATGTTCAAGCACTTGGTCGCTGTTAATCAGATCAAAGCAGCTGTCGTCAAATGGCAACCTGTATGGCCGGGTTTTGATTGTCCTAACCAGGTTTCGATTAAGCGTTGAGTCGGCGTTCTTGTCGTCTTCCTGTTCTAGGTCACATCGCAACTTCAGATCGCAACCAAAGGCCTGATATCCCCGATCCCGCAATTCCCGCACTGTTTCCCCTGCGCCACAGCCAAAGTCCAGAATGCTGGATGCAGGGTTTAGGTGACATCCTAGATCTTGCAGTATTCGCAGCTTCACCGCCAGTGTGTGGGGCAGTTGTGCAGTCATTGCGAGAACCCTATTATTGCGATAATACGGACTGACAGTGGAGATGGATTGGGGGAGATGGATGGGCGCCTGCGCTATGACGAATACATTGACCAGGACCGATTGTCGCGAATCGACAGAGCGTCTCTCGGCGAGCGGTAGCCTTAGGCGATTGCCGGAAACAAACATACCGAATGGCACAGGATTTTCGCTCGCCTTCAAGGAGCGGCAGCGGGCGCATAGTCGAGCTCTGTGCCTGCTACCGCGACGCAGAAGGCGGGCGACAAGACAAGCCAGGCGGTCTGTTTGTTGACAGAAATCGCCTTAGTGCAGCAAGCCCGCGGCGGCACGCCGCTGACCAGCACGCTCTGGTACGCGGCAGCAGATCCGTTCGCACAGAGTGACGACCGCAAGGTCCTCATCACCCTCACGATGGGGTGCCGAACCACTGGCCAAGCGCTGTGGACCTGGTGCAACCTGCTGAAGCCGCAGACATTGAGGCGATTTCGGTCGATCCTCATACCCAGCTTGCTTGTCTTTGCGGCCGCCGGCTGCGTCGCGCCAACAGTTGCATAGTGCGACTATGGACCTGTTGGCACTCCTTGCAGGCAGACGAGAATCCGGCGCAATCTGTTATGAAAATGTGCTGAGCCTGATCGAGGTGCGAGTGCCAGATCACATCGTAATCAACGAGGGCGGCCAGGCTTCCCTCGCTGAGCGGGGGCTATTGTAGCTGCGGTCGCGGTCGCCTTGTCGGACGAGACCGATTGGGTCGTGTAGCGCAAGCGCTTAGCCAAAGACGCGGAAACAGTCTTGGCAGCGCTGGCGCCGTATCGGGATGACATCAGTGGCCTCGTGGTGGAAGCGACGTACAGCTGGTATTGGCTGGTGGATGCTTTGATTGCAGCCGGCTACCGAGTGCAGCTGGCCAATACCGCGGCGATCGTGCAATACGGCGGGCTTAAGTACAGCGACGACGACACCGACGCGGCCTGGCTGGCCAAGCTGCTGCGGCTTGGGCTGTTGCCGGTAGGTGTTATCTAGTCCAAGGCAGAACCTTCGGCGCGCGACCTGCTGCGCCGTCGCTTGCGTCTGGTGCAGCAGCACACGGCCAACCTCCTGGCGGTGAAGAACCTGTTCTCGCGCAACCGCGGGCGCGGCATCAGCGTCAATGAGGTCCGGCGGTTGACACCGGAGGCGGTCGCCGACCCGAGCCTGGCACTGGCGACCAGAGCACGGTCATGGCGATGCGTGGTCAGCAGGCGGCGATCGATCTGCTCGAGCGCGAAGCCTGGCGGCAGACGACGGAGACCCGGGCCTGGCGGCCGTTGCTCACAGTCGGCGGCTTCGCGCGCATCCTCGGCCTGACCATGGTGCTGGAGACCGGCCCAATCGAGCGCTGCGCGCGCGTCGGCAACGACGCCTCCTATTGCCGCTGTGTGTGGGCAGCAAGCAGGTCTCCAACGGCAAGCAGAAGAGCAAGGGCAACACCAAGAACGGCAACCAGTACGCAGGCCTTAAGGCGATTTCTGTCAACAAACATACGGCCTGGCTTGTCTTTTCGCCCGCCTTCTGCGTCGCGGCAGCGGGCACAGAGCTCGACTATGCGCCCGCTGCCGCTCCTTGAAGGCGAGCGAAGATCCTGCGCCATTCGGT
>JANQFI010000010.1 GCA_028277905.1 Chromatiaceae bacterium | reverse complement strand
CAGCTCGCCGTAGTCGCCCGGCGAGACGCAGAAGACGCGATAGCGCGAGTCGTTGATGGCGTACCAGTCGCCGAGGCTCTGGATGAACTTGGTGTCGGGCGCGCCGAGGGTGCAGACGGGGATATCGAGGGAATCTTCCGCGGCCAAGACCTGGGGGGCCAGCAGACAGAACAAAACCAACAAGACGTGCCGCATCGACAAGATCCAGCTTGACCACCGTCGCGATGGCGGCCTCCCCCGAACCGCGCGCCGCGATGCTAGCAGAAGGCCGCCGGCCTGCCTACGCGATGGGCGGTCACGAAATCGCGCGGAAACCGTTACGGACGACAAAGGCCGTCAGGCTCCAGCAGGGGCGCGCCGGTTGCGCCGGTCATAGAGGAAGCGGTAGATCGGGCTCAGCTTGAACAGCGCCATGCCTGGATAGTCCACGTCGTCGAAGCAGATCCGCGGCACCATGTGCGGCCGGGTTCGCGCGGTCACCGGCTCGTGCTCCAGGGTCGCCGCCGTCGCCACGCCCATGGCCTCGAGCTCCTGGGCAACGCGCTCGTCGTAGTCGCCGTCGGGATAGGCGAGGTGCGCCGGCAGGCCCGGCTGGCCGGTGACTTGGCGCAGCACGGTCAGGCAGTCGCCGACCTCGCGGCGGATCTCCGCGCCCTCGAGGTTGGTCAGGAAGGGGTGGTTGTGGGTGTGCACCCCGATCTCGTGGCCGCGCGCGAGCAGGGTGCGTACCTCCTCGGAGGTCAGGCCGAAGCGTCCGCGCAAGGGGCAGGGGTCGGTCAGGCCGATCTCGTCAGCCGCCGCCACGAAGCCCTCGTAATCGAGCGATTTGAGATAGGGCTTGTGGGCGCGGTAGTCCTTGTCCTGGTTCATGAACCAGTTGCCGCGAAGGCTGTCGAGGGGCGCGCTGTTCAGGAAGAACATGGCGGGACAGGCGTGGCGGTCGAGCACGTCCAGCAGGGCCATGTTTTCTTTGTAGCCGTCGTCGAAGGTGAGGGCGAAGCCGGGCCCCGGATCACGGCCGGCGGCCAGATCGTCCATGACGCGGGAGTAGGAGACGAAGGGTGCCACCCGGCCGACTGCGGCGAGGATGCCGTCCAGGATGTCGGGCGCCGGGTTGTGCAGCATGATGACCCGCGACTTGTCCTTGCGGAACAGCAGGGCCGTATGAAGGAAGCAGAGATGGATGAAGAACTTCACGTTCTTGATCCGCTGCCGCAGGTTGACGCCGGCCGCGCCCTTGGCCTCGGCCGGTGCGGACTCGACGGAAAAGGGCGTGAAGTCCCGGGCCCGGGCGTCGCCGATCATCTGCGGCAGGTAGGCATCCAGGCGGTCGCGCAGGGCGGCGAGGCTATCCCAGGGCCGGCGCGGCGCGTCGGCGAAAGCGAGGATACGCGCCGGCGCGCCACCCTTCGCTTTCTCTTGCAAGGTCATGGCGACCCGCGAGCGGCCGGCGGCGATGGCGTGACGCAGGTCGGCGTCCTCGCCGTCGCAGCGCGGATCGCCCTCGCGGAAGATCCACAGCGGTATGTCCGGAAGGCTCTGCGCCCGGGCCGGGGTCTCGGCGACCGAGAGGACGGCCCGCGGCGTCCCCTGCGCGAGATCGCCGTGAGCATTCTCCGGCGTCAGCAGCGCAACGTCGTCGTCACCGAAGGCGCCCTTCAGGACCTTTAGGCGGGCGCGCTCGCGCGGCGTCGGCTGCGGCGGCAGATGCAGGCAGAAGGCCGGCATGAAGGCTCCGTCCCTTATCCCACCCGACAGTGACCCGGCCGCCCCCGCGCGGGCCACCCCCGCGCGGGTTGGTGGCGCCTCGGAGACCTCAGACGTCGACCGGCTCCGCCTTGCGCGAGCTGGCACTGCGCAGCGCCGCGAAGGTGCAGGCCGTGGTCGAGACGATCGAGGGCAGGTCGATCGGCATCTCGCCGCCCGACTTCACCGCGGCGATGAAAGCCTCGACCTCGTCGCTCTGTCCCTTGTCGACCCCGGCGACGTTGCGCTTGCGGGTGCGCTTGCCGTTGCTCCACAGCTCGGTGTTCTTGAAGTTGTTCAGCTTGCCCACCTTGCCGTCGCCGAAAATCTCGATGGTCTCCTTGGGATAGCGCGGATCGCCCTTGGTCATATAGGCGATCTCGGCCATGGAACCATTAGGATAGAGCAGGGTCGCGATCATGTTATCGGGATCGTCGGTGGTACGGGCCGCCAAGACCTCCGTCGGCTCGCAGCCGAGCCACCAAGAGGCCACGTCGACGAAGTGGCAGCCCTCGCCGACGAAACGGGCGCCTTCCGAGCCGGTCTGGCCGTACCAGCTTCCCTTTTCGAGCTGGCCGGGATTGGCGGTGTAGCGCAGCACGTGCGGCCCGGCGTGCGGGCCCCAAGCCGCCTTCAGCTCGACCAGCAGCTTCGAGAAGCGGCGGTTGAAGCCGACCATGAGGCGCCGGTTACCGGTCTCCTCGATAGTCTCCAGGATGCTCTGAAGCTGCTCCTCGTTGACCGCCAGGGGCTTCTCGACGAAGACCGTCTTGCCGGCACGCAGGGCGTCGCAAACCATGGCGGCGTGGCTGTTGTGCCGCGTCATGATCATGACGGCGTCGATGCCGTCGTCCTGCAGCAGGCCCTTGTAGTCGGTCGAGACCCGCTCGAAGCCGAAACGCTTCTGGGCGTTGGCCGAGGACAGCGCGGTGGCCGTCGCCACCTCGACCAGGCTGACGTCGCTGCGGTCCTTCAGGTGCGGCAGGATCATGGTGGTGGCGTAGTTGCCGCAACCGATCACGCCCAGGCGCACCTGGCCAGTCGCCTGGCCGGTCGAGGGCGCCGTGGCGCCGTTGGTGGCCGTCGCCGACTTGGCGATGGACCCCATGCGGCGCTCGAGATGACCGTTCTTGACGCCGTTTTCCTTGGGATATTCGAAGACGATGCCGAGGCCGGGGTAGTTGCCCTGGCCGATCTGCTCGTAGACCGAGATGGCGTCGTCGAACGGCAGGACGTGGCTGACCAGGGGATCCAGGTCGATCAGCTTCTTGTCCAGCAGGTCGAGGAAACACTGCATGTTGCGGTTTTCGGTCCAGCGCACGTAGCCGATGGGATAGTCGACGCCCTGCACCTCGTAGGTCGGATCGTAGCGGCCCGGCCCGTAGGAGCGGGAGAAACGCACGTCCAGCTCCTTCTCGAAGTAGGGGCCCCAGGGCAGGTCCAGCTTGACCTTGCCCAAGTCGACCACCCGCGCCCGGTCGCGCGCGACCTGCACCGCCTGCTCGACAGGCTGGTTGGTCTGGCCGCCGACGGCGAGAAACACGATGTCGGCGCCGTGGCCGCCGGTCATGCCCATGAGCTTGGCCATCATGGTCTCGAAGCTGGCGGTATCGGTGCTGGAGCAGGCCGTCGCACCGGTCTCGAGGGCCAGCTTGCAACGCTCGTCGGAGGGATCGATGCCGAAGACGTTGAGGCCGGCCGAGCGGCAGATCTGCACCAGAAGCTGGCCGAGCAGGCCAAGGCCGATGATGCAGGCCGTCTCGCCGAGACCCGGTTGTGCCTGGCGAAAGCCCTGCATGGCAATGGAGCCAACCGTGGTGAAGGCGGCATGCTCGCTGCGCACCCCATCGGGCACCGCGGCACAGAGATTCTTCGGCACCCAGTTGAACTGGGCGTGGTGGGCGAACTGGTCGCCGCCGCAGGCGACCCGCTGGCCGACCACGAAGTCATCGATGCCGGGGCCGACCTCGGCCACCACGCCGCAGAGCGAGTAGCCGAGCGGCGTGTAGCTGTCGAGGCGATTCATGACCTTCTTATAGGTGGCGAGCGCGCCCTGCTGGGTGACCGACTGCAGCACCTTCTGAACATGCTCCGGCCGGGCCCGGCCCTTGCCGATCAGGGACATCTTGCTCTCGCGGACCTTCATGGACTCGGTGCCCATGGAGATGAGCGAGTGCTCGGTGCGGACCAAGACACCGCCGGACATGGTTGCCGGAACGGGAACGTCCAACAAACTGATTTCGCCGGTCTTATAATTCTGTGCAATCTGCTTCATGATTTCGCCGTTCCGTCGTCTGCGACAAGCGCGTTCCTTGGCGCGTTCGCTGGTGAAGTCGGGAGATGCCACCTCTGCCGGGTTCTGGCCAGGGATGAGCTAACGTTAGGGACCCCGGGTAATGTTAAGAGTCGCCCGAAACTACTTCGAAATATATTAATAATATTCTAATTAATCTATGATAACACCTGTATTACTACACTGTGACAAATAAATAAGCTTTGCAGCGAGTCCAATCCCCGGCCGACCGAAGGACTTCGATCGCGCCTACCAGTTGGCACTCCAAGGACTCGACTCTCGATGCTTCATAGGGCGGCGATCTGTATCAAGCTATACAACACGGCTGCGAATAAAAGCGGTGGAACGTTCCACCGGTATTCCCTTAACCACAACAAATTAGATCTCTTCTACTGCAACAACTTTATGACATACGCGTTCGGCCGCAACCGAACCGGAACACAGTTAGAGAATACCATGGTCGCGCCGATAGAAAAACCTCTTGTACCCCGATTGTCCTACAGGGCTGCGCGGAAGTTGGCCTCGGGCCCAGGAAACAGGGCGATCTCGGGTTACCGCTTTCATCCCGGCCTGCGACCGGTTACATGAGGGGCCGCGCCGGGACGACCCAAGACGATACGTTGGAACCACCGACAGACATGAGCGCCGCAGATGCCCGCCTCCGATAGCCTGAGCACCTCCGCCCCAAGCCTCTCTGGCGCCGAAGACACTCCCAAGGCCAACCGCTGCCGTCTCTTCGCGATCCTGCTGGCGCTGGCGGTCTTCGCCCTGGGCACCGCCGCCATCTACCTGCAGCCCAAGTACAACTGGGACATGATGGCCTACATCGGCCTGATGCATGAGTCGGCCGGCGCCGCCAACGCGGTCGAGATTCACGAGCGCACCTATGGCGCGGTGCGCGAGGCGGTCTCCAAAAAGGACTTCGACTTCCTGATCACCTCCCACGAGGGCTACCGGCAGAACACCTACGCCGACCCGGAATCCTTCGCCCAGCAGCTCGATTGGTATGCCATTCGGGTGGCCTATTGGGGCCTGGCGCAGTTTCTGACCGAGCTCGGCCTGCACGAAACCGAGGCGCTGCGCCTGCTCAGTGCGGTGAGCTACCTGGTGATCTGCCTCACGGTGCTGTCCCACCTGGCCCATCTCTACCCGCGGCGCGCCCTGCCCCTCCTCATGTCCCTGATGGTGGCACTGTTTCCCGCCCTGATCAGCACCGGCCGCTTGGTGACGCCGGACCTCATGTCGGCCTGCGGCATCATTCTCGGCTTCTCGCTGCTGCTGCGCGAGCGCTTGATTCTCGGCGCCCTGGTACTACTGGCCACGGTCTTCGTGCGCACCGACGCCGGGGTCTTCGCCATCGCCCTCACCGTGCCCGTGCTTCTGGCCAGCAGCCAGCCCCTGGCGCGGCGGGCCATCGCGACCGGCCTGCTGCTGATGTCGGCACCGCTGGTCCTGGGGCTGAACGCGGCGTTCGACTACCCCGGCTGGAGCAAGCTCATCACGGTCGCCTCGGGGCAGAAGCTGTTCTATCCCCTGACCGATGAAGTGGCGCCGATCACGCCGATCGCCTACCTGAAGATGCTGGCCTCCACCAGCATCCGGGGCTTCATCATTCCCTCTTTGTGGATGACAGCCATCTTCTTGCTCATAATCGGCCGCAAGGTCATCAGGGACTTCAGATACCTGGACCCCGTCGTGCTCTGGTGCGCGGCGATCCTGGTCTTCATTCCGACGCGCGTCGCCCTGGGGATTGTGGTTCAGGAGCGCTATTTCGTCTTTCTGCCGATCGTCATGTTCCTCATCTGGGTGCACTTTCAGTTCTCCCGCAAGCGACAGACCTAGAGTCTTTGCGGCTCTTCTCGCGGGACCGGCCGAGCAAGCGGTAAGCGAAGTAAAACAACGCAAAGCGCGTCAGCCGACACAAAAACTACATGGCACTGTCGGACTCTAGGTTCCCCTGAAACCCCGGCGTGCAATCCGAGTTTAGGTTAAAGCCGCCCAGGTCGCGCAGGGATGGTGTAAAGCTCGCGCTCCGCTGGGCCTCGGTCCGGCGCCAGAGTGCAAAAAACGGCCGGATTAAGCCGATTTCCTTAACACTTTCATGGAAGGATGGCCGCTGTCCGCGGAGGAGCGGACCAAGGATCATGAGGGGCCGGCCGAAGCGGCCAGGGCAGGCCTTCAATCGCCAAAAGATCGGGTGGATTCGCACATGTCTCGCTTGACACTCAAGAATATAATACTAAACTCCAAGTGTTCATTACGGTATTTTCATGCTGGTTAATATTAATATCTATTAACTTAAGAAAGTAACTTTCTATGCATTCGCAAGAATTTCGTTCTGAGTACAGAATAGCCAGCATATTCGGCACGCGGCCTGAAGTAATCAAAATGGTGCCCGTGCTCCGCGAACTGGCCAAGCGGCCTAGGCAATTCGAACTACACAACATCATTTCTTGGCAGCACGACGATCTGCTCTCGCCGCTGCTCGAGCTGTTCGACGTCGAGGTGCATCACGGCCTCAAGATCGAGCGCGACCGGCAGTCGCTGGACGAGCTGATCGCCAAGCTGCTGAGCGAGCTGACGCCGACCCTGGAGAAGATCGCGCCAGACGCGGTGCTGGTCCAGGGCGATACGGCGACCGCCTTCGCCGGCGCGCTCGCCGCCCACCATCAACGCATCCCCGTGGTCCATGTCGAGGCCGGCCTGCGCTCCGGCAACCGCTACAGCCCCTTCCCGGAGGAGATGTACCGGCAGATGATCACGCGGCTCGCCACCTATCACATGGCAGCGACCACCTCCAACGTCGAGGTCCTGCGCGCCGAGGCGGTGCCGGATGAGTTCATCTATCTGACCGGCAACCCGGTGGTGGACGCGGTCAAGCAGGTGCTGGCCGAGAAGGAGCCCTCCAAGGACACGGCCCTGCTGATCGACCGGCTGCGCGGCCAACGGACCATCGTGCTGACCACCCATCGGCGCGAGAACTTCGGTCCGGTCATGCGCACCCACCTGTCGATCCTGCGCGACTTCGTCGAGGCCCACGAGGATGTGTCGCTGGTCTTTCCGGTGCACCCCAACCCGGCGGTTCGCGCCGAGTGCGAGGAGCTGGGCATGTCGGGCCCGCGGATCCACCTCGTGGCGCCGATGATCTATCCCGACTTCGTGCACCTGCTGAACGCCGCCTGGCTGATCGCCTCGGACTCCGGCGGCGTGCAGGAAGAGGTCCCGACCCTGCGCAAGCCGCTTCTGGTGCTGCGCGAGAACACCGAGCGCCCGGAGGTGGTGGAGAGCGGCTTCGGCCGCCTGGTCGGCGCCCAGCCCCACCGCCTGGCCGAGATGCTGCGCGAGCTCGACGCCGGCGGCCTCTGGCTGCGCACGGTCGAGCGCGCCGACAACCCCTTCGGTAACGGCGACAGCGGCCGGCGCATCGTCGACGCGATCTCCGACTTCCTGATGAAGACCAGCGAGCAAAGATTGTTGGCCTGATGGCTTCTCCGCCCGATACCTCGCCGCAGCGGCACATCCTGACGGTCAACCTGGAAGACTACTTCCAGGTCGGTCCGCTCAGCAGCGTGATTCCGCAGCGCTACTGGTCCCACTTCGAGATGCGGGTGGAAAAGAACACGCTCGCGGTGCTCGACCTGCTGGACCAGTACGACATCAAGGCGACCTTCTTCGCGGTCGGCTGGATCGCCGACCAGCTCGGCGACTTCATGACCGAGATCACCCGCCGCGGCCACGAGGTCGCCAGCAAGGGCTATCTCCACCGCTCCCTCGCCCAGATGTCGCCGGAGGAGTTTCGCGAGGACGTGGTGCGCTCGCGCAAGGCGCTGGAGCGCGCCTGCGGCCAGTCGGTGCAGGGTTATCGCATCGCCCGCGGCTGGTTTTCCGAAGAAGACGTCTGGGCCTTGGACATCCTGGCCGAGGAAGGCTTCCGCTACGATTCCAGCTTCCGCCCGCTCGGCCGACGCTTCGCCAGCGACCCGAGCCAGCGCGTCGTTCATCAGCACCAGGCCGGCCAGCGCAAGATCTGGGAGCTGCCGCTCTCGTCCTGGCAGTTCTGCGGCCTGAACCTGCCGATCTCCGGCGGCAACTACATCCGCCAGCTGCCCGCGGAGTTCATGCGGCGTCGCATCGATAGCTGGGCCGAGAAGGCCGACGCGCCCCTGGTGTTCTACTTCCACACCTGGGAGCTGGACCCGGCGCAGCCGCGGGTCGAGGCCGTGCCCTGGCTGTCTCGGGTGCGCCAGTACCGCAATCTCGACGCCATGCGCGAGCGGGTCGAATACTGCCTGTCGCGCTACGACTTCACCTCGGTCGCCGACTACCTCGATCTGAAGGTCGGCGCCGCTGCCGCCGAAGAAATCGAGACCGAGCGCCAGCCCCAAGAGGTGGTGCGCAGCCGCGCGAGCGGCCAGCGCAAGCCGCTGACCGTGGTCGTGCCCTGCTTCAACGAAAGCCAGGTGCTGCCCTACTCGGCCAAGACCCTGGACAGCTTTGCCCAGGACCACGACGACCGCTATGACATCAACTTCGTCTTCGTCGACGATCACAGCACCGACGACACCTGGACCCAGCTTCACGAGCTGTTCGGCGACCGGCCCAACTGCGAGCTGGTGCAGCACACCCGCAACCGCGGCATCACCGCCGGCACCATGACCGGCATCCGCCATGCCCAGACCGACCTGGTCTGCGTCATCGACTGCGACTGCAGCTACGAGATCCAGCAGCTCAACAAGATGGTCGCCCTGATGGAGGACGACGTCGACTGCGTCACCGCCTCGCCCTATCACAAGGACGGCGACGTGGTGAACGTGCCGGGCTGGCGCCTCTTCCTGTCGCGCGGCCTGTCGCTGCTCTACGGCTTCGTGTTCAAGCAAAAGCTGGCCACCTACACGGCCTGCTTCCGCGTCTACCGCCGCAAGGCCATGCTGGACGTCGAGGTCCAGGACGAAGGCTTCGTCGGTATCGCGGAGCTCCTGGCGGAGCTCGACGCCCGCGGATCGAAGATCGTCGAGGCGCCCGCCGTTTTGGAATCCCGCCTTTTCGGCCGTTCGAAAATGAAGGTCGTGAAGGCCATTTGGGCTCACCTGCAATTGCTGGCCAGACTGATGGTCCAGAAGCGAGCCGCCCCGCAGCTAGAGAAAATGGAGAGTGGTAATGAGTATTATTAGTTCGGCCGAGGAAGCGCCGCTGAGCCTGCCTTCCGATCAAGACTCCTCCGGCCGCACCCTGGGCCAGGAAGAGATGGCGCTGCTGCGCGAGGCGATCGAGAGCGGCACGCTGACCAGCACCAAGGGCAGCATGACGGCCAACCTGGAGAAGCGCTTCGCCGAGATGATGGGCAGCGCCTACGTCTATGGCTGCGCCAGCGGCACGGCGGCCATTCACTGCGCCATCGCCGCCATCGATCCGGAGCCCGGCGACGAGATCATCACCTCCGCCATCACCGACATGGGCGCCATCACGCCGATCGTCTATCAGGGCGCGATCCCGATGTTCGCCGACGTCGATCCCGACACCGGCAACCTGACGGCCGAGGCCATCGAGCGCTGCATCAGCGAGCGCACCAAGGCCATCGTGGTCACCCACCTCTTCGGCTATCCGGCCGACATGAAGGGCATCATGGCGCTCGCCGACAAGCATGGCATCCCGGTGATCGAGGACTGCGCCCAGGCCTATTCGGCCAGCATCGACGGCAAGCTGGTGGGCACCCTGGGCGCCATCGGCTGCTTCAGCCTGCAGCAGGGCAAGCACATCACCACCGGCGAGGGCGGCCTGGTGGTCACCGACGACGAGAACCTGGCGCGCCGCCTGCGCCTCTTCATCAACAAGGCCTGGGGCTACGGCGATCCCAAGCCAGACCACTACTTCCTGGCGCTCAACTACCGCATGAACGAGCTGCAGGGCGCGGTGGCGCTGGCCCAGATGGACAAGCTGGACTTCTCGGTCTCCCAGCGCCAACTCATGGCGGTCCGCCTCGACAAGGCGCTCGAGGGCCTGGACGGCATCGCCACGCCTCTCGTGGCCGAGGGCTTTGCCCATACCTATTGGAAGTACTGCCTGCTGGTGGACGGCCAGGCCGTGCCCGGCGGCCCGGTCGCCCTGGCCGGCAAGCTGCGGGACTACAGCATCGCCTCGGCGCCGCGCTACATCCAGAAGCCGGCCTTCCAGTGCGAGGTCCTGCGCGACCAGCGGACCTTCGGCAACAGCCGCTTCCCCTTCACGCTGGCCCGCCCCGAGGCGGTCGACTATTCGCCGGAGCTGTTCCCCGGCACCTTCTCCTTCCTCGACCGGGTGCTGGTTCTGCCCTGGAACGAGCGCTACGAGGAGCAGCACGTCGACTACCTGGCGAGCCGCATCGTTTCCCAACATCGTGAGCTGACCGAGAGCGAGGTGGCGGCCCAATGACCAAGAAAATCGGAATCATCGGCGTCGGCGCCATCGCGCAGGCCTACATCAGCGCCCTGGAGGGCTCTGATTTCGCCCAGATCTCAGCGGTCTGCGACACCCGCGCCGACATCCTCGAGGCGGCGACCGAGAGCGTTCCCTGCGAGGGCTACAAGACCTATCAGGAGCTGGCGGAGAAGGCCGGCTGCGACGCGGTCATCGTCTGCACGCCCCCCTCGACCCATCCGGAGATCGCCTGTCACTTCCTGGAGCGCGGCATTCCCGTGCTCTGCGAGAAGCCGCTGGCGGTCGACGAGTCGGGGGCCAAGGAGATTATCTCCTCGGCACGCAAGAACGAGGTCCTAGTCAGCATGGCCTCCAAGTTCCGCTACGTCGACGACATCATCCGCGCCAAGTCGATCATGGCCTCCGGCATCCTGGGCGAGATTCGCCTGGTGGAGAACGTCTTCGTCTCGCCGGTCGACATGCGCAGCCGTTGGAACTCCGATCCCAAGGTCAGCGGCGGCGGCGTGGTGATCGACAACGGCACCCACTCCGCCGACATCGTGCGCTATCTGCTGGGCCCCATCGTCAGCGTCTTCCTGGTGGACGGGCCCTCGGCCCAGAGCCTGGACGTCGAGGACAACGCCCTGCTGCTGTTCCGCACCGCCTCGGGCGCCATGGCGCGCGTCGACCTGTCGTGGAGCTTCGACAAGCAGCTCACCGACTACCTGCGGATCTACGGCACCCAGGGCACGGTCCACATCGGCTGGAAGGAATCCCGCTACAAGCAGACCAGCAGCAGCGAGTGGATCAGCTTCGGCAGCGGCTACGGCAAGGTCGGCGCCTTCAAGGGCCAGCTCCAGGACTTCTGCAAGGCCATCGACGGCAAGCAGTCCACCCTGGTTACCGCGGCCGACGCCCTGGCTTCGACCCAGGTGATTCAGGCCGCCTATCAGTCGGCCAAGAACCACACCTGGTCCGACGTGACCCAGGACCTGCGGCCGGCCCTTTCAAGCGTCGATAAATCGGGATTGGACGCCGCCTGATGAAGCTGCATCCCACCGCTCTGGTCGAAGACGGTGTGACGATCGGGGAGAACACCTCGGTCTGGGACAACGTCCACATCCGCGGTCCGGCCAAAATCGGCCGGGACTGCATCGTCGGCGAGAAGTCTTACATCGCCTACGGCGTCACCATCGGCGACCGGGTGAAGATCAACGCCTTCGTATACATCTGCACGGGCGTCACCATCGAGGACGGGGTGATGATCTCCGCCGCCACGGTCTTCACCAACGACCTCTACCCGCGCGCCACCACGCCGGACCTCCAGACCCTGCGGGGCTCGGAGCCCGACGAGGAGACCCTGGAGACCCGCGTGCGGGCGGGCGCCACCATCGGCGCCCGGGCGGTTATCGGCTGCGACCTGGAGATCGGACGTTTCGCCATGGTCGGCATGGGCTCCGTGGTGACTCGCAGCGTGCCGGACTTTCACCTGGTGCACGGCCAGCCGGCCCGTTCGGTCGCCTTGCTGTGCCGCTGTGGCCGGCCGTTCCATAAGCTCGCCGGCCCCATGCCCAAGGTTCTGCCCGCCACCGCCTGCCGGCGCTGCGGGCGCACCTACGCCGTGAAGGACTTCAACGTGGTCGAGGTCGCGCCGCCCGCCGAAGCCGAGACGGCGAGGGCCGAGCCAGCCCTGTCATGACCAATCAGTTCAGCGAGTCTTGGTGTGTCGTCGGCGGCGGGGTGCTGGGCCTGACCCTGGCCCATCGCCTGGCCCAGGCCGGCCGCAAGGTGACGGTTCTGGAAGCCTCCGACCACATCGGCGGCCTGGCCGACGCCTGGCGCATCGGCGATATCGTCTGGGACCGGCACTACCACGTGGTCCTGCTGTCCGACCTCGCCACCCGCGGCCTCTTGGACGAGCTCGGGCTCGGCGATTCGCTGCGCTGGACCACCACCAAGACGGACTTCTACGCCGACGGCCGCTTCTACCCCATGACCAACTCGATCGACTATCTGCGCTTCCCGCTGCTGCCGTTGATCGACAAGATGCGCCTGGCCGGCACGATT
>JANQFI010000562.1 GCA_028277905.1 Chromatiaceae bacterium | reverse complement strand
CGACGTAATGCAATCTGCAGCTCGGTCACGATGCGGGTACCGATGGCGATTGCGTCAGGGGGTACCTCGGCGGTGACAGTCCGGACGTCGGCGGCCGGCAGGGCGTTAGTCGCAACCTGGGCTTCCGATATAGAGGTCGTCGTCGCGGCGGTCGTCTGGACGTGCGCCTCCGCCCCCCGCAAGTAGTACGGGCGAGGTGGCTCTTGCGTCGTTTCCAGTGGTGCGAGCGCTCGCAACGGGCGCGCAGGCCTGAGCTCCCATAGCGCAAAAGCGCCGACTGAGAGTACGACACAGCCGATGCCCAGGACGACTCCCCAGATCGAAATCTTCGCCGCAAGCGCAGGCCGCGGTCGCGCATCCGCGGCTTGCAACGGTACCCGATGTGGCCCGAAGAATTCACGCGGGTCACTATGGCGGAGTCGTTGTTTGCCACGGAGATGCTCGCGATCGTAGCGCGTGCGCCGACCTGGATCGGACAGTACTTGATAGGCCGTGTTGAGGCGTCGTGAGCACGCCAGATCGGTCTCCGTGGCATTGGGTAGGCGATCCGGGTGGAACAGCTTGATCAGAAACAGATAGTGCTCCCTGATCACGGGGCGTGATGCACTCGGTGAGACGGCGAGAGACCGGTAGCAGGTGGTGGATGGATCCAGCAGGACATGGCGCGCAAAGAACCGGGCCGCGGCCTCGAGCTCTTCCGGCGAGCTGTCCATCGACTTGGCCGTCGCGTCGATGTGCAGCGGCGACAAGGCGGAGCACAGGGCCGAGAACTGCTGCGCGAAGCCACGCGGCAAGGGGAAGGAGCCGTCCGCCAGGTGGCTATAGGCGAGTGGATTGCGATAATAGTCGAGCGCCAAGTCGACCAAGGGCGGGATCATTGCGGCGCTGGATCAGGCGTCGGCCTGCTCGGGCAGTTGTGCCTCCCGGCCTTTGCCACCGTAGCTGTACAAGTAGTTGTAGCTGTAGCTGTAGCCGTAGCCGTAGCCGTAGCCGTAGCCCTGCCCTGAGCGGCCGACCTTGGTCAGCACGGCGCCGATGACGCGTGCATTCGCCTGCTGGAGTCGCCGGACCGCGCCATCAAGGTCGTGCTTGCGGGTCGTGCCCGGCTCGGCGACGAAGATCGTGGCGCGGGACAGGTTGGCCAATACCAATGCATCCGCCAGCCCGATCACAGGCGGGCCGTCGATGACCACATGATCGAAGCGCTCGACCGCAAGGCTGAGCAAGTCTGCCATCTTCGGGGTCGACAGCAGCTCCACCGGGTTGGGGGGAAGGGGGCCGCTCGTGATGGTGAAGAGGTTCTTCACCCTGGTCGGCTGCGCGATCTCCGCAGGGTCCGCATCGCCGGCGAGGTGATTGGTC
>JANQFI010000661.1 GCA_028277905.1 Chromatiaceae bacterium | reverse complement strand
TTGTTTGGGTATTTCGCTGAACGTGACCACCCGTTTCGGCGATCGTGACCGCTTGCTGAATCGCGCACGCACTGGGGTAGAAACTGTCGACCAATCGGTCACGATCAGTCAACAGACGACGGGATGTCTCTGGTGTTCGTTTCCGCCCCGGGTTGGTCTTGCTTGCCGTGTAAAAAGACCAGCAGCTGTCGCGCCGCAGGCGTCCTGGGTGCACGCCTGGCGTAATACGGCGGGCGGTGGGCAACGGGTGCCGGAGTGGGGTCAAGGGGTGGGCAACCCGCTTTAGCGGGTTGTCCACGGCTTGTCCCCACGCCCGCCGGCCGGGAGGCAGGCGGCCTGCAGGCGTTGTCCAGGGTCCGGCGCTGGCACGGGGATGCTGACCGCGTCGCTGCGGTTGTCATTGCGCGGTGCTCTGCGGCGGAACCGCCCCGCGGCGCATCGACTCACCGCTCAGCGCCAGGCGATGAGCGCTGTGCAGGAGCCGATCGAGGATCGCATCGGCCAGCGTCGCCTCGCCGATGCGCTCATGCCAGGTCTGCACCGGGAGCTGGCTGGCGATGAGCGTGGAGTGACGCCCGTGGCGCGCCTCGATCAGCTCCATCCGATCACTGCGCTGGGCGGCGTTGAGCTTGGCCAGGCCCCAATCATCGAGGATCAGAAGCTCCGTGCGGGCGAGCTGGCCCATCAGCCGGCCCCAGCGGCCATCGCCATGGGCGATGCGCAGTGGCTCGAGGAGCCGCGGCCGGCGCAGAGAACGCACCGAGCGCCCCTGCCGGCAGGCCTGGTTGCCCAATGCCCAGGCGAGCCAGGTCTTGCCGCAGCCGGTCGGCCCGGTGAGACAGAGAGTCTGCGCGCGGGCGAGCCACGCGCCGCTGGCCAGCGCCGCCATCGGCTCCCGCTTCAGGCCGCGCCGGTGGCCGTAGTCGATGTCCTCGATACCGGCCGAGAGGCGCCGCTTCGCGGCCCTGAGTAAGCGCTTCAGGCGGCGGTTCTCACGGCTGCGCTGCGCGCGCTCGATCCACAGCGCCAGGCGCGCCTCGAGGGCCAGCTCATGGGTCTGCGGTTGCTCGAGCTGCGGCGCGAGCGCCTCGGCCATGCCGGTGAGCTTGAGCGCACGCAGACTCTCCAAGGTCGGTTGATGCCGCATCTTCGCCCCCTCAGTGGTCGTCGCGCGCGCCGCGCCGGTTGGTCTGCTGCGGCAACGTGCCCGCCGCGGCCTCACCGTCAGGCGGCTCGCACAGCGGCGGCTGGTCGAGCCCTTGGTTCAGAATCGAGGCGATGCTGCGATACGCCCCGGCGCCAATCGCCAGCGCCCGCGCGCCGGCGGCCTGCAGGCGCACCGCGCCGTACCCGCGTGCCAGCTGGCGCACGCCCAGACAGGCCCGGTAGCCGTGCTCGGGATGCGGTTGCTCGCTGAGCGGATGGGTCACCCCAGCCTGGGTGGCCGGGCCGATCCGCTGCGCCCAGGCGAGCAGTTGCTGCGGCGACCAGTGCCGAGGCGCCGGATGCGCCTTGGGCATGTGCTCCGGGCGCGTGGAGCCGCCGCCGGGTCCGTGCCGGGGATGGCTCGCCACGCGCTTGCCCCGGTGCAGCACCTCCAGCGGGTTCGCGCTCAGGCGCACCTCAACGCGCGCACCGACCAGACGGTGGGGCACGCTGTAGTCGTGGTGCTCGACGCGGATGGGGTCGTCGATGCCGACCCGGGCATGGCGCCACTCGGCGTACTCGTAGGGGACGCTAGGCAACGGCTTGCGTGCCGGGCGGTCGAGCGGCTCGAACAGGCTGCGGCGTGAGCCGGGCGGTTTCTGAAACGGGCGCTCATTGAGGTCCTTCAGCAGCTCACGGATCGCCGCGTTGAGCTCACCGAGCGAGCAGAAGGTGCGATGGCGAAGCCGGGCCAGGACCCAGCGCTCGACCACCGGCACCGCCACTTCGGCCTTGGCCTTGTCGTTCGGTCTGTAGGGCCGCGCCGGCAGGATCGCGGTGCCGTAATGACGGGCCAGTTCTTGGTAGCTGGCGGTGGGCTCGGGCGCATAGCGCTCGGGACGCTTGACCGCGGCGCGCAGATTCTCCGGCACCAGCAGCTGCGCCACCCCGCCGAGGAACGCCAGCGCGCGCTGATGCGAGCCGATCCCGTCCGCTAACGATTGGCTCCAGCTGGCCTCGGCGTAGGTGTAGTTGGAGGCCCCCAGCACGGCGACGAAGATCTGCGCCTGGCGCCGCTCGCCGCTGCCGGCATCGAGCACCGCGACGCTCGGGCCGCAGGAGTCGATGAACAGCTTCTCCCCGGCCCGGTGCACCTGGCGCAGGCTGCGCTTCTGGCGCGCGACCCATTGGCGAGAGTGTGCGCAGAACTGGGTATAGCGGTCGGCCTGCTCGCCGGCCTCGGCGGCATACTCTGACTATACCAGCTGCAGCGTGACCCCCGTGCGCTTGAGCTCGCTGTGCAGCCGGGCGTGCTCGGGTTCGAGGTAGCGCCGCGCGCCGGCGCGCGGCGGATACAGCAGCGCCTGCAGCTCCGCCTCGTCCATCCCCTCGGGCAGCGGCCAGCTCACCCCGTTGGCCTGAGCAAGGCGGACGTACTTGCCCACCGCGCCCTGGGAGAGCCCAACCGCACGGGCGATCTGAGCATGACTGAGCTTGGCGGCAAACTTCAGCCGTCACACTTCGGTGATCGTTCGCATTGGAATCCTCGTTCCCGGCATCGGGGCCTCCCAAACACGTTGGATGAGAGCCCGTTGATGCCAGGACAATTGAAGATGTCCAGTGCGCTCCGCGCGATTCCGGCGATCGTGACCCGCGATTCCGGGATCGTGACCACCGATTCCGGAAACGCCCCCGAAATCGGTCACGATCAAACGAAATGACCGGTCACATTCGGCCGAAATACGCA
>JANQFI010000633.1 GCA_028277905.1 Chromatiaceae bacterium | reverse complement strand
TCGCCCGCCTGCTTTGTCGCGGCAACGCGCACAGAGAACGACTCTGCACGCGCTGCCGCTTCGCGAAGGCGGACGAGAATCCTGCGCCATTCGGTCTGTTTGTTTCCGGCAATCGCCTAAGGTCATCATACGGACATGCGCTCAATCCTGGCCGGGATTAACATGGGGCCGGCTCGGCCCGGGCGCCAGTCATGCCGCCGGCAGCAACCTCGAGGCCGGGAACAGCCTTTAACCGCAGCACTTCGGGGATGACCATGCCGGCGCGCGCCTACAACACCCAAGCTGGCAGCTGGGACCTCTCCGGCGCCAAGTTCGTGGACGGAGGCGTCAACTTCTGCTGCTTCTCGCGCCACGCGACGGCGGTGGAGCTGTTGCTCTTCGACGGGCCGACGACACCACAGCCCTTCCAGGTCATCGAGCTGGACGCCCGCGTCCACAAGACCTTCTTCTTCTGGCACGTGCTGGTGGAGGACCTGCCGGAGGGCACCTGCTACGGCTGGCGCATGGACGGCCCGACGAATACCGCCGAGAGCGGCTGCCGCTTCGACCCCGACAAGCTATTGCTGGACCCCTGGTGCACGACCGTGGATGACCGGCTCTGGGACCGCGACGCGGCGCGCCGGCCCGGCGACAACCTGGCCACGGCCATGCGCTCGGTGCTGTTGCGCGACGCTTACGACTGGGAGGGCGATGTCCACCTGCACGTGCCGCTCACCGAGGCGGTCATCTATGAGATGCACGTCGGCGAGCTCACGCGGCATCCGTCCGCGGATACGCCGCATCCCGGCACCTTCCGCGCCGTCGTCGAGAAGATCCCCTACCTCAAAGACCTCGGCATCACCCACGTGGAGCTGCTGCCGGTGATGGCCTACGACCTGCAGGACGTGCCGCCGACGACGGCGGCACTCGGCCTCGAGAACTTCTGGGGCTACAGCACCCACAGCTTCTTCGCCCCGCATCCGCACTATGCCTGCGACCCGGCCGGCGCTCGCGATGAGCTCCGCGACATGGTGAAGGCCCTGCACCGGGCCGGCATCGGGGTCATCCTGGACGTGGTCTACAACCATACCGCCGAGGGCGGCAGCGACGGCCCGGTGATCTCCTTGAAGGGGATGGGCAACGAGATCTTCTATCACCTCGACGCGGCGGATCTTACCCAATACCGCGACTATACGGGCTGTGGCAACACGGTGAATTGCAACCACCCGCTGGTGACCCGCTACCTCATCGACAGCCTGCACTACTGGGCGCACGACATGCACGTGGACGGCTTCCGCTTCGACCTCGCCAGCGCCATGGCCCGGGGCGAGGACGGCGAGCCTGAGCACCACGCGCCGGTGCTCTGGTCCATCGAGCTGTCACCGGAGCTTGGCCATGCGCACGTCATCGCCGAGGCCTGGGACGCGGCCGGACTCTACCAGGTGGGGGACTTCCCGGGCTTCCGCTGGGCGGAATGGAACGGCCACTTCCGGGACGTGGTGCGCGCCTTCGTGCGCGGCGACAAGGGCCTGATCCAGCACGTCGCGACCCGCATCGCGGGCTCCAGCGACCTCTACGAGGCACAGGCGCGGCTGCCGGCCAACTCCATCAACTTCATCACCTGCCACGACGGCTTCACGCTCTACGACCTGGTTGCTTACAACGACAAGCACAACCAGGCCAATGGCGAGGACAACCGCGACGGGCACGACGACAACCTGAGCTGGAACTGTGGTGCCGAGGGGCCGACGGACGACCCGGAAATCCTTGCCCTGCGCCGCCGCCAGGCCAAGAACCTGATGGCCATCCTGCTCTTGAGCCAAGGCGTGCCCATGCTGCTGGCCGGCGACGAGCTGCTGCGCACCAAGCAGGGCAACAACAACACCTACTGCCAGAACAACGAGCTGTCTTGGATCGACTGGCGCTTGGGCGAAGACAACCGCGACATGTTGGCGTTCACCCGCGCCATGATCGCGTTGCGCAAGCGCCATCCGACGCTGCGCCGCGAGCGCTTCCTGACGGGCAAGCCCGACCGCGAGGGCGCCCCGCCGGACATCGCCTGGCACGGCGTGCGGCTGGACGACCCCGGCTGGGACGACGGCAACGCACAGACGCTCGCCTTCATGCTCGCCGGCCTCGCCGAGGACGAGCCGCACCTGCACGTGATGCTGAACATGTGGGACCAGCCGCTGGACTTTGCGCTGCCGCACCTGGACGGCCGTGGCTGGTATCTCGCCCTGGACACCGGCCAGGAACCCGCGGTGCAGCCGCTGGAGCAGCAGCCCGCCGTTCACGACGGCCGCTACCGCGTCGGCGCACGCAGCGTCGTGGTGCTCGAAGGCCGCTGAAAACCATGGCGGCTGCGCGCGGTCCAGACGAGCAGACGCCCTTAGGCGATTGCCGGAAACAAACATACCGAATGGCGCAGGATTCTCGTCCGCCTTCGCGAAGCGGCAGCGCGTGCATAGTCGTTACTATGTGCGCGTTGCCGCG
>JANQFI010000624.1 GCA_028277905.1 Chromatiaceae bacterium | reverse complement strand
GCGGGCGCATAGTCGAGCTCTGTGCCCGCTGCCGCGACGCAGAAGGCGGGCGAAAAGACAAGCCAGGCGGTATGTTTGTTGACAGAAATCGCCTAAGCTCGGTGATTCTAGCGGAAGCCGTCCGCACCCGGCACCAGTCCGGGTACCGAAATCCAGTAGAGCTTCGGCCAGAGCTTGCCGGTCACCAGCAGCCGGCAACGCTGGGCATCATAGGCAATGCCGTTCAGCACCGCCTCGCGACTCGGGCGTTGCGACATGGGCCAGAGCCCCGCGAGATCCACGTAGCCGAGCACAAGTCCGCTCTCGGGGTCGATGCGCACCAGCCGCTCCGAATGCCAGATATTGGCCCAGACCTCGTCCCGGATTAGCGCGCGATCGGCAGCCATGCCGCCCACACACGCCGGCTCGGCGCCATTCCTGCGCACCGGCACGATCTCCAGCTCGTTCAACAGGCGCACCGGGCGCCTGCCATCCTGCACCGACACCCGCCGCTGCTCGGCGCCGGTCAGCGGCTCCAGGAACCGCAGCGTCGCGCTGCCGTCGCTGACGATCCAATGCGCGCCGTCGTGGGTGAGCCCCCAGCCCTCGCCCGCCAGCTCAAGCTCGCCGAGTGGCGCTAAGGTCGGCCGGGCGTACCGCAACACGCGGCCCGCCCGCCAGGTGAGCTGGACCAGCTCATCCTGCCAGGCAGTCAACCCCTCGCCGAACAGCTGCGCCGGCAGCGCGCGGCGCTGCAGGACACGCCCGGTCTCCAAGTCCACTTGCCGCAGCGTCGAGCGCCCATAGCCACCCGTCGACTCATAGAGCAAGCCATCCACCATCACGAGGCCCTGGGTGAAGGCGCTCGTATCGTGCGGCCAGCTCGCCACGACACGGAAGCCGTGCACCGGCGGACCCGTTGCAAGGGTGGGCGCCGCAAACAGGGCGGCGGCCAGCCACACACCAAGACGCAAACCCCGGTGCAGACCTAGTCGCACCGACACGCCCCGTCGCGAGTGCGGGCCGCATGGCGTCGAGCCCTAAGGCGATTGCCGGAAACAAACATACCGATTGGCGCAGGATTCTCGTCCGCCTTCGCGAAGCGGCAGCGCGTGCATAGTCGTTCTATGTGCGCGTTGCCGCGACAAAAGAGGCGGGCAAGAAGACAAGGCAGGCGGTATGTTTGTTCACAGAAATCGCCTAAGCAAGGGCGACAGGGTTCAGGCGCCAGGGCTGGCACAGAGCCGGACGACGCCGGTGGTGGGTGGCAGGCGGCAGACGCCTACTTGAAGAACGCATCCACCGAAAAGCCCTCTTTCTCCAGGATGTCCCGAAGCCGCCGCAGGGCGTCCATCTGGATCTGGCGCACCCGCTCGCGTGTCACGCCGAGCTCGTTGGCGACGCGCTCCAGCGTCGAGTTCTCGTAGCCGTGCAGCCCGAAGCGGCGCTCGACGACCTCGCGCTGCTTCTCGTTGAGCTTGTCCAGCCAGTGCTCCAGGTTGGTATGGATGTCCGCGTCCTGGATGTCGTCGCTCGGGTCTTGAGCGCTGTCGTCCGGCAGCATGTCCACCAAGGGCTTGTCCGCGTCCTTGCCGAACGGCGTATCCACGGAGGCGATGCGCTCGTTCAAGCCCAGCATCCGCTTGACCTCGCCGATGGGCTTGTCGAGTAGCTCGGCCACCTCTTCCGTGCTGGGCTCGTGGTCCAGCTGCTGCGCCAGCATGCGTGTGGCCTTGAGGTAGACGTTGATTTCCTTGACGACGTGGATGGGCAGACGCACGGTGCGCGTCTGGTTCATGATGGCCCGCTCCATGGTCTGACGGATCCACCAGGTGGCGTAGGTGGAGAAGCGGAAGCCGCGCTCCGGGTCGAACTTCTCGACCGCGCGGATCAGGCCGAGATTGCCTTCTTCGATCAGGTCCAGCAGCGGCAATCCGCGGTTCAGGTAGCGCCGCGCGATCTTCACCACCAAGCGCAGGTTGCTGACGATCATGCGGGAGCGCGCTTGCTCGTCCCCCTGCTGGGCGCGGCGCGCGTACCGGATCTCCTCCTCGGCCGTCAGCAGCTTCGACTCGCCGATCTCGTTGAGATAGAGCCGCGTGGCGTCGAAATCGCCGTCGCCGGCGGCGAAGCGGGGCGGGGCGCCGAGCGCATCGCCGTCGTCCTCCACCGAGCCGTGCTCGGCGGGATCGAGCTCGGCATCGTCGTCCACCGGCGAGCTGTCCAAGTCCTCGCCAGCGAGCAGCATGTCCTCGTCCTCGGGCACCGGTTCCGTGTCCGGCTCATCGTCGCGTTCTTGCGTGGACATGCGACACCTCTCTGCGGCTTTGAGCCCACGCGCGGTGCGGCCGGCGCAAGCTCGTCTTGGCATGCACTACCATGCACTACTCAGCGCGCCGGCGGCAGGAAGCGAAGCGGATCGACAGCGACACCGTCGCGGCGGATCTCGAAGTGCAGCAAGCCCTCGCCGTTGGCCGCACGACCGGCTAAGGCAACACGCTGGCCGCGCTTGACGCGGTCGCCCTCCCGGGCGAGCAGCTCGCGGTTGAAGCCGTATGCGCTTAGATAGCGGGCGTTGTGCTTGACGATGATAAGGTTGCCGTAACCTTTCAGTCCACTGCCGCTATAGACCACGGTCCCGTCGGCCGCGGCGGCCACCGGGGCACCCTCGGCGACGCCGATGCGCACCCCCTGGCGGGTACGGTCGCCATCGCGAAAGCCCTGAGTGATGGGGCCCTGCACCGGCCAGGTCCAGTGGATTCGGGAGCTCGCCGCACCCGCACCCGCGATCGCCGCGCTCGGCCGCGCCGAGGTCTGCATCGTCCGGGCCTGGCGGCGGGGAGCAGCGCTGCGCGAGGAGGCCGTACGCCCGGCGTTGCGCGGCGGCCGGGATCTGCCGTCCGGTGGCTCGATCCGCAGCAGGTCGCCGGCGTAGAGCGGATAGGGCGGACGCAGGTCGTTCCAGACCGCCAGGGTGCGCATGCGGATGCGCCGGCGCTCAGCGATCTCGCTCAGCGTGTCGCCCCGGCGGATGCGGTAGTACCCGGGCGGCACCGGACCGAAGCCACCGCGGCTGTCCACGGGCGCAAGGCCGCCGGCGCCGCAACCTGCCAAGAGCGCTGCCAATAGAGCGATCGGCAGAGCGACCCGCAGCAGCTTTGCCGAGAGCCGCAGGAGGCCGAGCCGCCGGCGGCGGACGAGCTGCATCAAGCGACACCCCCGAGCAGCGGCACGAAGGTCACGGGCTCCAGCACCTCATGCCGAAAGCCCACCTTGGTGCGCGTGAGGCACACCAACACCTGACCGTCCGCGGTGCTCAACGGCAGTACCATGCGCCCGCCCGGACCGAGCTGCGCCGCCAGCCGCCTGGGCACCCCATTGGCGGCGGCGGTGATGAGGATGCCGTCGAAGGGTGCGTATTCCTGCCAACCCACCGACCCGTCGCCGTGGCGCAGCCGCACGTTGCGACAGCGCAGAGACCTGAGCCGCGCCTCCGCGCGGTGCCAGAGTGCCGCCACGCGCTCGATGCTGTAGACGCGGCGCACCAGCGCCGCCAGCACGGCGGTCTGGTAGCCGGAGCCGGTGCCGATCTCCAGCACTGTGGAACAAGAGCCCTGGGCCAGCAGCGCCGCCGTCATGCGCGCGACTGTATAGGGTTGGGAGATGGTCTGGCCATGACCGATGGGCAGGGCCGAGTCGTCGTAGGCGTGCGTCGCCAAGGCCTCGTCCACGAACAGGTGTCGAGGCACCTGGGTCACGACGCCGATGACCCGCTCGTCGGCGATGCCGGCGGCGGCAAGACGCGTGGCGAGCCTGAGCCTGGCGCGCACCTGGCCCGCACCGCTGCCGCCAGCGGCCTCGAGGGCGGCGCCGCCGGCGCTCAAGGCAGCGCGCCCAGCCATTGACCCAGCGCGGGCAGCGCGCCGTGGCGGGTCAGGTCGATCTGGATCGGCGTGACCGAGACCCAGCCCGTGCGCAGCGCGTGGAAGTCCGTGCCCTCCCCGGCGTCCTGCTCCGGTCCCGCCGGCCCGATCCAGTACATGGGCCGCCCGCGCGGGTCCTCGATACGCGAGACGGCCTCCGCCTTGTGGCGATGCCCGAGGCGCGTTGCCGCGATGCCGCGCAGCGCCTCCAGCGGCACGTCGGGCACGTTGACATTGAGGATTGTGCTCGCGCTCAGCTGCACATCCCGCAGTCCGGCCACCAGGCGCGCCGCCATGGCGCCGGCGGTCCTCAGGTGCTGCGGCTGATGGGACGCAATGGAGACGGCGATGGCGGGTAGCCCGAGGAAGCGGCCCTCGGTCGCGGCGGCCACGGTGCCGGAGTAGATGACGTCGTCGCCGAGGTTCGGCCCGTGGTTGATGCCGGCCACCACCAGGTCCGGCTCCTCGTCCAGCAGCCCGGTGATGGCCAGGTGCACGCAGTCCGTCGGCGTGCCGTTGACGCGGATGATGCCGTTCTCCAGCCGCTCGGCGCGGATCGGCACGTCCAGGGTCAGCGAGTTACTCGCCCCGCTGCGGTCGCGGTCCGGCGCCACCACCGTCACCCGGCCCAGCGGCGACAGCGCCCGGGCGAGCGCGTGCAGCCCCGGGGAGCGATAGCCGTCGTCGTTGCTGATCAGTATGTTCATGGTCGTCTGTGCGCACCGCGTCGCCCGCACCCAGGCCCAGGCCGCAGCGCGCAGCCGGCACCCGCGACCGGCACCCCGCCACGGGCGTCGGGCCGGCATGCGAGAATTCGGCCGAGGTCAGGGTGCCGCTTGGACCCGCGCACCAGGGCCCGACATCGGCCGGCGGGGTCCTTTGCCGGCAGCCTGGTGCAGGCCGCCGGCATGATACCCGCAACCTCGGGGGCGAGGCGTGGGCTCGTCTCGCTGGCTCCGCAGCCATGGTTAATAATAATCCAGATGAATAAACAGCTCCAGAACTCTGATTCAGAACTATTTCGTGAAGCGGTCGGCGACGCGGAGCCACTGTCGGTCAATCAGGCAGAGCCCTACCGTGAGCGCCCACGACCTGTGCCCCGTCCACAGGCCGCGGCAGAGGAGCCGGATGACGTCACGCTGCTCGCCGAGAGCCAGGTGGAAACCCACGACTACCTGCTCTACGCGCGGCCCGGTGTGCAAGCGCGCGTCCTGGCCGAATTGCAGCGCGGGCGCATCGAGCCAGAGCTGGAGGTGGATCTGCACGGTCTGCGCGCCGAGCACGCACGCGCCCTGCTGCGGGCATTCTTTGCCGACTGCCGCCAGCGGCGCGTGCGCTGCGCACGCATCATCCACGGCAAGGGTCGGGGCTCCGGCGAGCGCCAGCCGATGCTGAAATGCAAGGTCAACTACTGGCTGCGGCTGCGCGACGACGTGCTGGCCTTCTGCTCCGCGACGCGGCGCGACGGCGGCACCGGCGCCGTCTACGTACTGCTGCGCAATCCGGACAAGGCCACCGGGCGGCGCGCGCGCCGCTGACGGCGGTAGGGATCGCGAGCACCCATCGCCCGGCTGGAGGGCCCTAGCGCCCGGGCATCTGCCGGTCGCAGGGTGCGTCCAGCGGCCCTCTGCGTCGCACTTTGTCGAAGATCCCGATAACGCCGCAGGCCCCGATAGCGCCGCGTAGGCCCCGATAGCGCCGCGCAGGCCCCGATAGCGCCGCGCAGGCCCTGATAGCGCCGCGCAGACAACACAGGATACGCCCAGTGTCGTGATCCACCTCAGCTCTCGCCCGAACCGCCCCATGCCGTCGCAGCATCCGCGATTGCGCGCCCTATCGCGATGGCTCTGCGTTGCACTCGCGATACTGCTCCCGGGCCAGGCCGCGGCCCAGGACACCGCGGCTGGCACCGCCATCACCGCCATCGCAGCCAATGGCACCATGCTCACCCGGTCGCTCGTGGAGCAGCGCATCGCGGCCCTGGACAAGGCCACCGACTTGCCCGAGGCAGAGCGCGACAAGCTCGCCGGGGAGCTCAACGCCGTGCTGGAGGATCTCACCGACGCGCAACGCTTCGAGGCGGCTGCGGCCGACTACGCCGCGGCCATCAAGCAGGCACCCGCCGAGACCGACGCCATCCGCGCCGAGCTGGCACTGGCGGAACAGACCCGCGCGGAGCCCGCACTCGACCTGCCCGACGAGGCCGACCTCGCCGCCGTTGAGGCGCGCATCGCCGCCGACCAGGTGGATATCGCCGGCATCGAGGCGCGCATCGCGAAACTCTCCGAGGCGCTGGAGGCGGACGACCAGCGACCGGCGAAGATCCGCGCGCGAGTCGCAGCCATCGACTCCGAGCTCAGCGAGCTGGACAGCACCGCGGCCGGAACAGAGGCCCTGTCCGACCGCTCGCGTGAGCTCATCGACTGGCAGCTCCAGGCGCGCCGCGCCCTGTTGCGCGCTGAGCAGCAGATGCTGGAGCAGCAGCTCTTGAGTGCCGACGCCCGCCGCCAGCTCATCCTGGCCCAGCGTGAGCGCGAGCGACTGGCGCTGGACCGGGCCAAGGCGCTGCGCAAGGTCCTGGAGGCGCGCGCCGACGCGCTGCGCAAGGCCGCCGCGGCTGCGGTGCAAGAGAGCCTGGACGCCGAGCGCGCCGCCGCCGCCGACGCACATCCGCTGGTAAAGACATGGGTGGAGCGCAACGCCGAGCTGGGCCAGGCCATAGGCAAGACCACCGCGGCGCTGGACCAGCTCGACGAGCAACATGCGGCCATCGAGCAGGAGACCGCGCGCATCGACCAGGAGTTCGCCAATGCCCGCGAGCGCCTGGAGGCGGCGGGCCTGAACCGAGCCCAGGGCCAGGTGCTGATCGACCAGCGCGCGCACTTGCCGGACTTGCGCCGACTGCGCAGGAAGGCGGCCGTGCGCGCGGAGCGCATCGCCGACAGCACCCTCGCGTCCATTCGCTGGCGCGAGGAGCTACGCCGGATGGACGACCTGGATATCTGGCTCCAAGAGCAGCTCGCCGCGCTGCCCCCAAGCGCACTGTCCGCAGAGGCCCGCACGCAGATACTGGATGATCTGCGCGCCCAGGCGGAGAGCCGCCGCAACCTGCTGCGCACCGCCCTCGACATGGACGACAGCTATCGCCGCGCCCTCGGCGAGGTGGACTTCGCCGCCCAGCACCTGCGCAAGGTGACCCAAGGCTACAACCGCTACCTGTCGGAGCGCCTGCTTTGGGTGCGTAGCATCAGCCCGATCGCGAAGCAGTCCTTCGTATCGCTGCCGGCCGCGCTCTACTGGCTCGTGCGGCCGGACCACTGGGCCACTGTGGGCGACACGCTCACCACCGAGGCCATGCGGTCGGCGGCGCTGTGGCTGGGGCTCGTGGCGGTGGCCGTCCTGCTGTGGCGCAGCCCCGCGCTCAGGCGCGCCATCCGCGCTAGCGCTGAGCCGTTACGACGGATCAGCACCGACCGCTTCCGCTACACCCTGACGGCGCTCGGGCTGACCATGGTGGCGAGCGCGCCCTGGCCGCTGCTGGCGCTGACGCTCGGACAAGTGCTGAGCGGGTCGCTCGCCGCGAGCCCCTTCACCAAGGCCCTCGGCGACGCACTGATGGCCATTGTGCCGGCACTCTGCTTTCTGATCGCCTTTCGCATGCTCTGCATGCGCGGCGGCGTCGCCGACCGCCACTTCCGCTGGCGTACCGACACGCTGCAGCTGATGCGCCGCAGCGCCTGGTCTGCCTTGACACTGCTGCTGCCGGTGGGCCTGGTGGCCGCCTTGGTGCACAGCCACCAGGACCCGGAGCTCACGGGCACGCTCGGGCGCCTGTCCTTGGCCCTGTTCGAGATCGGCTTCGCCGTGCTGACGGCGCTGGTGCTGCACCCGACCCGCGGCGCGATGAAGCACTTGCTCGCGGAGCGCCCCGATGGCTGGCTGAATCGGCTGCGGTTCATCTGGTACCCGGCGACGGTGGCGGTGCCCTTGGCACTCGCGGGCCTGGCCCTGGCCGGTTTCCTATATACCTCCCGCACGCTGCTCGAGTCGCTGCTGAACGAGCTCTGGCTGGCGCTCGGACTCATGGTCGCGCATCAGCTCATCGCCCGCTGGCTCCTGGTGACACGACGCCGGCTGGCGCTGCAGGCAGCGCTGGAGCGCCGCGCCCAGCGCGAGGCGGCCAAGGCCGCAGCGGCCAAAGGCGCCGAGGCGCTGGCCGTGCCCGAAGAAGCGGTGGACCTGGTTGCCCTGGACACCCAGACGCGCAAGCTCCTGAACCTGGCCATTTTCGTCGCCGCCGTCGTCGGACTGTGGCTAATCTGGTCTGACGTGCTGCCCGCCCTCAATCTCTTCGAGCGCGTCACACTCTGGAGCTACACCGGCACAGTGAATGGCCTCGAGCAGTCCATTCCCGTGACCCTCGCGGACGTCGGGCTGGTGTTGGTGATCATCGCTGCCGCCATCGCCGCGGCGAGCAACCTGCCGGCGCTGCTGGAGATCCTGCTGCTGCAGAACAACGCCATCACGGCCGGCAGCCGCTACACCATCATCACCCTCACCGGCTACACCATAGTCGCCATCGGCGCGCTCATGGTCTTCAACGCCCTGGGGCTGTCCTGGGGACAGGTGCAATGGCTGGTGGCGGCACTGGGTGTCGGCATCGGCTTCGGGCTGCAGGAAATCGTCGCCAACTTCATCAGCGGTATCATCATCCTGTTCGAGCGTCCGGTGCGGGTCGGTGACATCGTCACCATCGGCGATACCGACGGCGTGGTCACCCGGATCCAGATTCGCGCCACCACGGTGCGCAACTGGGATCGCAAAGAGCTGCTGGTGCCGAACAAGGAGCTCATCACGGGCCGGGTCATCAACTGGACGCTCTCCGACCAGGTCAACCGGATCGTCATTCCCGTCGGCGTCGAGTACGGCAGCGATACCCGCAAGGCGCTGCGCATCCTGGGCGAGGTGGCCCGCGAGAACGAGCATGTGGTGGATGACCCGGCGCCGCTGATCTCCTTCGAGGGCTTCGGCAACGACGCCCTCACCCTGGTGCTCCGCTGCTACCTGCAGACCATGGATTACCGCATCGACACCATCACCGCACTGCACCAGGCCATCGACGACAGGTTCCGCGCCGCCGGCATCGGCATCGCCTTCCCGCAGCGGGACATCCACCTGCGCTCTTCCGAGCCGCTAGAGGTGTGCCTGCACCGAACCGAGCGCCCGGCCGGGTCAGGGGGCAGCGCCGCAGGGGCTGGAGACGGGGCGGGCGACTGAACGGGAGCCTCATTGAAGTTGCATCGGCACCACGAATCGCCATGCGCACAACCGACCGCCTGCACCAATGGTTCGGCCTCGCCTTCGCCTACCGGCTGGACGGCCGCGGCGGCGGCACGCCGATCGGCTGGCGGGAGCTCGCCGCCCGCGACTCCGCGGCGCCGGAGCAGATCTGGGTCCACCTGATCTTGCGACACCCGAATGCGCTGCGCTGGGTGCGCGAGGACAGCGGCCTGGACGACTTGACCCTGGACGCGCTGACATCCACCAACGCCGGCCCTCGGCTGGTGCGCCGGGGCGATAGCCTGCTGCTGCTGCTCAAAGGCATCGAGCACAGCGCCCATGCGAGGCCGGGCGACATGGTGGCGGCGCGGCTGTGGAGCGACGGCCGGCTGCTCATCAGCGGCCAACGCGAGCGCCTACTCGCCGTCGAGGACCTGCAGCACGCCATCGCCAAGGGCGCCGGCCCCGCGGACATTGGCGGCCTTCTCGCCGACCTCGCCGAGCGCCTGATGACCCACACCGAAGACGTACTGGAGGAGCTGGGGGCGGCGACGCATCGCATCGGTCTCGCCGGCAATCGCGCCCAGTACACCCAGAACCTGGTATCCGAGCTCGCCACGCTGCGCCGGCGCATGATTCGCATGCGCTTCCACCTGCAACCGCAGCGCCGTGCGCTCCTGCTGCTCGCCGGCGGCGGGCCCACCTGGCTCGGCGACGGCGAGCGGCGCATGGTGCGAGAAGTTGCCGACCGCTGCCGGCACGCCATCGACGGCCTGGACGCGGCCGGCGAGATCACCGAGATCACCCAGGACGAGATCCTGCAGCGCTCCTCCGAGACCACCGAGCGCCGGGTCTATTCGCTCACCGTCATCACCGCCGTCTTCTTGCCGCTTTCCTTTGTCACCGGCCTGCTCGGCGTCAACCTCGCCGGCATCCCGGACGCCAAGGATCCTTGGGCATTTCTGCTGCTGTGCCTCATTCTGGCCGGCATGGCACTCGCGCTGCTCTGGCTCCTGCACCGCAAGGG
>JANQFI010000542.1 GCA_028277905.1 Chromatiaceae bacterium | reverse complement strand
TGGACCGATTCCATGTAGAGCTTGCGGATTGCCTCGCGCTCATCGCCGGCACTGTCGGCGGTCGGCACGACATCGCGTGCACTGTTCATTGTTGTTGCCTCTCTGTTGACGCCCGGTGATCTTGTTTTGGTTCTCACCTTGGGCGCCACCCTAACCAAGGCAGCTAAAATTCGACTTAAACGCTTGCGTTAACAAATGCTTGCGCCCGCCGGACCGGTCATCTTGGACAACAAAAGGTAAAGCGTGCCGACAGCGGGGCTCATTGGGCCCGGGCGCGCTTCTGCAGCCAGATCGCCAGCCGCAGGCCGGCATAGATCGCCGCGACGGCGCCGTGGGAGGCGATCACCGCCGGCCGCGCCCCGAACAGTTCGGGGAAGACGGCATACATGACGACCTCGATGATCGCGCACACGCACCAGATTACCGGCCCCCAGGAGGCCATCATCCACAGTCCGATGGAAGCGAAGGGATAGAGGACGGCGAGCGCGGCAGCGGCCGCCTGCCAGTGCAGCGGCATGGTGTCGAAGCGCCACTCCGGCCCCGGATAGACCCCGATCAGGCGAATCCAGTAGAGCATGCCGAAGGCCAGGCAATAGGCCGCGACGATGCGGCAAAACCAGACCAGCGACAGTTCCGCGGTGGTCGGACGGAATTGCGGCGCGATCGTATCGCGC
The DNA here is from genome assembly GCA_028277905.1 of Chromatiaceae bacterium. GTDB lineage: Bacteria > Pseudomonadota > Gammaproteobacteria > Chromatiales > Chromatiaceae > Thiohalocapsa. The sequence continues at coordinate 421 of JANQFI010000542.1, read as the reverse complement.
GCGTTCACAGCGCCAACTCCGCACCGGCGCCCAGCGGCGCGAAATAGGCGGCCACATCGGCATCGGCGACATCGGCCAGCGTCGCCGGCTGCCAGCGCGGCGTGTCGCCCCTGTCGATCAGAGCGGCGCGGATGCCTTCATAGAAGTCATGGCCGGTGGCCCCACTCCGGGCGCAGCCCCAGGGCGGAGCCCGGGATCTCCCCGAGGCCGCGCCAGCTGCTGTCCACCGGCAGGAAGAAGCGGTCGACCAGCTCCCGGGCCCGCGGATTGCCCTCGGGACGCACCACGCGCCGGTACAGGTTCTCGACCTCGGGCTTGCCGATGCGGATCTGCCGCACCAGCTCGTCCACCCCGAGCAGCACGTCCACCGGCGCGAAGCCCACCACCGTGGCGGGAACGCCGAACTCGTCGACCAGGAAGC
>JANQFI010000526.1 GCA_028277905.1 Chromatiaceae bacterium | reverse complement strand
GCGGATAGCCGGGCACCCACTGGCGGCTGGGTGCGCCGAAGGTGCCGGCGGCGAGGATCTTCAGGCGCCGCCCGCCGGGCGTGCGGACGTAGCGGAACTGGGTGACCTCGGCCTTGTGGATATGGCCGTGCAGGGTGAGACGGAACCCGGCGGCGGCCAGGCGTTCCAGGAACCCGTGGTCTTTGATGTGGCTCGGCTCGTCGCTGGCGAGCGGATGGTGCCAGACCGCGACCTTGAGGCAATCGGCCCAGTCCGGGTGAGCGCGCAGCGCGTTCAGGGACTTGCTGATGGCCTCCGGGTGGATGCCTGTGCGGTCTCTGTGGAAGTGATCGATCTCCCAGGCCGAGTTGAGTCCGAGGACCAGCAGGCTCAGCTCGGGCCAATGGTGAAGGCTGAATTGATCCGCGTAGTCCAGGGCATAGGGCTCGCCCGTGACAGGGCGGTGAAGCCGGTCGCCGTAGGGCGCGAAGCGCTGCCGGTAGCGGTCCTCGTCGCGGACCATGCAGGTCCCGCCCTCGACGATCCACCGTCTTTGCTCTTGCGCACTGGAGGCGACATAAACACTGGTGTCTGCGAGCGCGTAGGCGGACTGGGCAAGGGGCCAACTGAGGTCGTGGTTCCCGGGGACCAACACGGTCCGCTCGCGGGCGAGCCCGAATTCACGCCGAACCAGGTCGATGAAGGTCCGGGCCGCCGCGTATTCCGCCTCGGACGAGGCCAGGGTCAGGTCCCCGGAGCAGATCAGGCCGTCGAGGCGGGCGCAGCCCAGCTCGCGCTTCAGATCCTCGGCGAGCTGGCTATGAAAGTTGCGGGCATCGGCTAGGGTGCCGAAGTGCAGGTCCGAGAGATGCAGGATCTGGGCGTTGGCCGACGCGGCAGGCGCCGGGCCGTTTGGAGTGCTCTCCTTGCCGTCGAGCACGCGGATCAGCCGATCAAGCCCAGGCCGCTCATCGTCCCCGACCCGCTCCCTCAGTGTCTCCACGACCAGTGACAGGCTGTGTCGCTCACCGAGACGACCGAAATCGAGCAGCCGCCCGACCAAGGATCCGGCCGCATTGCGCGGCGGGTCACGCAAATCCAGGCCCCCTTTCGCCCTCTCGGCCCCAGCGATGCCGCGAAACGCCTCGTCGACCAACTTCCAGCGGCCGTCCTCGGTCCTGAAGTCGGGATGCGTTGCAAAGGCCTCGACCACGCTCAGATAGTCCTGTCGCTCGACGCTCGCCTTCATACCGTTCTCCATCGGAAGACGCAGTGATCTCAAGCTCCCGAGCCATGACAGGCGTTTGGGTATCAGGAGACCTGGCTCAGGGTCTTGAGCTGCGTTCAGAACGATACCACGGCGGCCCCGTGCCAGCTGGCACGGGGCGAAATTCTCGGGCGTTTGCGCGGCGGCGAGAGCGACGAGCGCACGACCAACCACTAGGGCAAGAGCACTTCCCTCTTGCGAGCCGCAAGTGTCCGCTTGCAGTCGTGCCCATTAGCCGAGATGGAGCCTCAAAGATGTCCGCTTTCCGGCATCAACTTGCCGCCCGTGCAAGAGACACAGGCGTCCACAATTTGGCCGAGTTTTGCCGGATTGGGGCCAGAGCTCGGCGACAGCTCCTGGGACACGGCCGTCGCCCGCAGGGATCAGATAGCACTCTTCCACGAGCTGGGGCAAACGGCCGCCGGCGTTCAGTCGAACTGGTGTTGGCTGACGGCACGGCTCGCTAGGTGCCCGAGCCCGTCGGCAGACGAAAATCCCGGACCAGTGCCACAGTCCAGAAGAGGGTGTAGACAAGAAAGATTCCAGTCGCGACAAAGAACAGCGGCTGATCGAGCCGGACGGGATCGGAGCGATTGGCCTCGAGCGTCAAGAGCCCGGCGGCCAGTAGGAAGAGGAAGAGTGCCGTTCCGAAGGCCCAGAGTCGTTGGCTGAAGCGGGCGATGGTCGCTTCACGCCGCTCGGGGCTCAGCCAATAGGCACGGTTGGGCAGATTCACCCATTTGACCGGTGTCCGGCGCAGCAGCGCCGGCGAGAGCCAGAAGGTCAGGAACAACAGGGTGTCCAGACCGAGCGTCAATAGGATACTGTCGAGCCGAGAGGCCCAGCCGTCGGCGGCACCGCTCCAGGCGAAATGGATAGCCACCCGCTCCGGCAGTAGGAGGGCGGAGACGAGGGTCAGCATCAGATGCGCAGTGAAGCTCAGGGTAAGCGCGACGCGCATGCTTTCGAGTCCTCCGACCACCTGAGAAGATGGGTGCCGCTACGCCAAGGCCGCCCCGTGTCGATCAGGCCGGATGGCGACTCCCCTCAAACCAAACGCATCATACGACGGTGTCGGCGAGCCGCGTCGCACGCTTGTCCCCAGATCCTCTGCATGGAGTTGTGGATAAGCTGTGTCATGTGGCTGTAACCGACTGCCTCCCATGATCGATGCGGCGTCTGGTCGAAAGCTGACCGGCTGTGTGATGCCTGGGCTTCCTCGGAGAGGACACAACAGGCCGACCGCCATGGGACGACGTGCGCTAACGACACTGGCGCTCCTACTCTGGAACGACTTCACCGGCGCCGATGGCTTTCCGTTGACCTGCACCTATGTCGCGCAGGACGCTGACGCCGAGTTGGCGTCGCACGCCGCGTGCGCTGCCCGCGAGGGGGAGCGGCGGATCCTGGCACCGCGTCATCTCCGACAGATGCGCTATGAGACCGACGGGCTCGCGAGCGTCTGGGTCGCGGGGCAGTGGTACGACGTCCAGCCTTCGGGGGCCGTGTTACCCGTGGTGACCCTGGACAAGTGCAGCGTCCGCTCCGTCCGCGCCGCGCCGTCCAGGAGCCCGGTGAGCCGCCCGCCGACCTCGCTTCTCAAACAGGATCGTCCGATGCATCCGGAACCACTGGCGGCGCCTGGTCAGTGCGCTCGGCGCTCTCCTCGCTGGTGATACCCGCCGTCACGGACAGCCCGCTGTGCAGCACGCTCTCCAGCAGCAAGCGATCGAGCGCGTCACCCTCGAACGGCCGCGGGGGCGGCGGCAGCGCGGCCTCGAGCCGTGAAAGCTCGCGCCGGATGAAGGCATCGATCAGCGGCTGCGGCGGTCCGCAGCCCGATTCCTGCGCCGAGCGTTTGATCCGCAGCAGGTCGTCGATCGCCGCGCGCAGCCCCGGATCGGCGATCAGCTCCTCCACCAGGGTGGCGAAGCGCATCGGCGCCGGGCCGCGTTCC
>JANQFI010000470.1 GCA_028277905.1 Chromatiaceae bacterium | reverse complement strand
CCCCCCCGGCTACTTTCGCCCCTCGCCAGCGGCCGGGGCTCCGCACCCCGGACCCGGGATGCCGACGTAGCTCAGCTGGTAGAGCAGCTCACTCGTAATGAGCAGGCCAGCGGTTCGAGCCCGCTCGTCGGCTCCACCACTACCCCAACAGATTCGTACAGTTACTTGAGGCGCTGCCTACCCTGCGAGGTGTCGCCTCTTCTCGTCTGGGGCAACAGTGCCCGAGCAGTGCCAGGAATTTTCGGGACCGAGGCCGGATCATCTGGCCCTCAAGAAGACGCGAAGATCGTTGCCGTATGCGGGCCGTATCGCGGAGCTGGTCCATTCATCACCGCTATCACGCCGCCCTCTTGATCAGCGTGGATCAGGCCGAGCAGGCGAGGCGAGCTACCCCGACCGAACTCGACTTGGAGTGTCTATGGACAAGTCGGATGGAGCAGGCGGAGACACAAGAGTCCCCGTCTTCCTTATAGTTCCGGTGGCGGCCGCCCGTGCATCTGTGCGCGCTCAGCCGTGCGGACGACTGCATCGACTATGCTCTTCCAGGCAAGTTGCATCTCAGCGATTCCCGTGTCGATTCTTGTCGTGCTATCGCGCATCTGTGCGAGGAAGGCTTCCTGCACGGCTCCCTTTTCATCAACTTCGCCCTGGTACGTGTCAGCACGATGGTCGTAGCCGGTCCAGCGGACGGGACGCAGCCGATCATTATTGATACCGGCATAAACAATGTCCTACTCTCTCAAATGGGGGGAGGGGGACATGCGACCGAAGGGTAGTGCCACCGAACTCGAGCGGCGTCGCCGCCGCGCGATCTCGCTTCTCGAGCGAGGCCACGCGCCGGTAGACGTCGCGCGCATGCTGGATGTCGATCGTCGCAGCGTGCGGCGCTGGAAGGCGGCTCATCGCAAGCAGGGAGCCAAGGGCATCGAAGCGCGGCCGACGCCGGGGCGCCCGCCGAAGCTCGGTCGCGGGCAGCGCCGGCGACTGGAGCGACTGCTGCTCAAGGGAGCGCGTGCCGCAGGCTACGAGAGCGACCTCTGGACGTGTCCTCGGATTGCGGAGCTGATCGCCGAGGAGTTCGGCGTGCCGTATCACGCCGATCACATCGGTCGATTGCTCCGTTCTCTGGGCTGGAGCCCGCAGCGGCCTCAGCGCCGCGCCGCCGAGCGGGACGAAGCGCGCATCCA
>JANQFI010000458.1 GCA_028277905.1 Chromatiaceae bacterium | reverse complement strand
GCAGGCTTCCAGGCAGTCCTGAATCGCTGCGCATTCCAACGCCGAACCGCGCGATCTCGAAGCACCGGCGTCGATCAGCGTTGGCTCCCTTGCCGTTGCCTTCGGCGATGTGCAGCGGGATCGACTGAGCGGCGCGCAGCAGTTGGTCGCGCGCGTCGCGATCAGTGCCTCTTCAACGCTTGGCCACTGCGTACGCCCAAGCCAGGTACCGCATCGACACCGGGTAAACATCGAGTTGCTCATGTCCGACATGCATTTCGGTCCTGGGTTACGACAACGACAACGACAACGATTGTATACGTTATGTAACTTATTCTTGATTCGTTCCTAGGTTCTTAGGGCCTAGAGAGCCCTGGTGAGCGTCACGCTCGGGATCGACATCGCAATTGGTATCGGTATCGCTATCCCTGTCGGCATCGAAATCCGCAGCGAGCGCGATTGCGATCCCGATTGCGATTTCGACAATTCCAGGCTCAGCGCCACCTCATGCCAATCCGGCAAAGCCCATGAAGGCCAGGGACAAGAGCCCGGCGACGACGAAGGCGATGGGCGTGCCGGCGAACGCGGCCGGCACCTGTGCCAGCGCGAGTCGCTCCCGGAGACCGGCGAACAGCACCATCACCAGCGTGAAGCCGAGGGCCGAGCCGAAGCCGTACACGAGGCTCTCGAAGAAGCTGTGCTGCTCCTGCACGTTCAACAGCGCCACACCGAGCACGGCGCAGTTGGTCGTAATCAGCGGCAGGAAGATCCCCAGCACCTGGTACAGCATCGGCGAGAGCTTGCGCACCGCCATCTCGGTGAACTGCACCACGGCCGCGATCACCAGGATGAAGGTGAGAATGCGCAGGAACCCAATGTCGAGCGGCTGCAGCACAAGCTGCTCCAACAACCAGCTCGCACCCGCGGCCAGGGTCAGTACGAAGGTGGTCGCGAGCCCCATGCCGAGCGCCGTGTCCAGCTTGTTGGACACGCCCATGAAGGGGCAAAGGCCCAGAAACTTCACCAGCACCACGTTGTTCACCAGGGCGGTGGCGAGGATCAGCATCAGGTATTCGGTCATCGCGGTCTGGCTGCCCCGTGGGGGACGCGAGGATTCGCGCTGAGCGGTAAATTCGGGAAGCAACCGCAGCAGCTGTTGCAACAGCGGACTGCAATTCAGATGCCAGCCTCGGCAGCACGGGCGGGGGCGGGCTGCATCGACAGGGGGCACCAGGGCCGGCTTGTGCCCGTTCTCAACGCATCCGGCCGCATCGGAGCCCGCGCGAGGCATGCTGGAGCGCGATCGACAGCGGGTCAGGCGCAGGCGTCCGCGAGCGCAAAGGCTGTCGGGCATGTCACAAGCGGATGCTGCACTGCAGCAGGATTGTCAGATTTGCAACAGGACCATTGCGGCGCTTCGACGGCCCCCGCCGCGGCACCCAAGCTGGCATAAGCAACCCTCATGAGTGAATTTGGCATGAACAGTGCCTAATTGTTGACCGTAGATAGGCTGCCCCTTGGACCGCGACCATCCCTGGGCAAGCCGACAAGGGGAGGCCCCAAGGTGAGCACGCGCAAAGGCATCGAGACCCAACCGGCCGATCGGATCGCCGCCGACAACCACGACAGTGCCGGCTCCGCGGGTGCCCGAGCCACCGAGCTCACCGAACCCACCGACCTGCCGACGGCAGGCGCCCTGGGCCAGTTCCTGAGCAACCCGCCACCAGGCACGCCGGCCGAGGTCGTGGAAGCCCTGACCCTGATGGCCGGCGCCCCTGAGGACCCGCTCCCGCCGCGGCTCTATTTCGAGACCGTCGAGCAGTCCCCGGTGGCCATCTCCATCACCGATGACAAGGCCAACATCCGCTACGCGAACGCCGCCTTCGAAGCCCTCACTGGCTATGGCCGCGAGGAAGTATTCGGCAAGAACGAGTCCATCCTGTCCAGCAACGCCACGCCGAGCTCCATCTACAAGCAGCTCTGGCGCACGATTCAGCGCAAGCGGCCGTGGAAGGGCACCCTCGTCAACCGGCGCAAGGGCGGCGAGGACTACCTGGCGGAGCTGACCATATCGCCGGTGCTGGACGCCGCCGGCCGCATCCGATACTTCCTGGGCATGCACCGGGACGTGACCCGCGAGCACGAGCTTTCCGTGGCGCTGCGCCAGCAGAAGACCCGCATCGAGACGGTGCTGGACGCCGCCCCAGTCATCGTCGTCCTGCTGGACAGGGATGGGCGCATCATCCTGGACAACCAGGAATACAAGAAGCTGCTCGGCGATCTGCGCGGGCGCGAGCCGATCACCCTGCTGCGCGCGGCTTTGAAGGAGCAGGCCGGTTTCGACCCGCTGGAACGGGCCGCCACCGGCAACGGCTTCCGCGACATCGAGATCAGCATCGAAGTGCCCGGCAGCAGCGGGCCGCGCTGGCTCGCCTGCTCCGGCAGTGCCGTGAACGAGTCCGACTCCAGTCTGGCCGGGTACTTTATCCGCGGCGACGCCGGCGATCAGCGCCTGCTGCTGCTGGCCAACGACATCACCGGCCGGCGCCGCGAGATCGAGCGGGCACACCTCGAGAACCTGCGCGCCCGGCTCGCCGAGCAGCAGCTGGCGCAAGGCATGCGCGAGGCGCTCACCGCAGCCAGCTTCCAGCTCCAGGTACCGCTGAATATGATCCGCGCCGCCAGCGGCATGTTCAAAGACGGCACAGGAAACCCGGCCATGTTCGCTGACATGCTGGGCCAGATCACCCAGGCCGGCGAAACCGCGCTCGCCACGCTGAGCAGGGCCCTACCCACGGAAGTGCTGGAGCCGGGCGTCAACGTGAACATCAACGAGCTGCTGCGCCACGTGCTGGCCCTGGAAACCGACAACCTGCTCGCCGCCGGCATCGTCGTCGACTGGCAGCCGGCGCTGGTACTGCCGGAGCTGTCCGGCCACAAGAACGAGCTGCGCTCGCTGTTCAAGCACCTCATCGACAACGCGCTGCAGGCCCTGTACGAGGGTGGCGGCAGCCAGCGCGCGCTGCGGCTCGCCACCCGCGCACTGGACGACGCCGTGGAGGTCGTGATCGAGGACAACGGCCCCGGCATCTCACCAGGGTTGCGGCTCAAGGTCTTCGAGCCCTTCCACATCGGCTGGCGCAATCGTCGGGGGCGCGCCGGCATGGGGCTCGCGCTGGCGCAGGAGATCGTTAACCAGCACGCCGGCAGCATTGAGATCGACGCCGACTACCGCGACGGCTGCCGGGTGCGCGTGACCCTCGGCAACGTCCGCCCACAGGACTGACCGACCGCCAGCCGCCGGCCACCAATTCGGCTATCGGCCGCCAGCGCCCCCAAACCCATGCTCGACATGCCCGAAGCCCCATCACCACCGAGAGCCGCGGTTCCCTCGATCGGCGGCGACGCCGAGCGCCTGCACCTGCTGGAGCAGCAGCTCGCCGCCTTGTTCGACGTGAGCAGCGTGCTGAATCGCTCGCTAGAGCTGCGCGAGACCCTGCGCCAGGTGCTGCGCACCTTGCACGAGCGCGGCCGGATCTGCAGCGGCATGGTGAGCCTGCTGGACCCGGACAGCGGCGATCTGCTCGTGGCCGCGTTGCACCAGGACGACATCAGCCCCTTCGACAAGATCCGCTATCGGCCGGGCGAAGGCGTCATCGGTCAGGTCCTGGAGTCGAACCAGGCCTGGGTGCTGCAACGCCTCGGCGACGAGCCGCGGTTCCTGGACCGGCTCAGGCTCTTCGATGCCGACCTGCCCTTCATCGGCGTGCCGGTGCGCATCGGCGAGGACGATGTCGCCGGCGTCTACGCCCTGCAGCCACCCGTGGCCGACGCACTGCTGCCACAGCGCACCCGCTTCGCCGAGATGGTCGCCAACCTCATCGGCCAGGCGGTGCGCCTCTCGCGCTCCGTCGAGGCCGAGCGCCAGGCGCTGCGCGAGGAGCGCGACACCTTGCGCCGGCAGGTCAAGGGCAGCCACGGCTTCGACAACATCATCGGCCGCACGGAGCGCATGCGGCTCGTGTTCGAGCAGGTGCGCCAAGTGGCCAAGTGGAACACCACGGTGCTGCTGCGCGGCGAATCCGGCACCGGCAAGGAGCTCATCGCCAGCGCCATCCACTACAACTCGCCGCGCAACGGCGGCCCCTTCGTCAAGCTCAACTGTGCTGCACTGCCCGACAACCTGCTGGAATCCGAGCTCTTCGGCCACGAGAAGGGCGCCTTCACCGGCGCCCAGACCCTGCGCAAGGGCCGCTTCGAGCAGGCCGACGGCGGAACAATCTTCCTGGACGAGATCGGCGAGATCAGCCCGGCCTTCCAGGCCAAGCTGCTGCGCGTCCTGCAAGAAGGCGAGTTCGAGCGTGTCGGCGGCAGCCGCACCCTCCAGATCGACGTGCGCATCATCGCCGCCACCAACCGCAACCTGGAGCAGGAGGTCCGGAGCGGCGTCTTCCGTGAGGACCTCTACTACCGCCTCAACGTCATGCCCATCCTGATGCCGGCGCTACGCGAGCGCGTCGAGGACATCCCCGACCTCGCCCGCTTCCTGGTGACCAAGCTCGCCAAGCGCCAGCGCCGCGAGCTCAGCATCACCGACAGCGCGCTCGCCGTGCTGATGCGCCACCGCTGGCCCGGCAACGTCCGCGAGCTGGAAAACTGCATGGAGCGCGCCGCCGTCATGAGCGAAGGCGGCATCATCGACCGCGACGTGCTCAACCTCACCGGCCTCGACGTCGGCGCACTGCCCGAAGCCGTCCTGACCGCCACTGCCGGGTCCGGCCCCGGCCCATCCCCTGCCACCGGCGCGATCGACCTCAATGACCCGGACATCGACGAGCGCGAGCGCGTCATCGCCGCCCTCGAACAGGCCGGCTGGGTCCAAGCCAAGGCCGCCCGGCTGCTCGGCATGACCCCGCGGCAGATCGCGTACCGGATTCAGACCATGAAGATCCGGGTGAAGCAGTTCTGAGGGGTTCCGTTCGATGCTATGCAAAGGAAGGCTGCGAGGATATCCTGCGCGCACAGGTGGTCGCCCTTGACGCGATAGCCCGTTTGAGTGTCAGCTGCGCCACTAGTCGCGTCGGCAGCAAGCCGGTTTCGTCTGGTTCCTCGGACCCCTGTTGATTTAACCCGCGTCTCCTGGCAGTGAGATGCGGCACCAGGAGATTCAATCGATGCCCGCGACCTTGTCGCTTATCGAGCCGTCGACCATTGATGGCATCATTCGTTTCGTCTGGAAAAGTCCGCATGTCAGCTCAATCGTTGGCGGAATCGGGCTTGGCAACCTCGCCGCTCATCTACCCCATTTCCGACAGGAGAAGGCCCAGACCCTTGGCATCGGGGCTTTGACCCTTGGTTATTTTCTCGATTCCGCGAGCCACATCTATCTCGCGGGGGCGTCCATTGGAGCATTGGGCATTGTCGGCGTCGGGCTGTTGGCAGGCGGCACCGCGGTCTTGACCTATACGGGCATCGCATGGGCCGGAAAGCAGAAGGGCGACAGCAATTCAAGATATGCGACGGCCGCCGTCGCGGTGATTGGGGGACTCCACTTCGGCTCCCACGGCTATATCGCCGCGAGAGGCCTATTGGGCACGGTGTACAGCTCGGCAAGCCTGTTCGGAGCTGGCGTTCTCGGGCTGGTCGGCAATCTGGGACTGGTAGCCATCGCTTCCTATACTCTCTATGCCGAGCTCAAGACACACGGAAGCGACCCTAAGACGCAGGCTAGCCCGGTGCCGACTTCCGGCAGGACCAAGACCCTAAGATATAGAAGGTCGCTCAGCCGCCAGATTGCAACGCTATTTCGGTCGAATCGCGTTAAAGGGACGCTTCGCGCAAAGCCGAAAGCCGCGTAAGCCGTCACAAGCCGCGCCCGCGCGATCGACACAGGCTCGGGGCCCTGGCAGCGGACCGGACTGGCCACCGCCGTCATTCAGAAGGGGAGACCCTTGTCCTATCCGTTTGGCCCCTTTCCTCCGAGGAGTACAGCCCTGACGGAGCTTGTGAAGATTAGATGGTTGGGGACAGAATCCCATGTAGTGTGTCAGGAATAGGCAGAATGTGCGCTGTGTGGCGACGTCCTGCGGCCCCGGCAGGCAACCGAGCGACCAGGATCTCCTCCAACCCGACGACGCCTGCCTTGAAGCGCTCAGCCCCGAGCAGGCGCGTGCACCGCTGGCGAAGGCGCTTGCCGATCTCCTTGCCGATCTGAGGAACGCGCGCGAGCGCTTCGCGCAGCACCCATCTGAACTTCAGGGCGCGCTTCCTGGCCGGCGCCCAGGGCGAGGTAGAGCGGGTGCGGCGACAGCAGCATGTCCGGCTCACCGCAGGCGTTGGCCCGGTCACTGGACCAAGGACAGTGGACGGGATCGGCCACCATGCCGGCGCAGACGGGGTTCAGCTCGATGTAACGCCGGCAGAGCAGCAGCTAGACCTCGGTCTGTACCAGCGAAGATTTGTAGCGGCCGTCCCCCAGCGTGCCCCTGCGCCCGTCACAGTGGTTGATGTCTGGCAACCTAGAGGCGGCCGACAGAGATCAGCGCCTGTGGTACAGGCTCGGCGCGTTCCGCCGTGAGCAGCGGGTGCACCTGGTGGGTCATGAGCACCCAGGCGTGCAGCCGGCAGTACTCAGGCGCCAGCGTCTCTCGCAGCCAGCCGAGGTATGCGAGGCGGTCTTGGTCGTCAGAACAGCAGGCCGCCCGGTCATGGCCGCGCTCTAGGATGTACAGCGGCAGGTCGTCGACGTGGATGCGTGTGCGCCGAGGCATGCCGGAAGCCTATCAGCAATTGAGCCTGGCCCATTTCCCGCTTTCCCGTGGCCCCTTTCACCCCCTCCTGCTGCCGTCCCGAGAGCGCAGGGCGGACCCGGCCTCGGCCCGGTCCCTGACACAGGTCGTCTTCCCCCGGCTGGTGGAGGTGCTGGTGCAGGATTTCGAGCACGGGCCGGGTTGACGCGGGCCAAAGTGGCTGCTACGAAGATCGCACCTCCAGTCGGCTGAGGTCCTGACCCCATGGCCAAGAGCCACTCCGGCAGAGAATCCGGTCCCTTCACCGCCGACCAGCTCAAGGACGGTGATCGCTACGAGCTGTCCGATGGCCATCCCGTCTACTGCCTCCCCGCTGGCCGTCCGCATGCGGCTGGGACGCTCAGCGGCGGCAGTGTGTTGGAGACCGATCCCGCCGTGGAATGGGGCGGGGTGGACGCGGGCTTCACCCCCGAGCCCGGCACCCTGCGCGCGCCGGACCTGGCCGTGGCGGCACCGGGGGATGAGCAGGGCTGGATCCCAGGTGTACCGCCCCTGGCCGTGGACTATGCCGCGCCTGGCCAGGAGGAGGCCGATCTGAAGACCAAGGTGGCGGAGCTGCTTGCCGCCGGTACCCGGCTCGTCTGCGTGGTCAGGCTGATCGGGCCCCGCCGTGTGGAGGTGCACACCCCGGACAGGCCGGTCCGGAGCGCCGGCGGCGAGGAATCCCTGGAGGCCCCGGGGATACTCCAGAACCCCGTGCCCGTGGCCGCCCTGTTCGACCGGGACGTCGCCCATGAGGCCACTCTGCGTAATCTGCTCCAGCGCCGGGGCTACGAAAGCCTGGATGCGGTCAGGGCCGAGTCCGCGTCAAGGACCCTGGCGGAATCGGTGATCGCCCTGCTGCAGAGCCGTGGGCTGCCGCCCGACCATGCCCAGCGCGAGCGGATCTTCGCCTGCACGGATCCCGGGCTGCTGAAGCAATGGCTGCTCAAGGCGGCGCGGATGGGTTCGGTCGAGGAGGTCCTGGATTCGGGGAACTGACCCGCCGCAAGGCCGCGGGCAGGCTCGCCTGGTCCAGTATCGCTTCCGGTATCGGCACGGTCTCCGCCGGCCAGGTGATGCCGACGTGCGAGCAAGCGCGTGATCGGTTGTTGAATCTGCTCCGACGGCGCCGCGTCCTTGCGTTGGGGGATCTCTTCGAGGCGCTCGGCACCGCGTTGCTCCAGGGCCTCGGCAGGCGCGATCAGGTCCTTCAGGGACCGGCCCAGCCGATCCAACCGCCAGACCGCCAGGTTGTCACCGGTGCGCAGATCCTCGAGCGCGCGCTTGAGCCCCGGCCGCTGGCCTTGGCGCCGCTGGCCTTGTCGCGATAGATGCGCTCGCAGCCGGGCGCCTTTCGCGTGTCGTTCTGCAGGTCGAGATGCTGGTCGTCGGTAGAGACGCACGCCTAGCCGATGAGCATGGTCGAGTGGCAGGAATCCCGTGACGGGGCAGATAGGGAATACCCTTTCCTGCCCGGGTAAACTGAACGTCGCCGGCAGGGTTTCAGGCAGCAAGGGCCAGAGAGTGGCATTGGTCAGGAAAAGGATCGTCTTCTTGACCTTGGCGATCCGCACCGACAACCGGACAGCAGCGATGACCGACCGACGCCCGGCAGAATCCCGAGATCCCGACCCGACGCCGACCGGCGCAGCGTCCGCCGTGGCGAGCGACAGCGTCGATGTGCGACCGGCGCCGGAGGCGGTCGCGCCCGGGCCCCCTTCGAGCTCCCCATCCGAGCCCGCCGAGCCAAGTCCGAAGCCGGCAACCGGCGCTGCCCCGCCCACGCCCGACCCCGGCCCGGCGGCCGACCGACGCCCTTGGCCCGCATGGCTGCGCTCCGGTTGGGCCTGGCTGGTCTATGCCATCGCTGGTCTCCGGTGTGGTCACCATCGTCGCCTATATCGAGTACAAGCGCGCCGACGACGCTATCACCACCTCCCATATTCGCGCTCAGCTCCAGGCATCGGTCGACGCCACCTACAGACGCCAGAAGGCGGCCGCCGAGGCGATTGTCGGCGACTGGGCCGCACGCGAGCGAAAGCTCCAGGCCGCCGCCGCCCAGCGTGCCGCGCAGAGCGAGCGCATCAATGCCCTCGCCGAGGAGTTTCGGCGCATCGCCAGGGGCCCAGATGCCGACAGCGTCGCCAAGCGGCTCGCACGCATTCTGGAGGAGGAAGGCCCCACGGCAGCGCTCGACTACATCGAGACCCAACGCGGCCGTATCATCGAGCGCATCCAGGCACGGCGGGCGGCCAACCGCGAGCGCGACCGCGCCGAGCTCGAGCCGCTGCTCGCCAGCGCCGGACTCTATGCCACCGAGGGCGCGGCGCAGCAGGCCCGCGGCCTCTACGCCCAGGTCGTCGAGCTCGCGCCGCACTGGACCGACGCCCTGGACGCCCACCGCTGGTTCCTGATCGATCAGGGCGACCTCGCCGTGATCCGGGGCAGCCTCAACGCGGCCGAGCGGGACTTCGCCCTGGCCCGCCGGCGCGTGGATGCGCTGATTGCGCTCCAGCCCGAAGAACCACGCTGGCAGCACAACCTCGGGCTCTGTCTCGAACGCACCGGCGACCTCAAGGTCACCCGCGGCGACCTCGACGGCGCCCAGCAGGACTTCGAGCGCTCGCTCGGCATCCGTGAGCGCCTGGCCGCCGCCGAGCCCGGCAATGCCGGCTGGCAGCGGGACCTGGCCGTGTCCTATTACAAGCTCGGGCGCGTCGCCGATGCGCGCGGCGACGAACAGGCTCTGGTTAGCCATTGGCGCGCCATGTTGGCGATCTTCGACGCCCTCGATCAGGCGGGGCTGCACATCAGTCCGTCGGATCGGGCAGGGCTGCAGGCCATTCGCGTGCGTCTGGATCGGGCGGTCTCGGCTGCGGCGCCCGGGCACGACGCTCCCGCAGCCGCATCTGGGGGCAACTGACGGGAGCGCGCGAAGAGCCGGGGGCGAAGGGCCATGCCGGGACGCGAGGCCGGGCTCGCATCTCAGTGGCGTGTAATCTGGCTTCGGCCGGATGATTGCGGTCTGTTGCCAATCAATCCGGTCTCAGTGGCGGCGATTGTGGCTTCAGGACACCGGATAGAGTCCAAGAATCCGGTCGAAGCCCCGCGAGGATCGCGTTTCGGGCGGCGGATGATTGCGGTCCGCTACAGCTAGCGTTGACACCGCGGGCAATAGAAGCTGGAGCGCTGGCCGATGCGCCGCTGTCGCACCGGCGCGCCGCAGCCGAGGCAGGGCAGGCCGGCGCGGCCGTAGACCCGCAGTGCGCGGGTGAAGTACCCGGGGTTGCCGTCCTCTTGCACGAAGTTCCGCAGACTGGTGCCGCCCTCGGCGATGGCGGCGCTGAGCACTGACTTGATGGCGGCAGCGAGGCGCTCGTATCGGGGTAGCGCAATGCGGCCGGCGGGCCGGTGCGGGTGAATGCCGGCGCGATGCAGGGCCTCGCTCGCGTAGATGTTGCCGATGCCGGCGAGGATGTGGCTATCCATGATGAAGGCCTTCACCGACGCCCGCCGGCCACGGCTCAGCCGATACAGGTGGGCGCCGTTGAAGCCTGGCGACAAGGGCTCAGGCCCCAGGTGCCTGAGCAGCGGATGGGACTCCACGGGCGGCTGGGCCCAGTGCAGGCTGCCGAAGCGCCGCGGGTCGCGGAGCCTGAGGCAGTGCCCGTCGTCCAGCACCAGGTCGATGTGGTCGTGTGGCCCCGGGGGCGTGCTTGCGGGCAGCACCCGCAGGCTGCCGGACATGCCGAGGTGCAGGATCAGGCTCCCCTGCTCCAGCTCCAGCAGCAGATATTTGGCGCGCCGGCGGAGCGCGGTGACGCGCTGTCCCGCCACGGCCGCGTCCAGGGTCGTCGGCACCGGCCAGCGCAGGCGCCGCTCCCGCGCCGCGAGCTTCAGGATGCGTCTGTTCGCGAGATGCGGCGCGATGCCCCGCAGGCTGGTCTCGACCTCCGGTAGCTCGGGCATGTCACGCAGCATCGTTGCGGGGATGGGACGCGGCGGGCGGTGGCGGGCGGCTCACGGGCGCAGCTTCTCGGTCGGCAGTGGCCGGTCGGCCCCTGGTGGATCCGGCGGGGCCATGCCCTGCGCGTCCGGTTGTCCGGGCGCAAAGGGGTCGCCGCCCACTTGCGGCAGGGCCGATGGGTGCGGCATCTGGCGCGGCGCCAGGTCGCGCAGGTTCGGGATGGCCGCCGTCGGCCGGCGCTCGATCGGCTCAGCGCCCGGCGCCGGCGGGGTGAGGCGCTGGACGGGGAGCGGCGACTCGGCTCGATCCGGGGCGGCCTCCGGCATGGCCATGGGCTTGGTGCCACCGTTGCTCGGTATCGGCGGCGACGGCAACTGCCGCGCTGCTGTTGGGGCGGGCATGGCTGCGCTGGGTGCAGCCTGTCCATCCACCGGCCAGTCCCGCACCGCGTCGAGGGGCGCTGTCGCGAACAGCCAGCTCAGGGCCAAGTCCAGTCGGGTCCAGCGCGTGCCGCCGTCGCTCACCAGGAATTCGAGCGCGTCACCGCCGTCGGCGGAGCCGATCCGCAGCATTCGCCCGTCGAGGGCGTCGTCGAGCTGCGTGGTGGCCGTCTCCACGCGCACCGCCTCGGCTTCGGCCAAGGGCGCCAGCTCGCCGGCGGTGAGCGGTCTGCCGTCGAGATCGCCGAGCCCGGGACTGAAGTCCGGCGGCAGCAGCTGGCGGCTCACCAGCTCGATGGTCGGGGTCATGAGCCGCGGCAGGATGCGGTCGTCGATCAGGTGCACCATGTCGCCCACCTGTACGTAGCGCTGGGCGGCCATCGGCTCGGTGCCGCCGAAGCGCAGCTCCAGCCCGTCCAGCAGGATCCGCACCGGGGGCGGGTCCAGGCCCAGGGCGCCGAGATCCAGCCCGGCCACCGGCAGGGTACGGGAGACTCGGGCCTCCGCCACGGGAAGCAGCTTCGCGGTGGCGGCATGGTCGGCCGCAACCGCGAACGGGCTGAGCATCTGCCAGCGGTCGTCCTCGAGTTGCAGCCGTACCCCGGGCTCGCCGGCACGGTAGAGCTCGATGTCCATGATGTCGTCCGGCGCCAGCACCGTGAGTCTGGTGCTCCGCAACTCCTCGCGCCGGTCCAGCTGTACCGCCAGCATCAGCACGGCCAGCACGGCCAGCAGCGCCAAGTTGATCAGCCAGCGCCGCGCGAGCATCAGGCACGCCCCCGTCGCCAGCGCACCCAGAGCCCAGCCCCCAAGAGCAGGGCCGGCAGCGCCACCACCCCGCCCGCCGAGATGGCCCAGGTACGGGCCCCGGACAGGGTGAAGTTGTCCCGGTCGTCGATGCCCGGCGGCGGCGTGATCAGGTCCTCCAGCCCCGTGAGCCAGCGCGCCATGCGCAGCGCCAGCGTGCTGTTCTCGGCGCTCCCGAGATGGGCGTTGCTGGCGAAGTCGCCATCGCCCACGACGATGACGCGCTGCGCGGCTCGGGTCGGTGGCGCGCCTGTGTCGGCGTCCCGTGCGTCTGTGGCCAGGTCGTCCGCAGCGCCCCGGGGCTGCGGCCGGGTCAGCACCATGGCCAGCGGCAGCGGACCGGGCTCCTCGCCGAGGGCGGGGTCCCGGGTCACCTCGCCGCGGATGGGACCGGTCTCGTTCCAGCTTTGGCTGCCGCTGCCGAGGGTCGTGTCCATGAGCCAGCCGGGGGCGGCGGTGACCTCGAAGGCGACGCTGCCCGGCAGCACCGCGGGGCGCTCCAGGTCGCGGCCGAGGGCATGGCTCGGCCAGTCGTCGAGTACCGCAAAGGTCGGGTCCTCGAAGCCCAGCTCGCCTGCGCGGGCGTCCACCACCGTCCCCGGCAGCGGGCGAATGCCGAGGTAGGCGGCCACGGGCGCGAGGCCCATCAGGTCGCCCTGTGCCCCGTCGGGCTCCATGAGCCAGAGCAGGTTGCCACCGGCCTTCAGGTAGTTCACCAGCGCCTCCGCCTCACCCGGGAACAGGGGGATGGACGGCGCCGACACCACCAACAGGTCGGTGTTGGCCGGCACGCTGCCGGCGCTCGCCAGGTCCAGCGGCTGCAGTCGAAAGCCACGCTGGCGCAGGAGCTGGGCGAAGCGGCCGATGTCAGGGCCGGCAGCACCAGCGGGCGCACGCTCGCCGTGGCCCTCCAGCACCGCGATCCAGGGCGCACGGGGCAGGGCGAGCCGGTCGATAGCGCTGGACAGGGTGCCCTCGCTCAGCGCCGTCAGGGTCTCGCGCCGGCCGCGGAATTCCAGTACGAGCTGGCCCAGCAGGCGTACATCGGCGTCGCGCGCGCGCGCCGGTGCCCGCTGCGGGTCCACCCAGTGGATGTCCAGGTCCGGCCGCTGGCGGCGGTAGCGCGCGAGCAGTTGCTCCACGGCGCGCCCCACGCGGTGCTCGCGCGGGGCAAACACGGTAATGACGAGTGGTGGGCCCTCGGTGGGCAGGCGCTCCAGCACCGCGACGCTGTCCGGCGTCAGGCTATTGCGGCCGCTGGCGGTCCAGTCGAAGTAGCTGTCATGCCGGGCGGTGAGCCAGCCGGCGGTCAGCAGGATGGCCAGCAGCAGCGCCGCGTACACGCCATCGGCTGCAGCGCGGTGCAGGCGCTGCCAGGCTAGGATCTGCCCCTGTGCACTCGAGCCAGCTGCAGATGTCTGGTTCGGCGCCGACACATCCGTCGTTGTCGCCGCGTCCGGGCTTGCCGGCGGCTCGCCCGCGGCGACCGCATCCAATCCCTCAGGCGTCAGCCGAGGCGCGCTCATCCGAAACCTGCTCATCCGAGCCGCAGGTTATCGAGCCGGCGCAGCGCCAGCGCCAGGAAAGCCGCCGTCAGCAGGGCGAAATAGGTCAGGTCGCTGATGCGCACGACGCCCGCCAGAAACCAGAACAGGTGCTGGTTCCAGGCGAGCCAGTCCAGTGCGCCCAGCTGCGGGGCGCCGAGCAGCTCGGTCCGGTTGACCACCGAGAGCAGCAAGAGCACGCCATAGCCGGCCACCGCGGCGGCGACCGGCTGACCGACGAGGCTCGCGGCCCACAGACCCACGGCAGCAAACAGGAGCCCGGTGAGCCAGAGTCCGAGGCTCGCCGCGGCGAGCAGCCCCGGGTCCACGGGTGCCGCTCCCGAGAGCATGAGCCCAAGTCCCAGCGGCAGCAGGCAGACCGGCAGCACCAGGAGCGCCAGCCCCAGGAACTTGCCGAGCAGGAGCTCGGCGAGGGTCAGGGGTGCGCTCGCCAACAGTGGCCAGGTGCCGTCGCGCAGCTCGCCGCCCAGGGCGCGGGCTGCCAGTATCGGCATCGTCAGCAGCAGCACCACCGCGGCGGTGCCGTAGAGGTTGTGGGTCAGCTCCAGGTTCAGCCCGGCGCTGCGCAGCGCCGGTTCCGGGCCGGTGAATTCATCCAGCACCTTGAGCAGCACATAGCCCAGGATCGCCTGAGTCGCAGCCAGCGAGACCCAGCCCACGGGGGTGCGAAAGGCCCCCATCCAGTCGCGCAGCGCGATGCTGCCGATCACGCCGGCATCTCCATGCCGATGGCCTGGAAGAAGATGCGCTCGATGTCGGTCTGCTCCGGGGCCAGCTCCAGCAGCCCCCAGCCGGCGCCGACGGCTGCCGTCGCGATCTGCTCCGCGGTGGCGCCGTCCGCCAGGGTGACGCTGTAGAGCCCTGTCTCCGCATCAGGGGCCGCCTCTGTGACCGTCGCCACCGCAGCGAGCCGGCGCAAGGCCGCGGTCTGTGGCGGCCGGGCCAGGCGCAGTCGCAGCGCACGGGGGGCATTCAGCGGGCCGTCGTGCAGCATGCGCCCGTCGTGCAAGACGATGACCCGCCGGCAGCTGGCCTGAACCTCGGCCAGCGCATGGCTGGAGACGATAACGGCGCAGCGCTCCCCGAGCTCGGCAATGAGTGCCCGCACCTCGCGGATCTGCACCGGGTCCAGGCCGTCGGTGGGCTCGTCCAGGATCACCAGCTCGGGCTCGTGGATCAGCGCCGCCGCGAGGCCGGCGCGCTGCCGGTAGCCCTTGGAGAGCTTGCCCAGCAGTCGCCGGCGAACCTCGGCGAGGCCGCACAGGCGCAGGCTGCGGGCTACGGCGCGAGCGATGGCGCCCGGCGGAATGCGCCGCAGCCGCGCGCAGTGCCTGAGGAACTCATCCACGCGCATCTCCGGATACAGCGGCGGTTGCTCGGGCAGGTACCCGAGGCGGCGCTTGGCGCGCAGGGGCGAGCGGGCCATGTCGGCGCCGCCAATCAGGACTTGGCCGGCGCTCGGTGCCAAGACGCCCGCGAGGATGCCAAGGCAGGTGCTCTTCCCGGCACCATTGGGACCGAGCAGCCCCAGCACCTCGCCGGCGGACAGCGCAAAGCCGACCCCGCGCAAGGCCTGTTTGCGCCCGTAGCGCCGGGTCAGACCGCGTGCCTCGAGTAATGCGTCCATGGGGGCGACCATAGCGCGGGCGTCCGCCCCTGCCAACCGATGTCGCGGCAGCTTGTGGCTCCTGGACGATCGGCTTGACCGGTTTGGACCGCGTTGCTAGTCCTTCGCTGCGGAAGCTCCGAGACCGGGATCCCCTCGTTGTCGTTGTCGTGATCGTAATCGTAATCGCAATCGAATATCCGCAGGGCCGAGACCGCGATCACGACTACGACTACGACCTGAGACGGTCTCGGGACATTCGCACTGCTGCACCGGCAACACCGAGAGTCTTAATCCGACCGGGCCATAGCCTATGGGGGGCGCGAGCGATGCCACGGTTTCTGAGGTTCGGGCTTCACCCCCCAGCCTGTTCGCAGCCGCTGGCGCCCACTGCCCTGTCGATTACGACGGGTGTATGCTAGCGGATGGTAAGACCATCATGGATGGAGCCTTCTCCTGCGCCATGACAGTCCTTGGCATCGACACCGGCGGCACCTTCACCGACTTCGTGCTCTGGCAGGGCGGAAGGCTTCGGGTCCACAAGGTGGCGTCTACGCCGGCGGCACCGGAACAGGCAATACTGCAGGCTGTGCGCGAGCTGGGGCTGGATCCGGCCCGGCTCCGCATCGTGCACGGCTCCACGGTGGCCACCAACGCGGTGCTGGAGGGTAAGGGGGCGCGCACGGCGTTCGTCACCAACCTTGGCTTCCGGGATCTGCTCGCCATCGGCCGCCAGGCGCGGCGAGCCCTTTACGACCTGCAGCCGCCACCGGCACCGCCGCCAGTGCCGCCCGAGCTGTGCCTGGAGACGGGCGGCAGGCTTGGCGCCGACGGCAGCCTGCTGGAGCCGCTGACCGAGGCAGACCTCGATCGGCTGCGTGCCGAGCTCCTCGCCCTAGGTGCCGAGGCGGTGGCGGTGAGCCTGCTGTTCTCTTACCTCGATGACGCGCCGGAGCGGGCCATCGCCCGAGCGCTGCCGCCCGGGGTCTTCGTGTCGCTGTCCTCCGCGGTGCTGCCGCTGATGGGAGAGTACGAGCGTGGCATCGCCACTTGGCTCAACGCCCGCGTCGGACCAGTAGTGGGCGGCTACCTGGACCGGTTGAGCGAGGGGCTGCCGGGTGCACGGGTGGCGGTGATGCAGTCCAGCGGGGAAACGCTGGCAGCGAGCCTCGCCAACGAAGCGGCGGTGCGGCTGCTGCTGTCCGGCCCCGCCGGCGGCCTTGCCGGCGCCGGGCACGTGGCGCGGGCGGCCGGCATCGAGCGGCTGCTGACCTTCGACATGGGTGGCACGTCCACGGACGTCGCCCTGGTAGATGGCGCGCCCAGGCTGACGCTCGAAGGGCGCATCGCAGGTCTGCCCGTGGCCGTGCCCATGGTGGACATGCATACGATCGGCGCCGGTGGCGGCTCCATCGCCCGGGTGGACTCGGGCGGTGCCTTGCAGGTGGGCCCCGGATCGGCCGGTGCCGTGCCGGGGCCCGTCTGCTATGGCCGCGGCGGACACGAGCCCACGGTGACGGATGCGAACCTTCTGCTCGGGCGGCTGCGTGCGGAGGCCTTTCTTGGCGGCCGCATGCCGCTGGAGCCTGCCGCAGCATGCGGCGCGCTGGCGCGGTTGGGACGCGCGCTGGGGCTGACGGCCAAGCCCGATGCGCCCAATGCGGAGGCTGCGCTTGCCCAGCAGGCCGCCCGCGGTGTCATCGACGTTGTCAACGAGCATATGGCCCGGGCGCTGCGGGTGATCTCGGTGCAGCGCGGCATCGATCCGACCGGCGCCTGGCTGTGCAGCTTCGGCGGAGCCGGTGGTCTGCATGTCTGCGCGCTGGCGGAGATGCTCGGCATGTCCCGCGCGCTGGTGCCGGAGCGCGCCGGCGTGCTCTCGGCGCTCGGTATGCTGGCGGCCCCGCCGGGACGACTCCTGACCCGGGCCTGGCTCGGCGCGCTTGCCGCGCGCACCGATGCTGAGGTGGACGAGGCGCTGACGGTATTGGCCGCTGAGGGGAGTGCCGCACTGGCGGCCGAGGGCGTCCCCGTCGCGGATCTGACCCGCACCGACAGCCTGGATCTGCGCTATCTGGGCCAAAGCTACACGCTCAACCTGCCCTGGAGAGGCCGGGCCGCGACGGCCGACGCCTTTCGTGACCTGCACATCGCCCGCTATGGACACGCGCTGGACCTGCCCGTGGAGCTGGTCAACCTGCGCGTGCGGCTGAGGGCCCCGGAGCGCGCCCCGGTGCTGCCGGTCATGGACGATGGCGCGGCGCCCGGGCCCAGGCCCGAGCTCGCGCGAGTGCCAGGTTGTGCCAACGCCGTGCCGGTGCTCCGGCGCGGTTCAATGCGGGTGGGCTCTGAGCTCGAGGGGCCAGCCGTAATCCTGGACGCGGTGGCCACCACCTGGCTCGCGCCCGGCTGGCGAGCCCGGCGGGACCGCTTGGGCAACCTGCTGCTGCATCGGGCGGAGCCGGCTGGAGGCTAGACTTCCTGTCCTCGAACAGCCTGGCAACGCGGCGCCGGGGGCTCCAGCTCGGTCGGCTCGACATGCCCGAGCGCGATTCCGCACCTCCCTAAGGTGGCCCAACGGAGGTTCCTGGTCCAGACTCGGGCCGCCATCGATGCAATGGCGGCTTTGTCGCTTGCCCTGCATCCTGTCGATCAGGCGCCGCTCGCGATAGAGGCCGAACAGGCCATGTTGGTGTTTGCCCGGGAGACAGGCGATCCGGATGTCCTGGTTGTGGCGGCATCCGCGCGGGCACGTCTCGCGCTGGTCCGAAAGGAGCTTCCGTTGGCGCGGCATTGGCTTGAATCTGCCACCGACGACTTGGGCGCCACGCCACTGTTTCTCTGGATCGAGAGTCCGGTGTTGACCCTGATCAGGGTTTCGACCTCGTCCATGCGGGCACCGACGATGCGGGACAAGCACAAGGGCTTTCTCTGGGGCGTCTGGCTCGCGGGCACGCTGCCGGCGGCAACCGGCGCGGACCTGGCCGGGAAGCAGTGGCGCGCCGGACCCGAGCTGTTCGGTCGGATCTTCCAGACGGAGCGCCGGCAGATTCGCGCATAACCTGCTGATTAAAAATCGAAAAGGAGGAAGGCAGGCAGGTGGGCTTACTGCCTAC
>JANQFI010000454.1 GCA_028277905.1 Chromatiaceae bacterium | reverse complement strand
CGGGAAGTGGCTGCGCATCGAGGTCGGCGAGTCGCCGCTTTGATGCGGCGTCGCTTGTGGAGCTGTCCAAAAATTACGGGGCTCTTGGGGCGATTTTGGAAGGTCTGATGTTTGTTTCCGGCAATCGCCTACACCCTGACGAACCGCGCGTCATCCGTCGATGCGACGACCCGCTTCGGCCGCCGTTGACCGGGGGAGGATCGACACCTCGTCGCGGTCGGCACGCAGACTCCTTCAGTGCTCCAGTCCAATGCTCCGGTGGCCCTTGCTCCAGTGTTCCCGAGCCATCGTGTCCTCGGGACGGGCGTCAACCCAATGCACGCCGTCTTGCCGCCGCTCCTTATTGCGGAAGGAGGCCCGGGGAAGGAGGCCCGAGTCTCTAGCAAATCGATGTTGGCCAGTCGATAAGCTTGGGTCTAGAGGATTCCCAAGAGGTTGCTAAGAGGTTTTTAGAGGTTGCAAGCCAGACGCGCCTCGTCGGTCATGCGCTCCACCGTCCACGGCGGCTCCCACGTGAGCTCGACGTTGACCAGCCCGATCCCGTCGACTTCGAGTATCGCGTTCTTGACCATGACGGGCATGATGCCGGCGACTGGGCACCCCGGAGCGGTCAGCGTCATCCGTACGTCGACATCCCCTTCGTCGCTAATCTGGAGCTCGTAAATCAAGCCAAGGTCGAAGATGTTCACCGGGAGCTCGGGGTCCTGCACGCGACGCAGAGCTTCGATGACCTGAGATCGAATCGGCTCGGTCGTCCAATCGCCCGGAGATCCCGCTTCCGGAGGTCGCGCCGCGCCGACGCATCGGTGGAGATTGTCTCGCGGCAGATTGGGCTCGGAACGGATATTCATCGTCAGCTCGAGCGTTGATCTGCTGGAAGTGCCCCTTGTCCCTGCTTCGAGAGGTCCGCGCGACGCTTCCGCGCGATCCGCCGCACCGTCCCGACCAGGGGCTTGAGCTCCGCCGCCGCGGCCATCGCGTCCTCGACCGTCGCGGCCTTACGCGCCTGCCCCGGAGCACCGGGAAACTGGGGCTTGTGTGGTTGGTGGGATTCGTCTTCCGTCACAGGATGACCTCGTGCGGTTGTCGCTTCGGTCGAAGCAGTATGATTAGGGTGCTCGGCCGGGTCGCGACCGGCCGCCCTCGGGCTCGGAGCCACTGCTCGGAGCGACGATGAGCAGCTCTGTCGAGCTCCAGGTCCGGGCATTGGCATCGACATCAGCCGTCGCAGCGTGCTCGGCCATAGCCTGGCCGTAGCTGTTGCTGTTGCAATTATTGCGCCCCCGCGCCCCAGGTGTCCGCCCCCACGGACGCGCTCCCAGGGGTGCACCCCCCAAGGGTCGCAGCAAGGGTCACAGCCCTCCGTGCCACGAGCCGGCAGGAAGCACCATGATCGGTCGGCTACGGCAAGCGTCCTGGGCAAGCACGGTCAGCAAGCATCGTGCCTCGCGGGACGCGATGCGGATGCGCAGCCTGATGTACAGCTCCCCGCATCGGCACGGACGCGAGCGCGGTCCCTTTCGCGCGACAGATTGTTCCAACACTTAGGAGCCGTGGGGCAAATTTGTCTCAGTCATGGCGTCCTCAGCCATAGCCTCATTCCTGAGGCGCCGCTGACCTCTCGACGGTTCCGCTTGTCGAGCCTCAAGCCCTACCTTTCTCGGCCTCACCGTCGGTTGGCGACGGCAAGCACGAACGGCAAATCGCGTCGAATGATGGTCGCATGGCATTAATCCTGGCATGGCACTAATCCTGCTTTACATCACACCGAGCGAGACTATCGTTAACACCGCGACGTGCCATCGATAGCCCGCCAGTGCGGCGATAACAACGCAGCGATAACAGCGCAAGGTCTGCGAGCCCGCAGCGATGTCACCAGCCAAGCATTGGCTTCGCTTGCCCTTGCCGCAACGATTGCCGCCAACGCCTCTCCTCTTCTCATCAGAGGTCTGCTTAGAGGTCTTCTGAGAGGCGTTGATCGCAGTCCCGGTGTGGCCAAATTCACACCGCTTTTGGGATTCACGCAACTTTTCGCATGATTCAGCAGTTAATCAATCGCTAACGCGAGCAATCCCGATCAACCGATAAAGAGGTGATATCATGTCATATCTTGCCCCGTCGGAGTTTGGCAAAAAGATGGTGGACGCCGGTGAGTCGAAAATCAGGATGTCGACCCGGGACACCCTGATACGAGCCTACATGGCCGGTGCCATTCTCGCGCTGGCCGCTGCCTTCGCCGTGACAATCACGGTGAATACGGGAAGCCCGCTTGCCGGCGCCATTCTGTTCCCGGTCGGCTTCTGTATGCTTTATCTGATGGGATTCGACCTGCTCACCGGTGTCTTCGTTTTGACACCGCTCGCCTGGCTGGATAGGCGGCCCGGTGTGACCGTTGGACGGGTGCTGAAGAACTGGGGGCTTGTCTTCTGCGGCAATTTCGCTGGGGCACTGACAACCGCGGTCATGTTCGTATGGATCATGACCTATGGATTTCAGGTAGAGCCCGGACCTGTAGCGGGAAAGCTCGCCCAGATCGGCGAGGCCAGAACCGTTGGTTACAAGGAACACGGCGCGGCAGGTTGGGCCACCATCTTCATCCGGGGCGCACTGTGCAACTGGATGGTCTCTCTAGGCGTCGTCGGCGCCATGATCTCGACGACGGTTAGCGGTAAGGTTCTCGCGATGTGGATGCCCATCATGCTCTTCTTCTACATGGGCTTCGAGCATTCGATCGTAAACATGTTCCTGTTCCCGACCGGGCTGATGATCGGTGGTGATTTCTCGATCATGGACTATTTCATGTGGAATGAGATACCCACCGCAATAGGCAACCTGGTTGGCGGTATTTCACTGACCGGTCTGATCATCTACACGACGCACGTGAAGACAGCACCGGAGCACATCTTCTGATCATTCATGATAACGGCGAAAGTGGGCGATAAGGTCCGGGTCCATTACACCGCCACCCTTGCCGACGGTACCGAGCTCGACAGCTCCCGTGATCGGGAGCCGCTCGAGCTCAGGGTTGGCGACGGCGTGATGCTGCCGGACTTCGAAGATGCCGTAGTCGGGATGTTTGCGGGTGAGCGCAAGACGATCGTGATTCCCTGCGAAAGCGCCTACGGCGAGCATGACGCCGCGATGGACCTGACGGTGTCGCGAGACGCGCTTCCAGAGCATTTCGAGCTCGCCGTCGGCACCGTGCTGCGTGCGCAGGGACCAGAGGGCGAGACCGCAACCTTCACCGTGACGGCGATCGAGGGTGAGACTGTGATGATAGACGGGAATCATCCGCTGGCAGGCCATGACCTGAGATTCGAGCTCGAGCTGGTCGAGATCGCGTGATCTGCGAGCGATGCCAGGTTGCTGTCAGCTCGAGAGACTACTGGGATGCGGGTCTGATTGGGACAGATTGTCGAAGCCGGGACATTTTGCCCCGCTTCGGCCATTGCGTCCTGTCCAGGGTGTCAGATCCGAAGGAAGCCATCTCTGAGCTCCATCGTCACGATCTGCTCGTCACGGTCAAGGATCAGGTACCGAGACAAGTCCTGACCGGTCATCACGTCCTTGACCATCTTCTCGAGGTAGGGGGCCGCCGCTTCACTGGTCGGGGGTTCTCCGTCGGCGCCGCCGAGGCTGGCGACCAGCACCATATTCCAGTCCTTGGATACCTCGTCGGCTTCCGAGACCAAGGCCGCGAAGCTCTCGATCTCGTCCGGGAGCTTGTCTGTGCATACGATCGGAGAGATGGTTCCGGAGTGATGTGTCTTGCCATTGGAGCCCTTCGCCTCTGTTCTGGCCAAGACCAGCAGAAGGCGCTGGGGCTCGTCTTGGATCTTTGCCATCTCAAGCAGGTCGTGAAAACTGGTCAGCATATCGAGTACCCATCGCCTCAGTGTTGCTCGACGAACACGGCCGGGCCGCCTAAGCGCGATCCTGGCCGCGACGAAAGAAACTCGGAAACCCCAGCACCATGCGTGCCAAAGGTCGCGAGATCGGACGCAGCGCCTGGTCTAGGGTTCGAGGGTGGGGCTCGGCCTATCGGCCGAGTCGACGAGGGACAGATCTGACTCAGGGGCAGCACGGGCGTGCCGATCGCATGCGCCGCGCGGCGATTGCTTGACAACTCGCTACGGCGGACAAGGAGCAAGCGCTTCGTGGCGCCATTCCACTGCTCCAGGACGCTCGGTATTTCGGTGATCTCGCGGCGCGGCACCTCCGAGTGCGGATACCGCCAAGAGCCGATCGTCTTGATCGCCTGCTCAGTAATCGATGAGCGATAGTCGCACGTCCGGGATTGGGCGCGGCCACTGATCGAGCCGAATGTAATCCCAGGTGGCCAGGGCGATCATCGCTGCGTTGTCTGTCGCCCACCGTAGCGGCGGAAGGCAGAGCTCGACTTCCAGCTCATGGCAGAGCTCAGAGGCGGCGGCGCGAATCTGGGGGCTTGCGGCAACACCGCCGACAATAACGAGGGACACAGAAGGGTTCTCCGCCAAGGCCCGGCGGCACTTGGCCATCAGGAGATCCAAAACCGCTTGCACAAAGGACGCCGCCACATCCTCGTGGCTGGGATCGGATTCGTTATCGAGATATCGCGATACCGCCGACTTCAGCCCGGAAAAAGAGAACTCCAGTCCACTATCGAGCATTGGGCGCGGGAAGCGGATGCATGGCTCACCAGTCTTGGCGAGCCTATCAACCGCCGGACCGCCTGGATAACCCAGCCCCAGCATCCTGCCCACTTTATCATAGGCTTCCCCTACCGAGTCATCCCTTGTCGTACCGAGAAGACGGATGGCAGTCTGACTCTCCATGTGTGCCAGGATGGTGTGGCCGCCCGAGACGAGGAGTATTATTGCCGGATACTTGACGCGTGCCAATTCGAGATCAGCACTGCGCAGGTGCCCGCGCAGGTGGTTGACGCCGATCACAGGCAGATTCCATCCCAATCCGAGTCCAGCCGCGGTATTGAGTCCAACCAGCAGTGGGCCGATCAAGCCTGGTCCCCTGGTGACGCCGATCGCGCGGATCTGCTCGACACTCACCTCTGCAGTCAGCAGGGTCTGGTGGAGTGCAGGCAAGATCTCCGCGACGTGCGCCCTGCTGGCGAGCTCCGGATAAACCCCGCCATAGGGCCGATGGACTTCCGTCTGCGCCACCTTGACCGACGCCATCACGGCGCCGTTGGCATCGACCAGGGCCGCCGCTGTATCGTCGCAGGATGACTCAATGCCAAGGACAAGATTTCGCATCGTCAAAGACCAAGGATCTTCTTGATTTCGCCTTCCGGGACGCAGCCGACTCGCTCGACTACAGGGGGCTGGCATCGACAATTGACAAGGGTTGACGGCAAGGTGTGCAGCTTGCCCCCATCTATCACGACATCCGGGCTTTCATCGAGTTGCGCCAAAATCTGCTGGACAGTTTCACCGGGTTGTTGTCCATGTTTGTTGGCACTCGTAACCAAGAGCGGTCCGGTCGTCCGTAGGATCTCGCGCAGCCGCCGGTCATCCGGGATCCTCACCCCGACCTCGACCCGCCCGTTTAACCAAGCTACAGAAGGCCTGTCGTGAAACCCTAGGGCAAGCGTCAGCGGCCCTGGCACGTATTCAGAGCCTAGTAGTCGTGCCGCGCACGTATTGATCTCGATTCCGAGGGCCGAGAGATCGTCAGGAGACCCGACCATAACCGGGAAATGTCGATCCCGAGGGCGCCCTTTCATGCTAGCGAGCCGCCGTACGGAATCGGGGAGCTCCGGACTCACCGCCAAGCCATACACGGTATCTGTAGGCAGGAGCGCGATCTGACCTGACTTGATTGCGCCGACTATTCTTGCGATGTCTGTATTCATGGGAATCTGAGAGCTAAGGGGATAGTATCCAAGGAAGCAACCCGCAGGACAGCAAATCGAGCTGCTCTATGAACAGGAGAATAAGCGCGCCTAGGCGACGGACGGATCAACGCAGGATCTCGTCCGAGCTCGTCAGTAGAGCCGAGCCCTCTGTGACCGGTATGGCCATTTCGGGAAAGACTTTGATCTGCCTACCGGAAAGAGAATCGAGATGCAGGAATGTAGCCGCAACGCTGCTTCCGACGCCACTGTCGACCGCTCGGCTGTCAGGAAGCAGGTTGCAAAGATATGATCTGTGGTTGCCGGCAACTGCAACGCGGTCGATTCCCGCTATCACGGCCTCCGCGAGCTCATCAACCAGGCCGTAGGTCATGAACGACAGCCTACCTGCTTGGTATAAGCCAAGGTAGGCGTAGGCATGAGATGCGCGCGCGGTGCATAGCACCGGGCAGCCTTGCGTCTTGGCTACTGCGAAGCCCATAAGCTCGAAAGCAGTGACGGGGTAAAGGGGGATGCCGAGGCTGTAGGCAAGGGCGTTTGCGAATGACACTCCCGAACGCACTGATCCAAGTGCGCCGGGGCCGATGTTCACTGCAATTGCATGAACATCGCTCAGGGACTGGCCTATTGTCCGCAACCCCTCTGTCACGATTACGGAGAGGTCTTGGGCTTCTGGCACGCAACACGCAGTGTATAAACACTCTCTTGCTCCACCAAGCGCCACACTGAAAGGCCTTGCCGACGTATCAATGACGAGCAAGAGACCCATCGCCCGACCCTCCGAGTTGTTTCTCGAGCTTAGCCATTGCGCCTGCCCATCTTTCACCGACACTTGTAAACGCCAACAAGCGGTGGTTGATATCCACACCGCCCAAGTCAAACGAAATGGACAGGTAATCACTGAAGACTTCGGCCACCTTGTCACCCCACTCGATGACGACAATCGACTCGGCGAAATACTCTTCCAACCCTAAATCCAGGAACTCAGGGGTGCCCCCCAATCTGTAGGCGTCGATGTGCATGAGCTCTGCCGCCGCGGTTCGGTAACTGTGCAGGAGCGCGTACGTTGGACTCGTGACAATCTCCTTGCAGCCGAGAGCTGCGGCCAAGCCCTTGACAAAGTGGGTCTTACCACAGGCGAGCGGCCCCGTGAGAAGCAGCAGGTCACCAACATGAAGGTGCGAAGCGACGATCGCGGCGATGCGGTCCGTATCCGAAGCTTGCCTGGAGAGCACGTAGAAGGTCTTGGTCATGGATTTCCAGCAAAGACTGCGTCTTCGACGGAAGGGTCGCCATGGTTTGGCCGTTGCGCGCGAACCCGTTGCGTGCCAACCCGTTGCGTTCAAACAGGGCTAAGGCGACTTCTGTCGAAACGATACACCGCCCGGCTCGTCCTCTTGCCCGCCTTCTGCGTCGCGGGAGCGGGCACAGGGCTCGAGGATGCGCTCGCTTGCGCTCCTTGCAGGCGAAGGAAAACCCCAAGCCATTCGGTACATTCGTCTCCGGCAATCACCTAAAGGCGACGCAAGGCCCACTGCGGAGGCCCAAGCTGCTGGGGATTCTAACCGCATGGCCCGCAAAGAGAGCAAGCCTGTCATACTGGCGCCAGATGTTATCCGATCGTCAGCAGCAACTAGGCGACTCGGCGCTGGCTGGGGTGAAGGCATCGGGCTCGCCCCGGCTCGAGCGCTCTGCGCAAGCACGACGCTTGCTGCGAACTGGGCCAACACGCGGACTGGGCAACAGGGCCTCGAGGTTGATCTCAGAGGTCGCGTCGTTCATGCTCGTCATCGTGACCAGGGCCCGAAATCCGTCCGCCAGGCGCGGGCTTGCCTGCCACCGGGGGTATCATGTCCAAGTCACACCTTGCTTCCGCCTGGCTCCTCGCCCCTGCGGCCGCCGCGGCGCCGGCCATGGTGGCTGGCGCACCTGGATCGGCGCCGACCAGAGGCGCAGCGCGCGGGCTTCATGCCTTGGCCATGCTGGCGGTGCTTGCGCTGCCGGCCGAGTCTCCGGCACTTGCACCCGGCGCTGCGCAGGCCGACGCCGGCTCGACCGACGCCCCCAAGGCCGCTTCGGTCGTAGCGGACACCGCGGGAGTCGATTCAGCCCCACCCCATCCCGCCGCCTTGGACCGGGCCGCGGTCGCCCGCGCCGAGTATGACGCCGTCATGGTCCTGACGCCGAATATCGACAACGGCCGCCGCGCCTACCAAACCTGCGCCGTCTGCCACTTGCCGGAAGCTTGGGGCAGCACCGACGGCACCTATCCGCAGATTGCGGGCCAGCTGCGGACCGTCATCATCAAGCAACTGGCCGATTATCGTGCCGGGAATCGCGAGAACCCGCTGATGTACCCCTTTTCGGTGCCGGGCATCCTCGGCGGCTTGCAGCAGCTTGCCGACGTGGCGGCCTATGTGGCGCAGCTGCCGAAGACGCCGCACAACGGCGTCGGCCCGGGGACGGACCCCGAGCTCGGCGAGCAGCTATACGAGGAGAATTGCGTGGACTGCCACGGCCCCGCCGGCGAGGGTGACCTAGAGAAGCACATTCCGGCTGTCGCCGGGCAGCACTACGCCTACCTGCTCCGCCAGTTCGAGGACATTCGTACCGGCAAGCGTCGTAACGCGGACCCGAAGATGGTGGAGCAGATCCAGGATTTCACGCGCGCCGAGGAGGAGGCGGTGCTGGACTATACCGCGCGGCTGCGCCCGCCGGCCAAGCAGCTCGCGCCGGAGGGTTGGCGGAACCCGGACTTTCCGGCCTACGCCCGTGATGCCGCTGGCATCCGCGCGACGCCGCCCGCGCCTCCGGAGTAGATCGGGCTGAGCACGGTCGCCCCGCATGGCCCCGCATGGCCCCGCATGGCATGGCCTGAGGGCTTGCGAGAGACACCAGCGCCGGGGCGGTCACCGAGACCCGCTATCATGGTGCCGGTGACAGCGGTTCAGACGGGGGTTTTGGGATGGATCGTGCTTTACGCGTCGGGGTTGTCGGGGTGGGCTACCTGGGGCGCTTCCATGCGCTGATCTACAGCCGGCTGGAGGGCGTGGAGCTGGTTGGGGTCGCCGACACGGACTGGGCGCGGGCGGAGCAGGTGGCCGCTGAAGCGGGCTGTGCGGCCCATGCCGATCCGGCGGCACTGCTGGGGCGGGTGGATGCCGTGAGCGTGGTGGTGCCCACGACGGTGCACCTAGACGTGGCGCGGCCGTACCTCGAGGCCGGCGTGCACATGCTGCTGGAGAAGCCGGTGGCGCCGGACATGGACCAAGGGCGAGAGATCCTGCGCCTCGCCGAGGTATCCGGCGCCGTCCTGCAAGTCGGCCACCTGGAGCGCTTCAACGCCGGCATCATGGCGCTGGCCGAGCGTATCCATAGGCCGCGCTTCATCGAGGCGCAGCGCATGGGCGGCTTCAGGGAACGGGCCACTGACGTGGACGTGGTTTCGGACCTGATGATCCACGACATCGATATCGTCCTGGCCCTGGTGAGCGGAGCGCTGATTGAGGTCCGCGCCGTAGGCACGCCGGTGCTCACCCAGCACGTGGACATCGCTAGCGCGCGGCTCGAATTCGCTGACGGCGCCGTGGCGAATATCGTCGCGAGCCGTGTCTCCGAGCAGACACACCGGCGCTTCCGGGTGTTTCAGGCGGGGGGCTACCTGTCGCTGGACTTCGTCGGCCAGACGCTGGACATCGCCAGGCCGGTAAGGCAGCCCCGGCGGCCGCGCCCGGAGATCGTGCGCGAGCGCATCACCCTGGAGCCTGTGAAGCCGCTGGACGCCGAGATCGCCGCGTTCGTCGACTGCGTGCGCAGCGGCCAGCGGTCGCTGGTTGACGGCGCAGTGGGGCTGCGGGCGCTCGAGGTTGCGCTGGAGGTGCGCGGTCGCATGGGTGCCTGAACTTAGGCGATTTCTGTCAACAAACATACCGCCTGGCTTGTCTTTTCGCCCGCCTTCTGCGTCGTGGCAGCGGGCACAGAGCTCGACTATGCGCCCGCTGCCGCTCCTTGAAGGCGAGCGAAAATCCTGCGCCATTCGGTCTGTTTGTTTCCGGCAATCGCCTTGACCGTTGAAATCGATACCCTGGCTGCCGCCGAGCGCCGGATGCACCGGATGCGCCGGTGCTCCGGCGTTGCACGGTGCAGGCCCACCAGCGGCTCAAATGCGGTGACGGCGCCGATGGCCGCGCCGCCGTGGCGCTCCCATGGCGAGAAGCTCAGCTGTAGCGCGGTGCCGCGCCCGATGCGGATCAGGCTTGGTCAGGGCGCGGGAAAACATGTCCGGAGCACCGAAGATGCCGCGGCCGATGCGCGTCTTGCTGCTCCTGCAGGGCATCGAGCAGGGCAAGGGCCTCGGCGCTGCATATCCCGAGCACCCGACCTTCGCGCGCCTATTCGCCCGCAGGCCTGAAGCGTCTCTCCTGCACCGCGTCGGCGACACCGGCCTTGGCGGCGACCCGCTCCATCTCCCGTTGCCCCGCGCTGATACGGCTGCGGGCCTGCTTGTAGGCGTCCCAGTCGAAGCGCTCCAGGAAGCGCATGCCCTGAACAGCGCCGCGATAGAACAGGTCCAGCTTGGCCTTGTCCTCGAGGTTGAAGTTGAGCCAGTTGTGCGTGCCGGTGTCGATGAAGGTCACCAGCTGCGCGAACTCCGGGTTGCGGCGTATGGTCTCGATGTCCAGGATGTGGCGCGCGGAATTGAACACTTGCTTGGAGAAGTCGCCGATGCTGGTCACGTCCGCGGCCCGCACGTCCAGCTGCAGCTTGACGCCGAAGGTGGGCCGGCCGGGCTCTGCGAGCGAGTGGTCGTGAAACACGTCGATGGGGAAGTTGGACAGCACGCCGCCGTCCACGAACAGGGCGCGCTCGGGCAGCCAGGGCTTGCCCTCGGCCTCGCTGCGCGCGATGACCTGACGCGAGAAGGCGGCTTCCTCGATCCAGGCGGCCTTGTCGGCCTTGTCGCGGTCCAGCGGCACGACAACGGGCTCGAAGAAGTAGGGCACCGCCATGGACATGCGCGCGAGCTTGGCCGGCGACACCTGCCGCCAGTCCGCGTAGTAGAGCCGCGCCATCTCCGGCAACCGCGCTCGGGTCTCGGTGGAGATGTCCGCGGCGATCAGGCACAGCGGGTCGTCGGCCAGGATCTTGCTCGATTGCGCCTTCGGGTTGATCACCCTGAGCCCTTCCGGCTCTGCATTCATCCTGCGCAGCAGGTCATCCAGGGTGCGGATGTCCACGGCTGCGAGCTGCTGCTCCACCCAGCGCTCGAATGCATGGCCCGGGTTCAGCCCGAGCCGGCTCAGCAGCACGTCACGCACCCGCAGGAGCCGAAAGCCGAGCCGCCAGGTGCCCAGCCCGCGGACGACGCCGTCGACGAACCGCTGCACGCGCTGGTTGCCGTCCACGAAGCTGTCGATCGGCATGCCCGCCAGGATCGGCAGTGCCCGTTCGCTCTTGGCCCGCGCCGGCACATCCAGGCCGGCCAGCATCAGCGCCGTGACGGCGCCTGCTGAGGTGCCGGCGATGCTGAGGAACCGAAGCCCAACCTGTTCCAGCACGTAGACATAGCCCATCAGCGCGATGCCGAGCACCCCGCCGCCCTCCATCACCAGATCCACGTACTGCTGGCCCGCCGCGTCCTCGGTGTCCGAGAAGCGCTTGTCGGCGATGCGCCCGCGCAGCGCGGCCACCTGCTCGGCGATGGCTTGGTCTTCGCCGCCGGGGCGATAGTCGGTGAAATCGGTCGCGGTCAAGGTCATGGCGGTGCTCCGTCACTGGGTTGGGGAAGTCATTGGGTTGGGGATAGAGTGGGCGTGGTGTCCGCCGGGTCGGCGGGCGGTGCGGGATCGGCAGCCTGTCCCAGTTGTCGGCAGAGCCGACGGCAACGACCGTGTGGAGGCACAGAGCCGGCATGGCGGAACGCGCCGCATCCCAGTCCGCGGACCGGCCTTGTCGCTCGCGCAGGCGCTTCTCGACGCGGGTCGCGATATCGCGCGCAGGCGCCCAGTCTCCAACCTCCAGGGCCAAGCGCCTCGCCAGCTCTTCCAGTCTAGCCCACCGAGACGGGCACCGGCGCGCCGGGCACGCGCCCTGGCTAGGTGAACCGGAGGCGGCCAGCTCGCCCCCTTGGTGGCGACGCCGCACGCTTCGCTGTCGTTTTCCTTTGCCGCACCGGCTTCGGCTCCCCGTCCGAGATCGCCAGCACCAACCCCAGCGCGATGCAGCTGACGAGCAGGCTGCTGCCGCCCTGGCTGATGAAGGGCAGGGTGACGCCGGTGACTGGGATGGTCCTGGTGACGCCGCCGACATTGAGCAAGGTCTGGATGCTGAGCACGGCCGCGATGCCGGCGGCCGTGAGCATGCCAAACGGGGAGCGGGCACGAGAGGCGATCAGGATCAGCCGCCAGCAGAGCAGCGCGAAGCAGATCAGCAGCAGCGCGCTGCCGATGAAGCCCAACTCCTCGGCAACGACGGCATAGATGAAGTCGGATTCGGCGATCGGCGTGTAGCGCGGGCGCGCCTGGCTGAAGCCCTCGCCCCAGAGGCCGCCGGCGTACATCCCGGAGAGGCCCTGCAGCACCTGCCAGCCTGTGCCCGTAGGGTCGGCAAAGGGGTCGAGCCAGCTGGCGACGCGCCTTTGGCCGTGGCTGAAGAGCTGCAGCACCACCCAGCCGGCCCCAAAGATGACGAGCGCACCGTAAACAAGGTAACCGACCCGCTTGGTACCAGCGGTGAGCTGCAGCAACAGGGCCAGGCCCAGGATCAGCACCAGCCCCAGGTCCCGCTGCACCAG
Organism: Chromatiaceae bacterium; assembly: GCA_028277905.1. Classification (GTDB taxonomy): domain Bacteria; phylum Pseudomonadota; class Gammaproteobacteria; order Chromatiales; family Chromatiaceae; genus Thiohalocapsa. The sequence goes on along the minus strand of JANQFI010000454.1, from coordinate 7,495 downwards.
CAACAGCCCCAGCAGCAGCGCGGCGAACAGCGCGAGCGGCCAGAGCGCCCGCAGTGGCGGGAAGGGGATCGGGCCGGGCCAGTTGGCGAGCGCCTTGGCGTGGCGATCGATGAAGGCGGCGGCGAAGAGCACGGCGGTGAGCTTGAGCGCCTCTGTGGGCGTGATGAAGCCGGCACCGTAGACGGCGCCCCGAAAGCGCTGGCCAGTCGCCAGCACGAGGCAGACGATGCCGAGCGAGAGCAGCGCCCAGAGCCAGATGCCCGCCGCCAGCGGCCGGTAGCGACCGTCCATCAGCGCGACCGCCACCAGCGCCAGGACGCCGATGCCGGCCGGCAGCACCAAGTGGGCCAGGCCCAGCGCCTCGGCCGCGTAGACGCCCATCCGGAACTGCGCGAGCAGCCCGACGCCGGCGAGGAAGGCCACCAGCGCCAGCAGCAGCTGATCGCCCCGGAAGCCCACCGCGACGAACAGCAGGTGCGCGCCGAGGAACGCCAGCACGAAGCTCAGCGGCGCCAGCAGGTCGAGCGCGCGCACCGCGATGCCGTCCTTGGGCAGCGCGCCCAGCACCATCAGGAAGCCGACGCCCACGGCGAACAGCACCCAGAGCAGCAGTTGCCGCTCCGGTGCGCGGGCGTCCCAGCGCTCCGCGAGCGTCTCCGGCCGCGCCGGCCTCGCCATGCTCAGCCTTGGCATCGGGTCATCGACGGCTCCGGGTCATCACAGGTGGGCGCGCGCCTTGGCCAGCACCAGCAGGTCGCGCGCAATGGGCGCGGCCATCGCGGAGCCATAGCCGCCGTGCTCGACGATGACCGCCAGGGCCAGTGCCGGTCGGTCTGCCGGTGCGAAGCCGATGAACCAGCTGTGCGGGGCGCCCAAGGGGTTCTCGGCGGTGCCGGTCTTGCCGGCGATGGCGAGCCCCGGCGTCTCGATGCTCCGGCCGGTGCCCTCGGCGACCGCCCGGCGCAGGCTGTGGCGCAGTCGCCGTGCCGTGTCCTGTTGCATGAAGCGGCCCACCGCTGACGGCGCCTCGCTCGCGATGAGACGCGGGCGCGGGGCAATGCCGTCGTTGGCGACGGCGGCCGCAATCAGCGCCATCTGCGCCGGCGTCGCCAGCACCTTGCCCTGGCCGATGGAGGCCTGGGCCAGGCCATAGCGGTCCGAGGCCGCGATGCGCGGGATGCGCCCGGTGCGCATGAGCTGGCGGCGCGAATCGCCCTCGCCGATGCTGATGCGGCTGTTGAACAGGAAGCGCTGGGTCGTCGCGCGGAAGGCCTCGTGACCCAAGTGCACGCCGAGCTGCGCGAAAAAGACATTAGACGACTCGATCAGCGCCCTGTCCAGACCGATGCGCCCATGGCCGCGCCAGGTACGCCCGGCACGCCTGGCCTCGTAGTACTCGTGGTCGCGGATCTTGCGGTAGCGACCGGAGGTGGTCCAGCCGTCCGCCGGACACTGGATGCTGCCCCTGAAGCCGCGGTCCAGCGCATCCGCGGCCATGACCACCTTGAAGCTCGAGCCCGGGGCGTAGAGCCCCGCGGTGGCGCGGTTCAGGAGCCGCGCCCGCGGGTCCGCGCGCAGGAACATCTCGGCATCGACCTGGTTGGGGTCGAAGGACGGCGCGCTCGCCAGCACCCGCAGCGCCCCGTCGCGCGGGCGCAGCACGACCACGGCGCCGGCGTGCTCGCCGAGGCGCTCCATGGCCAGGCGCTGCAGCGCCGCGTCCAAGGTCAGGGTGACATCATGGCCCTTGGGGCGCTTGGTCTGGGCCAGCAGCTGCCGGCCAAGCTCGCCCCAGTCCTGCCAGGACTCGGGCTTGCCGCCGTTCAGCTGCACGTTGGCCGCCGCCTCGATGCCTGAGGTGCCAAAGCGCGGGTCCGCGTAGCCGACCACGTGCGCGAAGTCGGGTCCGAAGGGGTAGTAGCGCTGCGCCGCAAGGCCCTGCGGCGTCTGCACCGCCCGCGTCTCGGCGAGCAGGGTGCCGCTGGCGTCCAGGATGCGCCCGCGCTGGATCCAGTGCGCCGGATTGAACTGGCGCCGGTCGTGCAGCTGCATGAAGGCGACGAACTCGGGTCGCGTCGTGCCGAACAGCTGCCAGGTCGCCTGGTGCACCAGCACGGCACCAAAGCCGAGCAGCACCAGCACCGCCGCGATGCCGAAGCCGGCGCGCGGCTTGGCCAGGTGCTTGAGCCGCATCACCGAGCGCAGGTCCAGCGCCACCTTCAGGACATAGGCCGCCGCCAGCAGGAAGACCGCGTGCAGGCCGATGCGCAGCGGCCCCCAGGGGGTCGATTGGAACAGGGTGTTCAGCAGGTCCATGGGCCGGCCTGGTTGGCGGGTACGACGCTCGAGCGATAGAGACGCGGATGCTTGCGGCGAGCTTAGCGCCAGTGGGGGATGCGCCGGTCTTATCCACCCTGTTCACCCTGGCTTGGGCCCCTGTCTAGGCGATCGGCCGCCAGCAGCCATGAAAGCCGAGTGGCACCAGGTCCGGCAAGCCCAGCACGCACGCAGGGCCGTCATCCAGGGCGTCCGCCGGAAAGACCCAAACCTCGGATTGCAGCGCCTTGCCGTCGCAGACGACGCTGATGAGCCACCGCCGTGCCGGGTCGTCCGCGTCTTCCACCACAATGGGCTCGGACGGATAGCGGCCCTCGCCGAGCTCTGCGACCGTCAGGCGATCCGCGGCATGGTCGAAGCAGGCCAGGGCATCATAGCGCTCCCTGGTGCTGTCGGTGCCTGTGCCATGGGCGGCCATGTAGGTGCGCTGCCAGGGTCGGCCGAGGTCGCCCGGCGTCACCATCGGGAACTCCACGGACTGCGCGCTCATCTCCGCGAGCTCCTCCACCCGGCCCGTCGCCGGGTCCAGGGTCATGCGCCAGAGCGTCCCCCGGGCCGCCGTCGTCGTGCGTCCATGGGCCACCTCGCGCAGGTGCTCGTTGGTCGCGAAGTCCGGGTAGCGGGCAAAGTCCAGCACCAGCCAGCCGTCGCCCCTCCCGGTCGCCATGTCGCCTGCGGCGCCGTTGCCGAAGTGCCACTGGAAGAAGGGCTCGGTCTCGCCGCGGGCGACCAGCCCCAGGGTGTCGCGATCGAACACCAGGATCTGCGTGCCCAGCTCCGGCCGCCAGGCCATGGCCTCGCTGTAGCTCTTGAGCCCCGCCAAGACCTTCAGCACGCCGATGCGCACCGGCGGCACCAGAAACACCAGGTAGCGCCCCGCCATGACCCAATCGTGGATGAAGGGCACGCCGTCGAGGGCATGCGCGCGCTTGGCCAGGAGTCGCCCGGCCGGCTCGCAGCGGTACAGCAGGAGCCGCGCGTTGCGGCCGGGGATCTCGACACCGAAGTTGTAGATCTGGCCGCTGTCCGGATCGCGCTTCGGGTGGGCCGAGAAGACCTCGCCCCCCTCCAGCCGGCCGGCGGGGCCGGCGAGATCGGCCTCGCCGAGGGTCGCCAAGGTCTTGAGATCCAGCGCATGCGGCTTGCCGCCCTCCCACAGCGCCAGCAGCCGCTCCTCGAGCGCGATGACCGAGGTATTGGCGGCGTTCTTGAGTGGCCGGCGCAGGTGATTCCACACGGGCCCCGGTGCGGTCATGCCGTAATTGCCGTACAGCAACCGGCCCTGCTCGGCCTCGTCGCGGTAGCCCTGGGTCTGCACGTAACGATAAGTGGCCTCGGCCGCGCCGTCGGCGAAGCGCACCGCCAGCACGGCCCCGTCCCCATCGAACCAGTGCCCCACGTGCCTCCCGCCCCGCTCAAGCCGCGCCGGGCCGTTGCGGTACAGGGTGCCACGCAGACCGCCGGGCAGGCTGCCCTGGCCGGCCTGCAATGGGGTGGTGGCGATCTCCCGCGCCGGACCTGTGACGCAGCCGGACCAGAGCGGACGCTCGGGAGCTGGGGACATGGTGGGCTGGGCCTAGGGAGGACCGTCAGAATGCTCAGGATAACGAAGTACGCAGTGGGACGTACGGCGTGCGGGGCAGGAGAGGCCGAGCGCACCCAGGGCCTCCCGAGCCCAAGACTGCGTGGCTCTTTCTGCGCATTCCGTACGCCAGCGACGGCCTGCCGTGGCAGCTTCGGCCTGCAATTCCTAGAATCAGATCCCTATCGCCATCGCCGCTTCGGAGGCCGCCATGAGCCCTAACGACCCGCCCCGCCACGGCAAGACCGGCCGTGCCATCGACACCGACAAGCTGGACCGCGTCGTCGCCTCGGCGCGGCGCGCCAGCGACGAGCGCGCCGCCGGCTATCGCGAGCAAGCCCTGAAGCTCTACCCCTGGGTCTGCGGGCGCTGCGGGCGCAGCTTCGACCGCAGCAACCTGCGCGAGCTGACGGTCCACCACAAGGACATGGACCATGACAACAACCCGCCCGACGGCAGCAACTGGGAGCTGCTGTGCCTGTACTGCCACGACAACGAGCACCAGAAGTTCGAAGAGCGCATGGCCGCGATCGCCGCCGGCCGCGACCCGGATGCGAACGAACCGCCCGGGACGCGTTCCAAGGCGCAGGGTGGATCGCATCGGCCGTTCGACGGCCTCGCGGACCTGCTGAAACAGGACTGAAGCAGGACTGAGGCGGCCGGATCATTCGACAGGCTTCGGAAGACGGCTCGCGCGACGACGCCGCGGTCGTCCCGGAAACCGGAGGCGCCTGCGTCTTGTCGGCAAGAGGAGCGGGGGCGTCCCGCCCCCGGTAAGGGACACGACTCGCCAGACATATGGAGCCATCAGAGCCACCCGATCATCGCGTATCTGCGGCTGCGAGCCGCCGCACCCAAAGGCCGGCGCGACGCCGGCGCTCCGGCACTGCCGTTCCTCACCTGCCGTCGCCATCCTGTCCATCTCCAACCTCGACCCGAGGACCCGTCCAACTTGGACCTTTCCGCCACCGACATGCTCCGGGTGCTGAGCGAGGCCACGACCACGGTCACCGAGGAGCTCACCGACGCAGCGCTGACGGTGCACGGCGAGCTGCCGGCGGGCATCGACGGCCTCTACTTCCGCAACGGCCCCGGCCGCTTCGAGCGCGGCGGGCAGCGCTATCGGCACCCCTTCGATGGCGATGGGCACGTCACCAGGCTCGACATCGCCGCGGGCACCGTCCGCTACACTAATCGCTTCGTCCGCACCAAGGAGTACCTGGCGGAGGAGCGCACCGGACGGATGCGCTACCGCAGCTTCGGCACCAACCTCTCGGGCGGACTCCTGCGGAACCTGCTCCGGCTCAACTTCAAGAACGCCGCCAATACCAGTGTGCGCTGGCACGCGGGCCGGCTGCTGGCGCTCTGGGAGGGCGGCGCCCCCTATCGGCTCGACCCCGCCACACTGGCGACCCTGAGCCAGGAGGACTTCGACGGCGGGCTCGCGAGCCCCTTCTCCGGCATCAGCCGCTGGCTGGCGCCGCTGCTGCCCTTCTCGGCCCACCCCTACATCGACGGCGAGACCGGCGAGCTCACCAACTTCGGCCTGGTGTCCGGCTCGCCGAATCTGCTCATGCTCTATCGCATCGGGCCGGACGGACACATGGACGAGCCGCGCCAGCATCCGCTCAACCGCTTCAGCTTCGTGCACGATCTGGGTGTCACGCGCCGCTGGCTGTGCTTCCTGCTGCCACAGGCGGACTTCGACATGGCGCGCGCCATGCTCGGCCTCACCACCGCGGTGGGCTCGCTCCACATCGCCACCGAGCGGCCCATGCAGGTGCTGCTGCTGCCGCGGCAGCCAGGCTCGGCGGCACCGCGGTGGCTCACCGGCCCGCCCGGCTTCGTCTTCCACGTCGCGCAGGCCTTTGACGACGACCAGGGACGCTTGGTGCTGGACCTGGTCCGCTATGGGCGCTACCCGGAGCTCGACGCCATCGAAGACCTGTTCCGCGACCCGCCGGCGGGCGTCGCACCGCGGTTGGAGCGCCTGCTGCTGGACCCGGCGGGCGAGCGCTGCGAGCGCCTTAGCCTGGGTGCCGACGCGGACAACCACGCCTTCGAGCTGCCCGTCAGCGCCCCCGCAGCCGCCGGCGTGCCAAGGCGCATCCTCTACGGTATCGGTGCACTGCCGGAGCGCCGCGCACCCTATCTAACGTCCATCATGCGCCTGGACACCGAAACCGGCGCCCTCAGCTCCCGCGACTTCGGCCTCGACCTCGTCGGCGAGCCCATGCTGGTGCCAGGTACGGGCGGCGATGAGGGCTGGCTCTTGAGCCTCGTCTTCCGCGCCCATCAAGACCGGACGGAGCTCGTGGTGCTGCGCGCCAGGGATCTGAGCGTCCAGGCCACCGCGACGCTGCCACATGCGCTGCCTGTCGGCTTCCATGGCTGCTGGGTGCCGCGGTCAGAGCTGGCGCCCGCGGCGGGCAGCCCCGACCCGCTCGACGCCATGGAGAGATGATCTCCTGGGAGATGGCATGCTGATCAGTGTCGACAAGGCCGCGCAGGCGGCCTGGATGCTGCGCGCCGGCGCGCTGCGGCGGATCTGGGCGCGGCTGCGCGAGCTGAGCCACGACCTGTGCACGAAAGCAGGCCGGCTCTCTGTGCGTCCTGGCGGCCCGGCACTGCAGCGCGGGTCTGTCCAGGCCTCAGGCGAGCAAGCCCGGCCCGAGCAGACCCCTCGCGAGCAATCCGCTCGCGAGCAATCCGCGTCTGCGCCGACCACCGCGACGCAGATCGACCTCGCCGAGCTTGCTGAGGCCGCCGATAGCGGCGATGGCACAGCGCTGTAGCGCGCCCTGTTCGCCACCGGCGCACAGCCCAACACCCGGCTCGTCGCCGCGGGCGCCGACGCCGATTCGGGAATGCTGAAACCTTCGGGCTGGACTATGCATGATTCTTCGTAAGATGACGCCGCCACCTATATCCGCAAGAAACCAGGCTATTTGAGCCACAGGGTCTTGGTTCTGCCTTACGCCGGTTGTTTCAGTGTCCAGAAAGAGATGCACGAGAGCTTCCTGAGCTAGGTCAGGGTTTCTCCTGGCCTTGTGGCAACTCGCTAGACGCGATCAGGAAAGATGCAGAGCTATGCGGCGGATCACTCCGCCTCACCCGTATTGATCAGGCCACCAACCCCCTGGCGCCTGAGCAGGTCATAAAGCAACCCAACGAAGGTCGTCATCGCCTCCGGCTCGGAAAGCAGCCGGTTAGCCATATCCCCGTGCGAGGTCATGGCATCGATGATCGCCTCCGTCGCCGCGTCGGGCAGGTCGGCCTCGAGCGCCTGTTCCTGGGGATTGTTTTGGACCTGGGCCATCACCCTGTCGTTGCTGCGGAGCTTCTCGGTGATGTGCACGGCGAAGATCACCTTGTCCTTGTCCCTGATCTCGGCCCCGAACAGCTCGTTGAGCTTCTGCACCAGCTCGGACAGGAACGCCCGCTCGCGGTCCCCTGGGTCGCCGATCTCCCGCTTAGGCGATTGCCGGAAACAAACAGACCGAATGGCGCAGGATTTTCGCTCGCCTTCAAGGCGCGGCAGCGGGCGCATAGTCGAGCGCTGTGCCCGCTGCCGCG
>JANQFI010000448.1 GCA_028277905.1 Chromatiaceae bacterium | reverse complement strand
CCCCAGTGCGTTAGAGTGGTCTTAACCGGGCCGGGCGACACTGAACGCAAACCTCCGCAATCCGCCCCGAGGTCATGCACGGACAGCTATATCACGCCTCCCCGCCGCCCGTCCGTGGTCTGGACCCGGTTTGCCTCGACCCGCAGGCGCTGGCGCGTGCCAACATCAATCCGCGGACCCGGCTGGCAACGGATTACCTTAATCATTTCAATGAGCTGGTAATGATGCTTGAGCTTCTGTCCGGGGAAGGCGAATTCGTCGTGGATATCCTCGCCTGGCAGCCGGTGAGCTATCCCGATTACTTCAAGGCGTCGCATTTCAAGGATCGCGAGCTCGCCTTCCTGGCCTATCAGGAAGCCGATCCGCAGGCGCGGCAGGACCTTGAGACGCTCACCGACGCCATGAATGTCGCACTGCTTTCGACCATAGAATCGCTTCGGCGCGCTCCCTCCGCCGATGCCGCGGCAGAGCTCGGAGCCGAGGCTGTCGCCAGCCTCAAGCCGCTGCTTGCGCGCGCCGGCGCCGTCATCAATGGCCAGTACGCGGTGCCCGTTGAGGTTGCCGACGGGGCGGAGGTGCAGGCAATGGTCGATGCCGTCTTTGAAATCGAGCACTTTGCCTCGTGACTGACGGCCGTTGCTATCCACCGCGCCCCGTTCTCGCCGTCAGCGCCGCGATATTCCGTGGCGGCAAGGTGCTGCTCGTGCGTCGCGCCCGTTCACCCGGACACGGGTTGTTCACGCTGCCAGGCGGGGCGGTGGAGGCGGGCGAGACGCTGCACCAGGCGATCATCCGCGAAGTTGGTGAGGAAACCGGCCTTGCGATCGCGCCGGTGGCGCTTGCCGGCCACCGCGAAGTGATCGCCCGCGATCGAGCGGGCCGGGTCGAGCGGCACTTCGTCATCCTTGCCTTCGCCGTACGCTGGCTCGCCGGCGAGCCAAATCTCAACGCGGAGATCGACCAATGCCAATGGCTCGATCCTGCCGAGGTCGCAACGCTGGAGACCACCGAGGGGCTGGCGGAGATCGTCGCCGCAGCGCTTGCGCGGCTCGACGAGGAGCCCGTTCAAGCAAAGGGCGGGTGATGCGGCCCGGCCTTGCGGCTGACTTGATTGCATCACATAGATAACAACTGACTTCGTCTTGGACGATGCAGGCCGACATCATGAAACGCGCTGTTCTTGCCGCTTCTCTGTGCCTTGCCCTGCTCGGCGGTCTTGCCCGGCCGGCCGCCGCCGAAACGGTTCCGTTCGACAAGGACCTGCGCCGGCTTGCCGAGATCCTCGGCGCCCTGCATTACCTGCGGCCCCTGTGTGGCGCCAATGAAGGTCAGAGATGGCGCATCGAGATGCAGGCGCTGATCGATGCGGAGGCGCCGCGCGGATCGCGCCGCTCGAAAATGATCCTCAGCTTCAATCGGGGCTACCAGGCGTTCCAGCAGAGCTACAGGTCCTGTACACCTCCCGCCGAGGTCGCGATCCGGCGCTACCTGAGAGAAGGCGCCAAGATCTCGCGCGAGGTCACCGCCCGTTACGCCAACTAGCACGATTGGCTGGTGCCACGGCACATTTGGGCTCGTCTCATTGTGTTGGTGCAGCACCACAAGCAGCGGGTCAGTGGGTGTTCCGGGCTGACGGTCCAGAACCGGACCGTCAGAGAAGGAAAAACCAAGCGGCGGCGGCCCGCGCATTAACCTTTTGTCAAGGATTGTGTACGTGAGGTGGCGGCGCATGGTAATAGTCGGGAAGTCCACGCGGGGGTTTTTCAGCGATGCCGATTACCAATCCTGGAGGTCGTGACCCGAAGACGACCCAAGACCAGAAGCGAGCGGCACTCAGCCATGTCAAAGAGGCGTGGATGGATGCCTGGCTCGACGGCATCGATTCCGAGTGCATGGCCCAGGTCTCGCT
>JANQFI010000446.1 GCA_028277905.1 Chromatiaceae bacterium | reverse complement strand
TCGCCCGCCTTCTGCATCGCAGCAGCGGGCACGGAGCTCGACTATGCGCCCGCTGCCGCTCCTTGAAGGCGAGCGAAAATCCTGCGCCATTCGGTATGTTTGTTTCCGGCAATCGCCAAAGGTGGACCATGAACGTCCGCCCCTCGGTTGGAATCCCCCACCCGGCTGTCATATCGACGCCGAGAGCCATCTCCACCGCGTCGCCGTGAGCCCGCCAGGGCCGATGTATCCCCCGAACGACTCGCAGCACCCCAGGTGACCCAACGGAGGCCGCCCATGCCCGTATTACTGGACCGACTGGCCGAGGACCATCGCCGCCTGGCGCATCTGTTGGCCTTGCTGGAAGGTCTGCTGGACCGCTTCAGCGATGGTGCAGAGCCCGACTACGAGCTCATGTGCGAGCTGATGGAATACCTGATCGACTACGCCGACCAGGTCCACCACCCGAGCGAGGATCTGATCTTCAAGCGCCTGCTGGCCATGCCGGGTCAGGACCACGAGGTGCTGCGCCGTCTCATGGATCAGCATGAGGTGCTGGCGCAGCTCAACCGGCGCTTCAAGGAGTCCCTGGAGGGCATAGTGCACGAGGAAGTCCTGCCGCGGGACGAGGTGGAGATCCAGGGCCGGCAGGTGCTGGCCGCGCTGCGCGACCACATGCGCCTGGAGGACGAGGAGGCTTTCCCGCTAGCTGCCAAGCTGCTCAGCCAGAGCGACTGGGTGGAGCTGGCGGCCGCGGCGCCGAGTGTCAGGGACCCGGTCTTCGGCCAGGCGGACCCGGAGCGCTTCCGTACCCTGTACGGGCAGCTGCAGGCGGAGATGCGTCAATGAATGGGCTCGCCGCCTCCTTGCGCCTCGCGAGCCACCGCGCGGGTCGCGCCCTGCAAGGCGTCGAACTGCCATTGCCAAGTTCATTGTTTGTGCTGAATCTGCCCCGATCTTGACGCAAGTCATTGCGTTTCTGCGGCTATAGCTCGCAGGCCGAACGCCAGCCCGCGGCGGCGCAGATGTCGAGCGCCCCGGATTTCGGTTGTCCATTACTATCACGGAATTCAGGGAAATCTGAAGTCCGCTTGCATCATGCGATACAAGAACATGCCCGGCTTCGAGCACGGCAGGCCCGAGACCCTGGGCGTGCTGATGCTCAACCTCGGAACCCCCGACGCCCCCACGCCGACTGCGGTGCGGCGCTACCTGTCGCAGTTCCTGCAGGACCCGCGCGTGGTGGAGCTGCCGCGCCCGGTCTGGTGGCTGCTATTGCATGGCATCGTCCTGCGGGTGCGCCCGAGCCGCTCGGCGCGCGCCTATCAGGCGGTCTGGACCGAGCGCGGCTCCCCGCTGCTGACCGTGGCCCAACGCCAGACCCGGGGCCTGCGGGCGCTCTTGGACGCGCGCTTCGGCAAGGGCGTGCGCGTAGAGCTCGGCATGCGCTACGGCAAACCCTCGGTGCCCGAGGCGCTCGCGCGACTCAAGGAGGCGAACGTGCGCCGGCTCCTGGTGTTGCCGCTCTATCCGCAGTACTCGGGCACCACGACGGCGTCGGTGTTCGATGCGGTCACCGACGAGCTGAGCACCTGGCGATGGTTGCCGGAGCTCAGGTTCATCAACCAGTATCACGACGAGCCGAGCTACATCGACGCGGTGGCTCAAAGCATCCGCTCGTTTTGGGACGAGCACGGTGAGCCCGAGCGGCTCCTGTTTTCGTTCCACGGCATTCCAAAGCGCTACTTCATGGCCGGCGACCCCTACCACTGCCACTGCCACAAGACCGCGCGTATGGTGGCGGACCAGCTGAAGCTGCCGGAGGATCGCTGGTTGGTGTCCTTCCAGTCCCGCGTCGGTCGCGACGAGTGGCTGCAGCCCTACACGGATGAGACGCTCAAGCTATGGGGCGTGGACGGCGTGAAGACGGTGCATGTCATCGCCCCCGGCTTCTCGGCGGACTGCCTGGAGACGCTGGAGGAGATCGACGTCGAGAACCGCGAGTACTTCCTTGAGGCGGGCGGCGAGGACTATCGATACATCCCCTGCCTCAACGATGACCCCCGCCACCTGGAAATGATGCTGGGGCTGGTAGAGCGCCATGCCTGCGGCTGGCCGGAGATGACCGGCGTCGCCGAGGACTGGTGAGGGCCGCATTGGACGCATGCAGGTCGGCAGAAGTCGTCAACCTATCCTCGGCGCTGGCGCTCCTGAGCGAGCCTCGCCCCAGTCGATGAGGCTTACGACAACGACCGGAAGCAATCCCGAGATCTCTGCCCTGCCGCATTGGGACGAGGTGGCCGGCAACTGCCTGCCGTCCTTGCAGCGTCTCCGCGAGCCTAACCCGGCGTCGCCGCCGAGGATTCCAAACAAGCACGCCCGATCAACCGCCCATGGACAAGCACCCCCTGCCGACCCAGATCAATCTCCACCAGAGGTCTCGCGTGCTGGAGATCGCCTACGACGACGGCGCGCGCTTCCGGCTGCCCTGCGAGTATCTCCGGGTCTATTCGCCCTCGGCCGAGGTGCGCGGCCACAGGCCCGACCAGGCCAGGCTGCAGATCGGCAAGGAGGCCGTGAACATCCGCGATCTGGAGCAGATCGGCAGCTATGCGGTGAAGATCTTCTTCGACGACGGCCACAGGTCCGGCCTGTACGACTGGCAGTACCTGTACCAGCTCGGCCGCGGCTGGCAGCCGCTGTGGCAGGACTACTTGAGCCGACTCGCGGATGCCGGCCGCAAGCGCAGGGCGCCCGATCCTTTCGAGGCGATGCGTGAGCGCGGCGAGCAGCCCTCGCAGCTGCCCGCGACCGCGAGCCCGCAACAGCCCGTCTGAGCGGCGGGCCTGTCGGGGGGCCCTCAGGGCTCGGCGCCCGCGCTGCGCTCGATCCCGCCCATGGCGAAGGTCCACACGTGCTCCACCAGCGCGTCCAGGCGCTCTGGCACAGGCGCGCGCTGCGGGTGCAACCGGCTGATGATGGGGCCGGCGTGGTAGTAATAGAGGATCTGGCCGACGACGCTCGCGGCGCAGTCGATGGTGCGCGGGTCTCTTGGCGGACGGCCGAGCAGGTCCGCGACGATACTGTAGAGCTCACGGGCATCCGGCTCCAGGTGCTCGCTGACGATCAGGTCCAGCACCTCGCTCGGATTGGCCATCTCAGAGAGGTAAATGGTGCTGAGCTGCACCTGGCGGTCGCTGTTGCCGGAAGAGCAGAAGATCTCCTCGAACAGGGCGCGGATGTACACGCGAAGCCGGTCCGCGGCCGGGGCGTCGGACGGCAGGAAGTCGGTGCGGCGCTGGCGCAGGGTCTCGAACAGGGTTCCGTAGATCGCCTGATACAGCTTGCGCTTGTCGCCGAAATGGTAATGCACTGCCGCCACATTGGCCTTGGCACGGCTGCAGATCTCGCGGATGGTGGCGGCCTCGTAGCCATATTGCGCGAATACCTCCAGCGCCGCCTCGAGGAGTCGCTCGCGGGTGTTGTTGGCGGCAGTCATGGCGGGTGCCGTCTGGGCCAAGGCAATGCTCCAACTTTTGTGTGGCTATAGCAGTGTACCCGATCCTGGCTCGTTGGCAGCGACGCGGCGCCGATGCCGCCCTACCGGTGCCGCCCTAAGGGCCGGTCGTGCGCGGCTCCCGCCGTACGCCCAGGCGTTCGCCGGCGGTCGGCGCCGGCATGGCTCGACAGCCGGCGGCTCATGTAGAATCGAGCGGGTGAGCCGCGAGCGATCGCGGCGCGCGGCGGGCAGCCAGCTGTCACGGGCCGCCGCACATCGAGGCACGCGCCCGATGGCCGACGGCGGCGCAGGGCGCGAGTTGCATCCGGTCCAGCTTTGAGCGGTCGCGAGAGCCTTGCACACACCAGACGATCCCGCCGGCAAGCCGTCCGGCTCCAAACCCACCTCCGCCACGCGCGCGGCCGCGCGCGCCGAGCGTGACCCCACCCAGAGCTGGCGCGCTGTGGCCGCGCCCCCGGCCCGACCGGCCACCCGACCGGCCAGATTGCACAAGCCCAAGCCCGGGCGCCGCGGCGGGCGGAGGGGTCGGCGGCGTCCGGGCGCCTTTTTCGGCATCCTCGGCACCTTCGCGCGCATCGTCGCGGCACCGTTGGCGCTGCCGATGGACGCGGCGCTGCTCGCCCTGCTCGGCGTCGCCGCGCTCTTCTACACCTTCGAGGGCGGGCTGCCGGACGTGGACGCGCTGATGGAGGTGAAGCTGGAGGAGCCGCTGCGCATCTACACCGCGAACGGCTCGCTGATGGCCGAGTACGGCGTCCAGCGCCGCCGCGCCGTGGCCTATGAGGATATCCCGCCGGACCTGATGAACGCCTTCCTCGCGGCCGAGGACAGCCGCTTCTACGAGCACAGGGGCATCGACGTCATCGGTCTCGCCCGCGCCGCCTATGCCGTCGCCCGGGCTGGCGAGGCGACCCAGGGCGGGAGCACCATCACCATGCAGGTGGCGCGTAACTTCTTTCTGACGCCGGACAAGACAATCGAGCGCAAGCTCACCGAGATCCTGCTGGCCATGCGCATGGAGAGCACGCTCAGCAAGCCGAAGATCATGGAGCTTTACCTGAACAAGATCTTCTTCGGCAACCGCGCCTACGGCATCTCCGCCGCCGCCGAGTTCTACTACAGCAAGACCCTGGACGAGCTGACCCTGGCCGAAATGGCCATGCTCGCCGGCCTGCCCAAGGCGCCCTCGGCAAGCAACCCGCTGGCGGACCCCGAGCGCGCCCGCGAGCGCCGGGACTGGATCCTGGATCGCATGCTGGAGCTTGGCTACATCGACCAGGTGGACCACGACATGGCCTGGGTCTCGCCGATGACGGCCACGGCCTACGTGGCGCCCATCGAGTTCCGGGCCGGCTATGCCGCGGAGAGGGCCAGACAGGAAATGGTGGACCGGTTCGGCGTGGACAAGGCCTACGAGCTGGGCCTCAAGGTCACCACGACCATCGATGAGAAGCTCCAGACGGAGTCCGACCGCGCGCTGCGGCGCGGGCTCATGGCCTACAACCGTCGGCACGGCTACCACGGGCCGGAGGACCACCTGGACGACCTGGCCAGCATGAGCGAGCAGCAGCTCGATGAGTACCTGGCCGGGCGCCCCGTGGTGCCGGATCTGCCCGTCGGCGTCGTGACCGAGGCCGGCGCCTCCAAGGCCAGGATCTACCTCGGCGCAGGCGAGAGCCGAGAGCTCAAGCTCTGGCAGGTCAACCACATGCGGGAGTACAAGAACCCGAATTGGCGTGGTCCGCGACAGGGGCGTGTGGATCGCATCATCGCTGCCGGCGACGTGATCCGCATGCGCCGGAACGAGCAGGGCAGCTGGATCCTCGCGCAGGTGCCGACCGTCGGCGGGGCGCTGGTGGCCCTGTCGCCCACCGACGGCGCCATCCGCGCCATCTCCGGCGGCTATGCCTTCGAGTGGTCCGAGTTCAACCGAGTCACCGACGCCCGCCGGCAGCCGGGCTCCACCTTCAAGCCCTTCGTCTATGCCGCGGCCCTCGGCAAGGGCTATACGCCGGCGAGCCTGATGAGCGATACGCGGAAGAGCTTCGGCAGGTGGAAGCCCAAGAACGCCGACGGCAAGTACATGGGCACCATTCGCATGCGCATCGCGCTGGCCAAGTCCCGCAATCTGGCCGTCGTCAACCTCATCGACAAGATGGATATCGACTACACGCGCGATTTCATTCAGCGCTTCGGGTTCACCATGGAGGACATGCCGCGCAACTACGCGTTGGCGCTCGGCAGCGGCAGCTCCACGCCGCTACAGCTCGCCACCGGCTACACCGTGTTCGCCAACGGCGGCTACACGGTTGAGCCCTACATCGTCAAGCGCATCGAAGACGCCCAGGGCAACCTGCTCTACGATACGGCGCCGCCGCGGGCTTGCGTCAGCTGCTGGGTCGAGTCGCGAGAGGGCGAAGCCGCGGTGCTGGGTCTCGACGAGGCCGGCAGTCCGCTCGCGCAGTTGGTGCTCGACCCGCGGATCGCCTACAGCATGGACTCCATGCTCAAGGATGTGATCAAGACCGGCACGGCGCGGCGTGCGCTGCGCCTCGGGCGCTCCGACCTCGCCGGCAAGACGGGTACCACAAACGACGCGCGTGACTCCTGGTTCGCCGGCTACTCACCCGAGCTCGTCGCCGTTGCCTGGGTAGGCATGGACGACAATCGCCCGCTGGGCAGCGGCGAATGGGGCGGCACCGCCGCGCTCGGCATATGGATCGACTTCATGGCGGATGCGCTGGACGGCCAGCCCATCGCCGAGATCAAGCGCCCCGAGGGCATGGTGGCGGTCCGTGTCAACTCCGCCACTGGCGCCAACTCCTCAAGTGGCGGCGTGCTGGAGTACATCCGCAGCGAGTACGAGCTGATGACCCTGGGGCCGGAGCCCGTCAAGTACGCCGCTGCCGCTGCCGCCGGCAGCGGCTCATCGTCAGCCCAGCGTAGTAGCGCCAGGCGCAGCGCACCGCGTCGGAGCGCGCCGCGGCGCAGCGCACCGCGGGTAATGGACGAGCTGTTCTAGGCCGGCACCGTGGCCAGCGCCAGGTCCGCGGCGCCGGCCGCCCGGATGCCGGTGGTGCAGCCGGCCGGCAGCAGGAAGCACCCACCCCTGCGAAACGCAAGTCGCGTGCCGGCGCCGGCGATCTCTAGCTCTCCCGCCAGCACCAGCCCCAGCTGCACGGCCTTGGGCCTGAGCTGGTAAGGGTTGCCCGGCCCAAAGCGCAGCCGCCTGAGCGCGAACTCGTCCGCCGGCGTGTCGTAGGCCAGGATCTCCACCTGCCCCGATTTTGGATCCGGTTCCGCCCCCAGTTCCCGCCGGGGCCGGACGATCTCAGGGTCCTGCGGGTCCAGGCGCAGCACCTCCAGCAGGGCGCCCACATCGACGTGCTTGCTGGTGAGTCCGCCGCGGAGCACGTTGTTGGAGTTGGCCATCAGTTCGAGCCCGACGCCCTGCAGGTAACTGTGCAGCTCGCCGGCGGGCAGGTAGATGGCCTCGCCCGGTGCCAGGTGCAGCAGGTTCAGCAGCAGAAAGGACAGCAGCCCGCGGTCATGGTGGCCAGTGGCCGAGTACAAGGCGTCGGCGTGCAACAGCCAGCGGCAGCGCTCCCGGCCCGGGTCCTTGGCGTCGTCCGCCCGGCGGCGGCACTGCGCCAGCAGCGGCGCGAGCAGGGCATCCACCTCCGGCTGCGGCAGACACATGAGCTCGATGTAGAGCCGACGCAGCCCGGCCACGCCGTCGTCCAGCCGCCTGGCGAGATCGGCAAGCCTCGGGTAGCTGGCCAGCTCGGCGGCGATCTCGGCCAGGGGCCGGAAGCCGCGCAGGGCGTGGAAGTCCGTCAGCGCCACCAGCAGCTCCGGCTTGTGGTTGCGGTCGCGGTAGTTGCGCTTGGGGTCGTTGGGCGGAATACCGAGCTGCTCCTCGCGCGCGAAGCCGCGCTCGGCCTCGGCGCGGTTCGGATGCACCTGGATCGACAGCGGCCTGGCCGCCGCCAGCACCTTGAACAGGAACGGCAGCTCGCCGCCGAACGCCGCCCTGGTCCCGGCACCGAGCACCGCCGCAGGGGCGGCGGCGATGAGCCGGTCGAGGGGCACCAGGTGGCCCGGTTCCAGCTGAGCGCTCGCCGGCAAGTCCGGGTGCGCCCCGATCCAGAGCTCGGCAAAGGGCCGGCCTTCTGGGTTCTGCACACCCAGCAGGCTTGGGATGAAGGCTGTGTTGCCCCAGCCGTAGTGCTGCACACCACAGTGCAGCGCGAGCGGGCGGGGGTTGCGGGCGTAGGCGTCCAGGCGGCGACCGAGCGTCGATACCTGCGTGGCGGCCCCGCCGTTATCCTTTGCGGGCGCCCTGGGCCTCGCGTATGTCATCCTCAGGGATCAGGTCCCCCCGGTGGGACTCTCCCGCGGGCGCCCGAGCCAGTGACGGGGACGAAGCGCACTGGCAGCACCTGACGGCGCTCCAGGCTGCCGTTCGGGCGCTTCGTCAGCACCGTGAGCTGCTGAATCTCATGGGTGCCGCCAACCGGCATCACCAACCGCCCGCCGACCTCGAGCTGGTCAACGAGCGGCTGCGGGACCTCAGGGTGCGCCGCGGTGACCACCACGGCGTCGAAGGGTGCGGCCTCGGGCCAGCCGAGATAGCCGTCGCCCGCGCGCACATGGACCTTGTCGTAGCCGAGCCGTCCCAGGGTCGCCGCGGCCCGCTCGGCGAGCTCCGGCACGATCTCCACGCTGTAGACTTCCACGCCCATGGCACCCAGCACCGCCGCCTGATAGCCGGAGCCGGTGCCGAGCTCGTAGACCCGGTCGCCGGCCTCGACCTCTGCCAGGTGGCTCATGATGGCGACGATGTAGGGCTGGGAGATGGTCTGGCCCAGACCGATGGGCAGCGGCCTGTCGAGATAGGCCTGCGGCCGGAGCTGGGGCGGCACGAACTGCTCTCGAGGCACCCTGCGCATCGCGCGGATCACGGCCGGATCCAGCCGGTTGGTGCCGAGATAGCCGCTGGTGCGGCCTACGTCGCGCTCGATTTCGTCCACGAGCCGCTCGCGGGCGGTGGCGAAGCGGGCCTGGTCGGCGGGGGCGTTGCCGACGCTCATGGCTGGACTGCCTGGGCCCAGTAGCGCAAGCAGCAGGACAGCTGCGAGCATGGCCCTGAGCCAAGGTCGGCGCCGCGGGTGGGGCTGGGAGCGAGCGCGCTGCGGGTCGTGCATGGTGACGAGCCCCGGGCAGATTGTGCTACTGCAGAATGCTGGGAAAAGATCATTGCCGACGGGTGCCGTAAGCAGGCACGCTGTGCATGGTAGCACCGCCGATCCGTTAAGGCGATTGCCGGAAACAAACATACCAAATGGCGCAGGGTTTTCGCTCGCCTTCAAGCAGCGGCAGCGGGCGCATAGTCGAGCTCTGTGCCCGCTGCCGCGACGCAGAAGGCGGGCGAAAAGACAAGCCAGGCGGTATGTTTGTTGACAGAAATCGCC
>JANQFI010000445.1 GCA_028277905.1 Chromatiaceae bacterium | reverse complement strand
CGGCAACGCGCACATAGAACGACTCTGCACGCGCTGCCGCTTCGCGAAGGCGGACGAGAATCCTGCGCCATTCGGTCTGTTTGTTTCCGGCAATCGCCTTGGGTCTCAGCCCATCGATCGACGACGAGGATCGCCTCGGAGAGAGCAATCCATGTTCTGTACCCGCTCCGGAAGCGATCTTCGAACGCCTACCAGGTCCGTCATCGCGGCGCTGGTGTCGCTGCTGCTGCTCGCTGGCTGCGCCGTCACCCCCGAGACGGGCCGCCGCCAGCTGATCCTGATGGACAGGGCGCAGGAGGCACGGATGGGCGTCGAGGCCTTCAGCCAGCTCAAGCAGCAGAAGCCCTCCATCACCAGCGGCAAGGACGCCGACATGGTGCGCCGTGTCGGCCGGCGTATCGCCAAGGTTGCGCCAGTGGAGCACGCCAATTGGGAGCTCGTGCTGTTCAAGGACGACACGCCGAACGCCTTCGCGCTGCCGGGCGGCAAGGTCGGCGTTAACACCGGCATCCTGAAGATCACCCGGAACGAGGCCGGCCTCGCGACGGTCATCGGCCACGAGATCGCGCACCTGACGGCGCGCCACGGCGCCGAGCGGGCCTCCCAGACCCTGGGCTTGCAGGTGCTCGGGGCCATCGCGGATGCGGCGCTCGCCCAGAACGCCGCCGGTGCGCGCCAGGGCGTGATGCAGGCCTACGGGCTCGGCGCGCAGCTGGGCGTGTTGCTGCCCTATTCCCGCGTGCACGAGCTGGAGGCGGACGAGTTGGGCATGCTCTACATGGCGCGTGCCGGCTATGACCCGAAAGAGGCCATCGCCTTCTGGGAGCGTTTCGCGGAGTACCAGCGCAAGCGGGGCGGCGACAAGCCCCCCGAGTTTCTGCGCACCCACCCGCTGGATCAGCGTCGCATCGCGGCGCTGAAGGCACTGTTACCGCGTGCCGAGGCCGAGTACGCGCGGGCGCGCAAGGGCTGATGTACCTGCGTCCGGCAAGCGGCGCCGAGCTCAGCCGATGAGCGGCTGGCTGCGGCGGCTGGCCCCCTGGCTGGCGGTGTCCGTCATCGCGTTCTCGGCCTGGTGGCTCTGGCCCACGGGCGGCGGTGCCCCGCCTTCGCTGCTCGACCCGGCGGCGCTGCTGGCGGCCCTGCGGGAGATCGACCAACCGGCGGCGGATGCCGGCACGGGGACCGCCCAGACGGATGCGTCAAGCGCCGACACCGATTGGATACCAGCACTGCCTCGGGACCTCGGGCCGCACCCAAGTGCCCCCGCCGAGGTCTGGGACCTTACCGGACAGCTCCGTGACGACACTGGCGACCGTTACGATTTGCGACTCACCCTGGTGCGTTTGGCGATCGGGCCGCGGGGGATCGAGCGTGCGTCGCAGCTGGCCGCCAACGCCCTGCTGCTCGGGCACTTCGAGCTGGCGCCGGCCGATGGCGCGCCCGTGATCGCGCAGCGGGCGAGCCGTATCGCCGCCGAGCTCGCCGGTATCGTCGCCGATCCGCCGCGGATCTGGCTGGAGGACTGGACGCTGACGCTGGACAAGGGCGGGGAGTCCACCGGTAGGGGCCGGCTCGAGATCCGAATCCATGACCTTCGGCTCGATCTCACCCTCATCCCCGCCAAGCCGGCAGTGACGCCAAGCGCAAGCTTGCTGGAAGGCGGTGCGCCCGCCGGGCGGGAGCCGGGCGCCGCCACGAGCTTGCGTTGGCTCGCACTGCCGAGGCTCGCGCTCGCGGGCGAGCTGACCGCGGCGGGTCGTGTATTGGCGGTGTCGGGCGCAGGTTGGCTCGACCGGGTTTGGGGAGTCACCGCCGCGGCCGCTGGCCTCACCGGCACCCGCGGCCAGCTCGCGCTGAACCGCTTCCTGCTGCTATTGGAAGACGGTAGCGAGCTGTTGTGCATGCAGCTCCGCCGACGCGCCGGCGGGGGTACCCCCATCCCCACTTGCCTTGCCGTCGCCGCGGACGGCGCGACCACCGTGCTGCGGCGCCGCGCGCTCACCCTGGTGCCCGGCGATGCGACCTGGCGCAGCCTAGGCGACGGCGTACGCTATCCCATCCGCTGGCGCCTCGCAGCGCCTGCGCTCGGTCTGGAGCTGCGCATCGACGCCCTGCGCCCGACCCGCGAGCAGCGCCCGGCCGAGTGGGTCTGGGGCGGCCAGCTCTGGAGCAGCGCCATCAGCGTCAGCGGCGAGCGCGACGGCCGCGCCGTCGTCGGCGGTGGTCGCATGGACCTGAGCGGTTACGCCGGCGCGGCCGATGGCTGAGTGCCCCGCCGCACCCGCCAGCTCGTTGTCTATCCTTAGGCGATTGCCGGAGATCTTGATACCAGGTTGCGCCGGGGTTTCGGCTGCCTCCGTTACGGCTGCCTCCAAGCAATGCCAACGGGCGCCTAGTCGCACTATGCAACTGTTGGCGCGACGCAACAGGCGGGCGAAAAGACAAGCAGGCTGGAATGACAATCGACGGAAATCGCCTAGGGAACCAGCGCCGCTCAGGCTCGCGGCGCGGCGAGCGAAGCTCGGAACCTCGCCCCGTCCGTGCCTGTCTTCACAGGGTGAGTGCCGGTCCTCCACGGTCCCGCTTAGGCGATTGCCGGAAACAAACATACCGATTGGCGCAGGATTTTCGCTCGCCTTCAAGCAGCGGCAGCGGGCGCATAGTCGAGCTCTGTGCCCGCTGCCGCGACGCAGAAGGTGGGCGAAAAGACAAGCCAGGCGGTCTGTTTGTTGACAGAAATCGCCT
>JANQFI010000308.1 GCA_028277905.1 Chromatiaceae bacterium | reverse complement strand
CGTGAACCTGCACGACATCACCCTGCGTCTGGTCGCCCTGGATGAAGAGCCGCGCTTCAAAGCGCGGCTTGAGGCGCATCACTACCTGGGCGCAGCGGCGAAGATTGGTCATGCCTAGGGAGTTCAATCTGATGCAAAAAGGCGCCCGATGATTCATGCCGGTTTCGTGTCGCTGGTGCGCCCGTCGTCGCACTCTCTGGCCTCGACAGCCCCATCGGCTCCAGTCATCCTGTGCGTCAGGATCCTCTGCCCGCGAATCGGAGCCGCCCCCGCTGATGGACACCTTCAAGACTCCCGTGGCCCGCTTGGCCCGACTGTTTCAGAAATCGCGCGATGCGTGGGATGCGTGGAAGGCCAAGGCCCGGGACAAGCAGCGGCGACTGCGCGCGGCCCAAGTCAAGATCCGCGATCTGGAGACGAGCCGTGCGTATTGGAAAGACCGGGCGCTGACGGCCGAGCGCGAACGCTCGCCAGCGCCTGCCGACGGCGCTGCTACGCCCCCGGCCGTCGCGGGCGAAGCGGAGGAGCCGGCGGCGCACCGGCTCGGCTTGCCGCCGCCGGGTCACCAGCATGCGCTGCTGGTCATGCAACTGGCGCTGCGAATGTATCTGAGCGCCGGACTCGGTAGCCGCGGGGTGCCCCGCGTGCTGAACCTGCTGGCGCCGTGGCTGCCGGTGAGTTTGCCGGCGCAGACCACGGTGCTCAACTGGGTCTACCGCTGCGGGTTGGCGATCCTTCAGCGTCCGCCGGAACGGCGCACGGATTGGATCTTCGTCGCCGATCACACGCTGGGACTGGGGGCCTCGAAGTGTCTCGTGATCCTGGGCCTCCCCGCCCAGCGCTTGCTCGAGACCGGCTACAGTCCCGATCACCACGCCATGCAGGTGCTCGCCGTCGCGGTGACGACGCACAGCACGGGGGAGTGGGTGGCCTCGGTGCTGGGCGCGCTCGCCGCGCGCACCGGGCGGCCGGTGCAGATCGTCGCCGATCACGGCAGCGACCTGCACAAAGGGATCGGGCTGTTTCAGCAGCAACAGGCTCCCGAGTGTGTTGAGACGTATGACATCTCCCACCGCATCGCCACCCTGCTCAAGGCCGAGCTGAGCCCGGATGCACGCTGGCAGGAGCTGTTGAGGCATGCCCGCACGACCCGGGCGGCGTTTCAGCAGACCGACCTGGCCTTTCTGTTGGCGCCGCGTCAGCGCACCAAGGCGCGCTTCATGCACGTGGAGACCCATGTCGCCTGGGCACAGAACATCCTAATCTACCACGATCGGGGCGATTTCAGTGCGATTCGCCGCACCTGTGTGCTGAGTGTCGCCGCCTGGGATCACCTGTGCGCCCGCCTGGGCGGCGCGCGCGTGCACCCGCTGCGCGCCCTGATCGGCAGCCGTTATCCCGACAAGGCGGCCTTGGTCGAGGCGCTGCAGGCGGCCTCCGACCTCACCCCCACGGATCTCGACGACGCCTTCTGGGATCGCGCTGACACCGGCCGCGCGCGCTTCCTGGAGGGCTTCGCCTGGGTGCGCGCCTTTCGCGAGGAGCTGCGGGTCTATGCGCAGATGACGGAACAGGCCAAGGCGATTCAGACCTTTCTCAAGACCAAGGGGCTGCAGGCCGGCGTCGTCGAGCCGCTGCGCGCCACCTTGGCCCCGCCCGCCACGCTGACCCCCCGCGCCGCCCAGTTCACCACCCGAGTCCTCGCGCAGGTCGCCGCAGAGGCCGCCAAGATCCCGCCCGGTGAGACCTGGCTGGCCTCCTCCGACATCATCGAATCGGTGTTCGGGAAATACAAAACGTTCACCGCCCGCGGCCCGCTCAAAGAGATCGGCCGACTGGTGCTGGCGATTCCCGCCTTCCTCACCGACCTCACCGCCCCGGTCATTCGCGAGGCGATGGCCTCGGTGCGCACCCTGGATGTCGAGCAGTGGGTCAAAACGCATCTCGGCGACTCGATGTTGAGCAAGCGACGGCGGGCTTTCAGGGCGCCAGCGCTCGACATGAAAAATGCATGAAAAATCTCGATGAGAAAGGCCGGGGATTGAACATCCTAGTACGGGTCCATAACACACGGCTGACGCTGCTGCGCCGCGGCGAGATCGGACGCGAGCGCCTCGCGCAACTGTACGTGTATCTGCATCGGGATGCCGCG
>JANQFI010000245.1 GCA_028277905.1 Chromatiaceae bacterium | reverse complement strand
GCTTGAAGGCGTTGAGGATTCCGCCCGTACCGAGGCGCAGCAGATCCATTCCGCCCTGCAGCGTATCGACGACGGCTCCTATGGCGAGTGCATCACCTGTGGCGAGCCCATCAACGAGAAGCGGCTGGAGGCCTTGCCCTACGCCATGCAGTGCATCAACTGCGCGCGCGGCTGACCTGGCGGCCCGGTCCGGGCCTCTCCTATCCCCGGCTAAACCCCTGACAGTCCTCTGAAGTCTGGCACTTTCGGAGAAAGAGGGCGTTTACTCGAGCCGTAGGCGCACCGGGATCCGGCGTCTCGTCCCCCATTTGTTATTGCCCGATTTGGCATTGCCCAGCTCTGGGCTCTGGCCTATTGTATACCACGAGCCTGACGCGCGACGGCGAGCGGGACTGGACTTCCTCTGGACTTCCTCTGGCGGACTGCATGCAGACCAAACTGAACATAGCGCCGATCGAGGGTTCCTTCAGCCTGAAGGAGCACATCTACGAGGTCCTGAAGAGCGCCATCGCCGGCATGAACATCTACGACGAGGACGCGGACCTCCGCCTCGACGAGCGCCAGCTCTCCGAGCAGCTCGGCATCAGCCGCACCCCGATCCGCGAGGCGCTGGCCCGCCTGGAGCAGGAAGGCCTAGTCACGGTGATCCCGCGCCGCGGGGTCTACATCACCAAGAAGACCAAGGACGAGATCCTCGAGATGATCACGGTCTGGGCGGCGCTGGAGGGCATGGCGGCGCGCCTGATCACGGAGACCGCCAGCGACGAGCGCATCGCCTCCCTGCGCGAGCTCTTCACCACCTTCGAGAACGGCCAGGTGCAGGCCCACATCGACGAATATTCCGACCGCAACATCGACTTCCATCAGGCCATCCTGGAGATGAGCGGCTGCGCCTTGCTGACCCAGATCGCCGAGAGCCTCTTCCTGCACATGCGCGGCATCCGCGCCCGCACCATCGGCGAGAAGGACCGGGCCAAGCGCTCGATCATCGACCACCTGCACATCATCGAGGCACTGGAGAAGCGCGACGCCGACTTGGCCGAGCGCCTGGTGCGCGAACACACCCTCAACCTCGCGGCCCACGTCGAAAAGCACGTGACCTACTTGTAGCGCTGGCCGTTCCGCCGGCCGCGGCGGTACCAGCTAAGGGAGACGAGACCATGGGCGATACCGCCACGGACACACTGGTGCAGAAGGATCGCTCGGGCGATGTCGTCTCCGGAGGCCACCTGGTCGCCAAGGCGCTGAAGAACGAGGGCGTGGACACCATCTTCACCCTCTGCGGCGGCCACATCATCGACATCTACGACGGCTGCCTGAACGAGGACATCCGCATCGTCGACGTGCGCCACGAGCAGGTGGCGGCCCATGCCGCC
>JANQFI010000221.1 GCA_028277905.1 Chromatiaceae bacterium | reverse complement strand
GCGGGCGCATAGTCGAGCTCTGTGCCCGCTGCCGCGACGCAGAAGGCGGGCGAAAAGACAAGCCAGGCGGTATGTTTGTTGACAGAAATCGCCTTAGCTGACGACGGCGCCTGGAAGCAGCTGATGATCCGCCTGCACCGCCATGCTAAGGTGGTCTATGCCGAGCCCCCTGCTGCAACCGCGTCCTTACCTAGACACCTCTCTTGCGCCGGCCGTTCACACCACTCGGCTGCCGGAAGCAAACTCCATAGCAGCCGGCCCGCGCCAACGTCCAACAATTGGATAAGCGCAGACGCCCGCGGCCCATGGTTAACCGCACCGCCGACGTACCAAGCCAACGCAGCAGGTCGCCGACGCCTCGTCGTCTCCACGCGGGCGCCGGCTATCTAAAACGTTAATTTTCCCCGAATAGCGAGATTGGCAGATATTTCAGAAAATGATCGAAATCTTTGTCGGTTGTGAAAATACGAAACATTGCACGGATAGAAACTGCGCAAATCAAAAAGTCAGTATGTGAGCCTTGTACTCCTTTTGCTCGGCAAACGTTGGAGTATTCCGCAGCTGCTTCATAATCAGAATCAAGTATAGGTTCATTCGGAAAGTAAGCTAATTTTCGTCGGAGTTTTTCATAACTGCTTTTGTCGCTATAACCAGATAAAATCTCTTGCCTAATGGGGCCAATTATTCTTACTTGGTTTTCGTCAATTAGCCGTGTGAGTGTTTCCGTAACTTGGTTTTCGGTTCCAGAAGTTCCGCGTAGAGCGAGTGACCAAACGCAGCTATCTACAAGCACTCCACTCATTTGCGGCCGTTTTTGTACTCATAATCAGAGTCTTGGGGTAGGCGCCCAAACAGCTCCGTTATCTCACGCTGTTTTCTTCTTTGTACAAACTCTTTAAGCGCTTGATTTACGGTATCTATTCTAGTTGCCATGCCGCCAATTGCCACGGCTTCTTCAAGTAGCTCAGTATCAATCGAAAGGTTTGTTGCCATTTTCTTAGCCCGACCCACACATCATGTCACACATGATAGCACACAAAACCAACACGGCGCCCAACCCGACCACCTTAAAGTGTTGGCGGCGCACTTGGGTGGCGGGTTGTCCTATTCCTGTACGGTATCGAGCAAAAAGGTTTTCTTGATCATGGCAAATCAAGATTACCTGGGATGAGGTGAAAAACCAGTATCCGGACGAATGGTCGCTTATTGCGGGCTTTGAGTTGGAGAAAAGCGGTCACATCTTTGATGGAATTGTTAACCGACACTCCAAACATAGAGATCACGTATATCGCTTGCTAGCATTAAATAAACCGACAGCGTTTCGATACACTGGCGAATCTAAGTTTGCTGGGCTAAGAAGTCATGCCGGAAAATAGCACATCATTTGATATCAGCAAACACCATAATATACAGCTGCGGGGCAGCACTGCGGCGAGGATCGCGAACACCTGCTCGCGCACCTCGGGGGTGACATCGATGTATTGCAGCGCACGCAGAACTTGCGGAATGTCGTCCCGCGGGCGGGTGTCGAGCAGGATCCGGGAGATGTCTTGCTCGCCGAGCTCCAGCTGTGGGTCGAGGATCTGTCGCATGCGGTTGCATGACGAAGCTTGTGAGCGGGCAATTCGGCGGCTGCACGGTGGGCGATCAGACAGCCCTGTGACGCAACCCGATGACGGATAGGAAATCCAAGCGCCCCTGTGCGTGCAGGGCCATTTGACACCAGAGGCTAGCTCGACTTCGACCTTTCGGCACAACTCTGCGCCGAGATCGCGCATTTTCAGTCCGTCAGGCGTTGATTTGGTTGAGACCGCCGACGACAGGGCCATGGCTTTGCTGCAAGCGGTGGTGACCGATGCGGAACAGATTCCCGCTGACGCTGCGCGGGCGTGACGACGACGGCGACGTACCGCGCGACCCCCGTGCCGTGCTCACCGAGCCGGTCCACCGGCGGTTGATGATCCTGGGCAGCCCCGGTTCCGGCAAGACCACGCTGATGAAGGCCCTGGCCAGCGGCATCGGCCAGCGCCCGTGGCCGGAGTTGCGGGACGCCGTGCCCGTCTATGCCCGACTGCGCAGCTACGCCGACGCGGGCGAGGAGACCGACCTCTGGGACTGGCTTGCCGGCCAGCTCCAGGCCGACTTCGGCATCCGCCACGCCGCGGCCCTGGTCGACGCCCTGCACCGCGACGGCCAGCTCCCGCTCTTGCTCGACGGCCTGGACGAGATCGGCGAGGCCGCCGCCCGCTGGCTGCCGGCGCGCATCGTTGACCTGGCGGACCGGCTCGCCGAGGGCGCTGCAGGGCCGGGCGCCCGGCTCATGGTCACCTGCCGCGAGCAGAACGACGACCTGCTGCCCGACCCCAGCCTATTCAGTCGCGACGGCTTCCAGGTCTTGCGCTTGGCGGAGATGCGCAACGCCGAGGTCGAGGCCATGGTCGCCCGCCGCGAGGCCGACTTCCCGGCCAAGGCCAAGTCCGCAAGCGCCTTCCTTGCTCGCGTCCGCGCGGCCCCGGCCATCGCCGAGCTGCACCGCAACCCGCTGCTGCTGACCCTGTCCCTCGGGCTCTACCTCAACCGCGCCGAGGACCGCGACCCCCACGACCTGGCCGAGCTCTATGACCAGGGCATCGAGAACCTGCTCCGCCGCCACGACTTCGCCACCAGCATGGAGCGCGGCCTCAAGCCGAAGCCCCGCAACACCAAACCCTACCGCGACAAGCTCGCGCTGCTGCAATGCTTCGCGCTGGAGACCCTGCGCCGCGCCACCGCCGAGCACCGCGACTTCGAGGTCTGGCCCGTCGCCGACCTCATCGCCGCCGCCCCCGACCTGGCTGGCGAGCGCTTGGAGATAGCCGCCGACGAGGCCGAGACCCTGGTCGCCGAGGTCCACCGCAATTCCGGCCTGATCAATGACACGGGCGACGGCGAGCGCTTCTCCTTCGCCCACCGCTCCCTGCAAGAGTTCTGCGCCGCCCGCGAGCTGGCCCGCCGCGGCGACGCCGGCCTTTCGCTGGCCTTGGAGCACATCGACGAACCTGACTGGGCGCGGGTGCCGATCTTCTATGCCAGCCTGGAGCACGACGGGGCCGAGCGGCTCGTGCGGGCGCTGTTGGAGCGGGGCATGGCGGGTGATGTCGAGGAGGCATCCGCTCCGGCGGCGGTCGCGTTGGACGCCGATGATGCGGTCCACAAGCTAACCACATGCGATGCCGATGAGCGTGACCAGTCGCTGCGCATGCCGCGCCTGGCCCTGGCGGGCCAGTGCGCCGCGGTGCTGACCCGGCCGCTGACGGGGCTTCGCCAGCAGGTCGCCGACGCCCTCGCCGAGGCCCTGGCCGCCGAGCCTGTCCAAGGCACCCCTCGCCGCGGCCTGCTCGCCGCCCTGATCCGCCTCGGCCGTGACGCCGCCGAGCCGGTGCGCCAGCGTGTCGAGCAGACCCTGCGCCACCTGCTCGCCACCGACCGCCTCGCCGCTGAGCTGGGCCGGCTCGACCGAACAACGGCCCTCGCCATCATCGAGCTGCTTATCGACGGCGGCGCCCCCGAGCTGCTACGCGCGGCCCTGGCCAGGCTTCATGCCGTCGATGGTGTTGATCGGGTGCCCTTGCTGTGGCAGTGGATTGGGCCGCTGGCGGATCGGCCCGAAGGCTGGCCAGGCCCGGCTGACGACCTGGCTCGTGCGGTTGCGCTGATGACCGAGATCCTCGACGACCCGGCCGCCGTTGCACGCCTTCAGGCGCAGCCTGCGCTGCTCGTCGAGCACTTCGACGAGATGAGCTTACGAGAGGTCTATCCGTTTAGGCGATTGCCGGAAACAAACATACCGAATGGCGCAGGATTTTCGCTCGCCTTCAAGGAGCGGCAGCGGGCGCATCGTCGAGCTTTGTGCCCGCTGCCGCGACGCAGAAGGCGGGCGAAAAGACAAG
>JANQFI010000211.1 GCA_028277905.1 Chromatiaceae bacterium | reverse complement strand
GCGCCGACTCCGTCGCGGCGCTCCGCGACGCCCTCCCCGACCTGCACTTCACCTACTGCTCCGACGACGACATCGGCGACGGCATCCCCCCCATCCGCGGGGCCGACGGCTTCAACCTGTACCTCATCAACGGCGCCGAGCACTGCATCCGCTTCACCAACGACCCCGAGGCCGCCACCGGCATGGTGCTGGCCGAGGTCACCGACGACGACGATTGAGCCTAGGTAAGCCGACTTCAGTCGGCCACCCTTGGGCCTTGGACTTCAAGCCACGAAGCACTGCAACGAGACCGAGGCGCCTCATCTTCTCTGGCTGCTGAATACGGAAACGTTCAGCGCAGTCTCGTACCAGGAGCAACACGGAAGATAAGCCGAAGGAGCGATCCGACACGCTTTCCAGATTCAGGGCGACGTCACTCCTTGGTCACCAACTGGCCGACATAGAGGATGGTCTCGTATTGATCATTCCACGGCTCGACGCCGAAACGGGCATCGCGCAGCTCCGCCGCCTGCTGTCGAGGCAGACCCGCGAAACCGAACGGCTTGCTCCATTTGGTCTTCCAGTAGCCGAAGCCGAAGCCGTGGTCCAGCCGGATGCGAATCGAGGCCCCATCGGTCCACTCCAGCACCAGCTCTCGGGCATGTGGCAGCGCCTGCTTGTCCTTGCCGCGGATACTGGATGGTGTTGTTCCTCACGCTGATCAACAAATCACCGCCTGTTCCCGTAAGGTTTGCGCCACCGGTGAAAGCGTCCGGCGGTGAAGCATTTCAGGCCGGACGGGGCACGGATTTCCCGCAAGCGCAACCGCCGAGCGCGGCGCTGCGGCGCGGTGCACAATAGAGAGACGTCCAGACACGAGAAGGCCCGCCACGGTTGGCGCCGTGCGGGCCCATGGCCGGTGCAGCTTCGCTTTGCATGTGAATCCACCGGCGAGGAGTATGTTCGCGAACAGGGCTGGTTGAAGGCAAGTCCGCCGTGCTGTCCGCTGCATCCGCGCGGCGGCTGCGGCCTTGCCCGCCACGGGACCTATGCGCGCGTCTCCCCGCCCGGCACCCCGATAGCGCGTTGGCACTGCCCCAAGGGGCGGTGCACCTTCAGTCTGCTGCCAGACTGGTTTGCGGCGCGGTTGAAGGGTGGGCTTTGCGAGGTTGAGGCGGTGGTACGCAAGGCCGAGCAGGCGTCGAGTCCGGAGGCGGCCTGTGCGCACCTGCGTGTGGACATCGAGCTGCCCGGGGCGCTGCGCTGGATCGGTCGGCGCGTGCGCGAGGTACACGCCTCGCAGCACCTGCTCAAGGGCCTGCTGTCGGAGCATTTCACCGGCTGCGAGGCGACGCTGGCCGGTTTCGGCGAGCGCCTGGAGGTCGCCGACGTCCTGTTGAGCCTGCGCGGGATCGGCGAGGAATTCCTCCGGGTGTTGCCGATGCCGCTCGGATTTCGGCCCCGGCGCCGGCCGGCGGGCGCCAACACCGTGCGGGGGCGGCCCCGCCAGTGGCGCCGGCGTAGGGTCGCGCGGGCAGGCGGATCGCCTGCGCCACCCGGAGCCGACGCGCATGACCGACATCGACGAGGAGCGCCGCCAGGAGATCGCCCTGTTTCGCTACGGGGTGACTGCCGAGCTGTTGCACCAGCCCAAGGATGCCAAGGGGCTGTACGCACGTATCGAGGAGAAGGCCGCGCGCGACCACACCCTCCCCGGCAGCACGCGCACGCGCATTGCCGCCGAGACCATCCGTCATTGGCTCAAGGCGTATCGCGCCGGCGGCTTCGACGCCCTGCTGCCCAAGGCGCGCGCCGACCGCGACCAAACCCGAACCTTGCCGCCGGAGGTGGCCGAGGCGCTGCCGGCGACCAAAGAGGCCAACCCGGCGCTGTCCGTGCAGCCGGTCATCCGCGAGGCGCGCAAGCGCCCCGAGGTGCCCGATGAGCTGGCGCCGGCGTCCTCGACGGTGCATCGGCTGCTCGCCCGCCATGGGCTGATGGACAAATCCAAAGGCGACGCCGGCGAGCGCGACCGGCGCCGCTTCGCCTTTGCGCAGGCCGGCGAGCTGTGGCTGGGCGACGTCGTGCACGGGCCGAGCGTGCGCGTGCAGGGACGCACCAAGCGCAAGACCCATCTGATCGCCTTCATCGACGATGCCTCGCGGGTGATTCCGCATGCCGCCTTCGCACTGGCGGAGAACACCCGCGCCTTTCTGCCGGTCCTGAAGCTGGCGATCGAAAAACGCGGCCTGCCCCAGCGCTTGTCCGTCGACAACGGTGCCAATCATCGCTCCCGGCACCTGTCGCCGGTCTGCGCCCGGCTCGGCATCGCACTGATCCATGCCCGTCCCTATCGCCCGCAGGGCAAGGGTAAGATCGAGCGTTGGTTCCAGACCGTGCGTGCGCAGGTGCTCACCCGTCTGCGCGAGGCGGACACCGCCGGCCTGGACGCGCTCAACCGCTGCCTGGGCGCATGGATCGAGGGCGAGTACCACCACGGCCCCCACAGGGGCCTGGACGGCGCCGCGCCGCTGGAGCAGTGGGGGCGCGCGGGCGAGGCGGTGCGCTTCCCGGAGCCTGGCGTGGACTTGTAAGCGTCCGGCGAACTACAGGGCTTGACGGGATTCCGGCAGGCGGGTCGGGATTGGGGCGAGGTCTTGCGGGCTGAGGTTCATCGGCAGCAGGGCGGCGATGGCGTCCGGGGTGCTCGCCATCGGCAGGTGCTCGAAGAGGTGATTCAAATTGGCTTTGGGCTCCAGCCCGTTGGCCTTGGCCGTCTCGATCAGCGAGTACAAGGTGGCGCTGGCCTCGGCGCCGCGCGGACTGCCGGAGAACAGCCAGTTCCTGCGTCCGATGACAAAGGGGCGGATGGCATTCTCGGCGACATTGTTGTCGATGGGGACACGTCCATCCTCGAGGAAGGTGGTCAGCTGTGGCCACTGC
>JANQFI010000165.1 GCA_028277905.1 Chromatiaceae bacterium | reverse complement strand
TGCCGGGTCAGGGCCACCAGGCTCTGGTCGAGCTCCGGCAGGCTGACGACGATCAGGTCCTTGCGGGGAATCTCGTCGCTGTGACAGTCGGCGCACATGACCTCGAAGGAGCGCACCGGCACGTTGGGTCCGGCGTGGTCGATGTCGTGGCACGACAGGCAGGTCTCGGAGGCCGGGCGGTGGTCGCCCTCCTTCGGGAAGTGCTTGGTGAAGTGCTTGACGTGGGTGAACTTGATCGCGCCCGGCGTGTTGTAGGGGAAGTTCTCGCCGAAGTCCGGATGGTCCTTGCCGAAGTTGGTGAACCTGTGCTCGTCCCGGTGGCAGCTGTGACACTGCTGGTCGGCCATCTGCGAGATGTTGAAGGTCTCGCCCTGGTGCTCCGTATGGCAGGCGGCACATTCCAGGGTCGCGGGCCCGTGCACCGGCGTGAGCTCGGCGTTGTGCGGCCGGTCGGGCGGCCCGTCGAAGGCATGGCAGCCGAGGCAGGCGCCCGACATGTCGTGGCCGGTGAAGGCCGCGCCCAGCCAGGCGAAGCCCTGCCGGTTCCGGCCGCCGTGGCAGGTGACGCAACCGCCCTCTTCGGTGAAGCGGGCGTGGGCGCCGGAGATCGGGCCCGGGTCGAGCAGGTCCAGCTGCTCAAGCATCGGCCAGGTCCCGTTGCCCGCCAGGCCGGTGATGGCCGCGATGGCGAGCAGGGCGGCGATCAGCGTCAGTCGGCCACGCCGCTTGCGCAGGCTGGGTTGCGGCACGCAGGCCGGGCGCTGGA
Organism: Chromatiaceae bacterium; assembly: GCA_028277905.1. GTDB lineage: Bacteria > Pseudomonadota > Gammaproteobacteria > Chromatiales > Chromatiaceae > Thiohalocapsa. Next base: position 1,241 of record JANQFI010000165.1, on the reverse strand, counting down.
TGCCGCAGCGGCCGTCCGGTCCCGGGCCCTGCTCGCAGGGGCCGCCGGCAGACATGGGGCGCCGGCATTGATAGCCGTTGCCGTCGAAGAAGGGCTCGCACTCGCTGGTCCCGCCGCAAGTGCCGTCGGCGTTGGGGCCGCGCGCGCAGGGCGCCTGCCAACAAGCACCCCGTCCGCAGCAGTATTTCGCGTCGGGCCGCTCGTACTGGCTCTTGTCGTGGCTGAACCTTGCCGGATCCATCAGAGTGCATAGACATTGACGAGAATGAGGTGCCAGATCGCGAAGACCATGAGCGCGGCGGCGGGCGGAATGTGCAGGAAAAGCCACCACTTCATGAGGCTTTGCTTGGCGTAGTGAATGTCGACCGAGGATTTCTCCTCGGCCAGCGCGTAGAGCTGCCGGTGGTAGTGCATCTCCTTATCGTTCAGGTAGCGCTCGGCCGCCGCGGCGTTGTGCTGCAGCCAGTGATTGGCGCGCATGGCGCCGACGGCGTGGCTGAAGAAGAAGCGCGGCCGCTGGAAGTACCAGTGGAGAACCTCGTAGTAGTGCCGCGCCAGGGGATCGCCGCCGGTCTCCTCGGTGCAGGCCAGAACCACGTCCTGGGCCGCCGCCCGCAGGCGGGCGACCTCGGCCGGGATGCGCTCGTAGATGATCTCCCGGCCGCTCTGGGTGAGCCGGGACGGCATCACCGTCTGCAGCATGAAGCCGAGAATGCCGGTCGCGATGACGATGTAGAAAAGGGTGGCCAGCACCTGTTCGTAGAGCCCGACCGGCCACAAGGTGCCGCTGTGCAGCCAAAACACGCCCATCGCCAGCAGGCCGAGCAGAACGTGCACCGTCATCCAGACGCTCGCCCGTCCCAGGGGGACCATGGAGAGCCGCTTGCGGCCGGCGAAGAGGGCGAGCGCGATCAGCAGGGTGAGCAGCAAATAGCCGGTCAGGATCGAGGGATCGGAGAACGTCAGCCAGCCGCGATGGGCCTGGAAGGCCACGGCCGCGAAGACCGCCGCCATGGTCACGGCCATAAGGGCGCCATCTCTGGTCAGCAAGCGCATCAGCTTTCCCGCCGAAAAGGATTCGCGGCGCGGAAGTCGACCCGCCGCAAAGCGTCATGGGCGCAAGCGCGCACGCAGGCCGGGCCGCCCGGATTGCCGACGCAAAGGTCGCACTTGGTCGCCTTCATGATCGGCTTTTCGCTGTCGGGATCGACGATCGGCTTGGCGTTCTTGTCGTGGATCTC
>JANQFI010000156.1 GCA_028277905.1 Chromatiaceae bacterium | reverse complement strand
CCGATGGCGACGACCCAGACCTCAGGAATTCGATGGCGGGCGTACAGCGGCACCTTGACCTCGAGGTCGGTCCGCAGGCTGATGTCGGCGACCTCGATCAGCAGCAGCACATCGGCCGCCGCCGGGTGTGAGTCCTTATAGAAGTCCGCGCGCGGGCGCAGCAGCGCGATGTCCGGCTCGGGCTCGGAGCGCTCGCCCAGGACCACCGGGTTCTGAACGGCAACGACGGCGTGCTCACCTACAGCATTGGTCAAGATCCGAACCAACTGATTGACTCGGCCTCCATGCGGACTGCCAATCGGCGTCATCTCCATAATCTCCCCGTCGATCAGTTCCAGATGCTCATCCTCGCCGAGGATCCCAGCCTGCCCCATCCGGTGATAGTCGGCGACGGTGAAGCGTCGCCGCGGCAACGGTTCTCGCATGCTGGCGCTCATGGATGATTCCGTGTATGGCTGGCACTAGTGACGCGGCGAGCAGTGAGATCACCGCTGTTCAGGGCGGGCTTAGGCGATTGCCGGAAACGAACATACCAAATGGCGCAGGATTTTCGCTCGCCTTCAAAGAGCGGCAGCGGGCGCATAGTCGAGCTCTGTGCCCGCTGCCGCGACGCAGAAGGCGGGCGAAAAGACAAGCCAGGCGGTCTGTTTGCTGACAGAAATCGCCTAAGATGGCACCTCAACCGATGGCGCCTCAACCGGCCCCACCGCCCAGCTCGTCCAGCAGTCGCTGCGCGTCATCCGCCTCCTCGGAGTTGGGGTACTCGCGCAGCAGTCGGCGCAGGATCGGCAGGGCCTCGCTGCCGCGCCCCACGTCGCTCAGCGCCACCGCCGTGTGGTAGGCGATCTCGGTCTGGGTCGGATAGGCCAAATGCGCCTGTTGCAGGATGCTCAGTCCCTTGTCCCGCTGGCCGGCATGGAACAGGATCCAGCCGTAGGTGTCGGCCACCTCCGGGCGATTCGGGTCCAACTCATAGGCCTTGCCGGCGATATCCAGCGCCCGCGCATCGCCGCGCTCGTGCAGAATCCAGGCAAGGTTATTGAGGATGAGGATGTTGCTCTGCCCGGCGGCATAGAGCCGCTCGTAGATGGGCAGCGCCTGATCCGCCATGCCCTCGCCGTGCATGAGCATGGCCAGCATGGCCTGGCTGCCCAGGTCCTCGGGCTGCCGCTCGCCCCAGTCCTGCAGCAGGGCCATGGCATCGCTGCTGCGATTGGCGCGGGAATAGGCCTCGGCCAGCTGGCGTACCAGCGCCGGTGCCGGCGCCAGCTCCACCGCCTTCTGCAACGGTTCGATGGCACCGGATGGATTGCGCGCGGCCATCTGCACGGTGCCTGCGATGCGATACCCCAGCGGCTGCTCGGGGTAGTCGGTCTGCAAGGCGCGGGCGACCTCCAGGGCGGCATCATAGTCCTCCGCCTCCATCAGCACCGATGCGAGTGCCATGCGCGCATCCACGAAGACCGGCTTCTGCGCCACTGCGCGCTCGAAGGACCGCTGCGCACCGGCGAAGTCCTTGCTCTTCCACTGGGCGCCGCCCTTGAGGTAGAGGATGCGCGGGTCGTCCGGACTCGTCTCCAGGATCTGGTCGAAGCTGCGAATGGCGCTGGCCGGCTCGTCGGCGAGGGTCTGGGCACGGCCGAGCATCTCCAGCGCGTCGGCGTTGACCGGAAAGCGTGCGGCGAGATCACTCGCGACCGTGAGTGCCTTGAGATAATCCTGCCGATCGATGTAGTAGCGGCTCAGGAGGATGCCGGGCTGGGTGGCCGCAGGATTGGCGTCCTGGGCCTTGTTGAGCCACTCGAGGATGCCGGCGTCGTCGTCGCGCAACTCGGCGATGGCGGCCATGCCCAGCAGCGCCGCGAGGTTCTTCGGGTCCTGTTGCAGCGCGCGCCGGTATTGGCCCTCGGCCGCGTCGAGATCGTCGTTGGCCACTTCGACGCGGGCCAGGTTGATGAGCGCGGTGGAGAATCCCGGGTCCAGCTCCAACGCCTTGTCGAAGCGGGCGCGTGCGCCGTCCAGCTTGCCCTGCGCGAGCAGCGCGAGGCCGGTGAGGTTGAACGCGACCGGGCTCTCGGGCTGGCGTGCCTCCAGCGCTTCGCTGGCGGCAATGGCCTCGTCGTAGCGCTTCTCCTTGAGCTTGGCCAGCACCAGCAGGACGTCCGCCTGCAGCACGTCCTGCCCCAGGTCGACGGCGCTCTCCAGCTCGTCGATGGCGCCGTTCATGTCACCACCCGCGATGAGTGTCAGCGCCAACTGGGTGCGTAGCGCCGCCACGTCCGGGGCGACATCGACGGCCCGGCTGAGCCATTCCTGCCCCTGCTGCTGATCGCCGGCGAGCATGTAGGCACTGCCGAGCAGCGCCATCACCTGCGGGTCGCGGGCGTCGGCGACAGGCTCCAGAACTGCCGCCGCCTTCCCCGGCTCGCGCAGCTTCAGGCGGGTTGCAGCCAGCACCTTGGCCGCCTGCAGGTTGTCCGGCATCGCGGCATTGATGCGGGAGAGATATTCCTCGGCCAACTGGAGATCATTGCGGGCATAGCTGACGATGCCCATCAGCAACTGGCTCTGCAGGTGGTTGGGCTGAGCGCTCAGGACCAGCTGCAAGCGCTCGCGCGCCGCGTCCCAGTTGCGCTCGTAGAAGGCCATGACGCCACGCAGATAGCTGGCGACGACGATATTGGGCTTCAGGGCGTCCACCTGCTCGAGGTCGGCCCGCGCCCCGTCGAAGCGCTGCATGCTGACCCGCGTCGTGGCCCGTCCAAGCAGCGCGCGCAGGTTCTCTGGCTCCAGCGCCAGCACCTCGCCGAACAGCGCCACCGCGGCCGCCGGGCGCTCGGCGCGGCGCTCCACCTCGGCCCGCAGCAGCATCACGTCGGGTTCTTCGGGATACTGCTCCAGCAGCCGTTTTGACGTGACATCGGCGGTGTCGATGTCACCGTCCAACAGCGCCAACTGCACCAATCCCGCAGCGGCCTCACGGTCGCTGGGGTCGAGTGCCACCGCGTCGGCGAAGTCCTGCTTCGCCGCGTCCGTCTCGCGCAGGCCCAGATGCGCGCGTCCGCGCAGCGCCAAGGCACGCGCCCGCTCCTCGGCAGGCAGCATCTCGACCTCGAGCGAGTCCAAGACCTCCCGGAACCGCTGTTGCTGCAACTGTGCCCTGACGAGGTCGAAGCGCAGCACCGCCGGATCGGCGCCGAGGTCCAGCGCCCGGCGCAGCTCCTTCTCGGCCTCTGCGCCTCTGCCGGCACGCAGGTGAACCTGCGCGAGCAGCAGTCGGGCATCGACCAGATTCGGGTCGGCCTGCAACAGGCTCTTCAGCTCGATCGCGGCGGCGTTGAAGTTGCCGGCGTCGAAAAAGCCCTGTGCCTCGCCGAGCGCCTCGCTGTCGGCCTGCAAGACCGGCCCGGCGAGGACCAAATGGATGGCGCCGAGGAGGATGCAGAGCTTAAGGCGCGGCCTGCGCGGCGAACGGATGATCATGACCACCTCCGGTCAATGCATGTGAAGGGGCGTTGTTGACGGCAGGTTGCTGACGGCAAAGGGGAGGGCCAATTCGATGTTTAAGTTGGATGGCTAGGCTAGATGGCTAGGTTAGATGGTAAGGGGGCATTCGGCACACTACAGGTAGCTGGGTCAATTCGGGATCTTATACTTCTTCATCAGGTTGTATAGCGTCGGGCGGGTAATGCCCAGGAGCTCGGCGGCGCGCGACAGATTGCGGTCGCTGTGATGGATGGCGCGCTTGATGGCCTGCAGCTCGGACAGCTCGCGCACCTCGCGCAGCGCGAAGGGCGTCTCGCGCACCTGCACCTCCGCGAGCTCCAGGTCCTCGGGCGTGATCTCGCGCCCGTCCGCCATGACCACAGCGCGCTTGACCCGATTCTCCAGCTCACGCACGTTGCCAGGCCAATGGTATGCCTCGATGATCGCCATGGCCTGGCGCGAGAAGGTCTTGACCGGCTTGCGGTGACGCGCCGCGAACCGGGTCAGAAAGGCACGCGCCAGCACGACGGCATCGTCCTGACGCTCGCGCAACGGCGGTACCTGGATGGTGGCCTCGTTGATGCGGTAATAGAGATCCTCGCGGAAGCGGCCATCGTCGATCAGCTTGGCGAGGTCCTGGTGCGTGGCGCAGACGACGCGCACGTCCACCGGGATCTCCTGCCTCCCGCCGATGCGCTCGATGACACGCTCCTGCAGGAAGCGCAGCAGCTTCGCCTGCAAGGACATCGGCAGGTCGCCGATCTCGTCCAGGAACAGGATGCCGCGGTCGGCCGTCTCGATCTTGCCGCGGTTGGTCTTCACAGCGCCGGTGAAGGCCCCCTTTTCGTAGCCGAACAGCTCACTCTCGAGCAGGGCGTCGGGGATGGCGGCGCAATTGATGGCCACCAGGCGCCGCGCACTGCGGCTGCTCAAGGAGTGCAGAATGCGCACCAGCACCTCCTTGCCGGTACCGCTCTCGCCGAGGATCAACGTGGTGACGTCCGTCGGCGCCAGCTTCTCGACGCTGCGACAGACCTCGAGCATCTGCGGGCTGACGGCGATGAGCTCGCCGAAGGGCGACTGCGGCACGGCCGTGGCGAGCTTGCGGTATTCCCGCTCCAGAAACGCGAGCTTCGCGGCCCGCTGCACCGTCATGGCGAGCAGGTCGGGGTCGATGGGCTTCTCGAAGAAGTCGTAGGCACCCCGCCCCACCGCGCGCACCGCATTGTCGCGGTCGTTGTGCCCGGTGACGACTATGACCTTCGTGTCCGGCGCGCGTACCAGGATCTCGTCCAGCAGCCGGAAGCCCTCGCTGGTGCCGCCCGGATCGGGCGGCAGCCCGAGGTCCAGGGTCACCACGGTGGGCACGAATTGCGTCAGCTCGGCCAGCGCCGAGTCGTAGTCCGAGGCGACGATCGTCTCACAGCCCTCGAAGCTCCAGCGCAGTTGCCGCTGCAGCCCGGGGTCGTCTTCGACGATGAGAAGTTTGATCGGTTGTTCTTGCACTGCCACTACATCGCTGCCGTCGCGAGTTGCGGCACATGTGCTGCATCCGCCCGCGGCAGGCGGATACGAAAGCGCGTGCCGCGTCCCGGCGCACTGTCCACGTCCACGCGCCCACCGGCGAGGGCCACGAGGGACTTGCATTCATACGCACCAATGCCCATGCCGGCGAGACCTTTGGTCGAGTCGAACGGCCGAAACAGCCGCTCGCGGACGAACTCCTCGTCCATGCCGCAGCCGTCGTCGTCGATGTCGACAATCACGGCGTCAGCATCCGCGCGCAAGGTCACGGTCACCCGCCCGCGCTTGTCGGCCGCGTCCTGCGCATTCTGAATCACATTGCGCAGGACGGCCTGGAGGCGCTCGGCATCGATACACACCTCCTCGGCACCTTCGGTCTCCACCTGCAGGACAGGCTGCGGCGCCTGCCCCGCACGCTCGGCGATGGCGCGCTTCAGCACGGGCAACAGGGCGAAGCGCTGCTGTGCTTCCGTCGGCACGGCTGCGCGCAACTGGAGCAGGAGGCGGTTCATCCGGTCCACGGCGTCGCGGACCGTGTGTAGGGCATCGTCGACGAAGGCCGGGTTGTCACGATAGCGCTCTGCGTTACGGCTCACGAGCGACAGCTGCGCGACCAGGTTCTTGAGGTCGTGCACGACGAAGGCGGAGAGCCGGTTGAAGCCTTCGAACTGGCGCGCCTCGAATAGCGCCGCCGCTGCCTGGTCCAGTGCCAGATAGCTCGCCGCCTGCCGCGCGGCAGTCTGGAGCAGCTGGATATTCTCCCAGCCGAGCTCCTGCGGCGCCCGGGGCCGCGCGAGCAACACCAGCCCCTGCAGACGATCCTCGTGCATCAGGGGCACCAACAGCCAGAGTATGCTGCTGTCGCGCAGCCAATCGGGCATTGCCGCGCGGATCGCGCTGTCCTCCGGCGGACGACCGATGCTCACCACCTCACCGCGCTGCTCCAGTGCGACACAGAGCCTTGCCGCGTCCCAGCGACGCTCTACCGCCGCCGGCGACAGGTTCCAGCAACGGCGGAAGCTACAGCCGTCGGCTTCCCGCACCCAGACGGCACCGCCCGGACTATCCACCAGCTCGGCGAGCGCGAAGATGATGCGCTCGGGCAGCGTCGCCTGCAAGACCTTGCCCGAGAGCACGCGGATCAGTCGCAGCCATTCCTCCCGATAGTCGTAGCGGTAGCTGTAGAAGTGCTTGCTGACGAAGAGCTTCAGGCGTGACCGCAACTGCCCCGAGAACAGCAGCACGAGCAGTAACAATGCCGCACCGAAGAAGAACAGCGGCTGGAAGACGGCGCTCCACTCACCGCCGTAGGCCCGGATATAGTAGCCCGCCAGGGCCATGAAGAGCAGATAGACGCCCGCGGCCATGAGCGTCGTGGAGTGGACGACCACGGCGCGTGAGACGGCGAGATCGAAGGACCATTGCGGGTTGCGTGCAACGGAGACGGCGAGCAGCGGCATAACCAGAGCGTTGACGGCTCCACGGGCGAGCCACACGCCGGTATCCAACCGGCCGAACAGCAGTGCGTCGGCGAAGAAGTAGAAGTCGTACACGAACAGCGCGCCAAGGCCAAAGCACAGGAACTTGATGCCCCAACGGTGCTGCCACGGCGTACTCCGATACACCTGTTCCACCAAGAACAGACCTGCCACCGTCAGCAACAACTGGCCAACCAGGCGCGCCTTCGCCAGCCAGTCGCCGATGCCGGGCAGCAGGGCGGGCACCCAGTCCTCGAACGGCAGCAGCAACAACAAGCCGCAGCCAAGGATGCTCCAGCGCAGCGGCCGCAACCGCTCCACCAGACCGCGCTGCAGCTGGCCCAGCACGCCCAGCAGGAACAGACACCAGGTGACGACCCGAACCGCTTCGGCCGCCCAGATCAGTTGCACGGGTACGGCATGCCACTGCACCTGGACCGCCAGCAGAAGCGCCCAGGCGACGCTCGCGACGACGGCCAACAGCAGGAGCCCCCCCTGCAACCGGCCTCGCCAGGTGGTGAGCAGCAGCAGCCCGAGCAGCGCCATGGCAAGGGCGTCCGCAGCATAGCCAAGGACACCGATGAGGTCGGGGGAAAGGAACATTGGCGCCCGCTCGTGCGCGACCCTGATGCTGGCGGGTCCTAGCGGGCGCCCTTGCCCAGCAGGACCACTTCGACGGTCTGTAACAGAATGATCAAGTCGAGGAAGATGCCAGCATGCTTGACGTAGTAGAGATCGAATTCAAGCTTACGCTTAGCATCCTCTTCATCCGACCCGTACGGATAGAGCAGCTGCGCCCAGCCCGTGAGGCCGGGCTTGACGCGATGCCGCTCGGCATAGTAAGGGATTCCCGTCGTGAGTCGCTCGACGAACTCGGGCCGCTCGGGGCGCGGCCCGACCAAGCTCATCTGACCCTTCAGCACGTTGAATAGCTGCGGGAGCTCGTCCAGGCGCGTGCGCCGCATGAATGTCCCCAGCGGCGTGATGCGGGGGTCGTTCTTCCTGGCCCAGAGCGCCCGTCCATCCGCCTCGGCGTCCACGCGCATGCTGCGGAACTTGTGCAGCCGAAAGGGCAACCCCCCTTGGCCGACCCGGATCTGGTGATAGAAGACTGGCGCCCGCCCGCGGGACTCGATCAGCGACGCCAGCGCCACCAGCAGCATCACGGGTGCCGCCACCAGCAGCAGCAGGGAGCCGAGGGTGAGGTCCAGCAGGCGCTTCCCGTACAAGCCGGTCACGCCCATCTTGAAGCCGTCGCGCGAGAAGAGTATCCAGCTCGGGTGCAGCAGGTCGATCTTGACCGCGGCCAACTCCTTTTCGAAGAAGGACAGCAAGTCCAGCACTTCGAAGCCGCTCAGCTTGCAGTCCAGCAATTCCCCCACGGGGAGCTTCCGGCGACGATCGTCGCCGGCAACGACGATTTCGTCCACGTCGTGGGCAATGGCGAGCTCGAGCAGCGAGGCGGTCGGCGTTAGGAGCTTCTCCTCACCGATCAGGCGCTGACTGCGGGGCAATGGCACATAGCCGACGACACAGAACCCCAGCTTGTTGCCATGCTCCGCCACTTCGGCGATCCGCTCCGCGTTGACGCCCGCCCCGAGCACCAGGACTCGGCGCTGCTGGGACTCGGCGCCGGCGATCCGCTCGAAGCCAATGCGCAGCAGCACAGTGCCGACGAAGGAGAACAGGAGCGACCATGCCAAGATGCCGCGGCCCATGGCAATAGCGGGGAAGAGGTAGAACAACAGGGCCAACAGCGCCGTGCCGATACCGAAGGCGACGCCGAGACGCACCAGGAAGCCGGCGTCGCCGTCCTGTGTGCGGCGCTGGTACAGGCCCATGGACGCGAGCGACAGGGACAGCACGAGCGCAAAGACGGCACCCGTGATCCAGGGATCGGCGGGCGCGATGTTGTGGGGCGGACGTCCACCGAAGCGCACGGCAACGCCGAGCTCCAGGGCGAACACGAAAAGTGCAAGCTCCAACAGCCCCAACAGGAAATTGAGCCCGGAGACGTGCTGGCCGAAGAGCCGGATCATTCTGGTGTGTCAGCTACAGCGCGATGCGAACGGACAACCGATGAGGGCGCGCGGGTTGGCGCGCGTCCGTTGCAGGTCAGTGGTGCACCTTCAGTGGCGTACTTTCAGTGGTGCACTTTCAATGGCGCACCTCCGGCTAGCGCGGCACTACGGCCTTGGCAATCGCCGCAAGGGGCAACCGCAGATATGCACAAGGATCGGCCAACGCCGACCACGGAGCCCTCCAGGGCGATCACCTGATCGACGGATCGGGAGCGCGCGGCATGGTAGCATACCGACCGCTGATCGATGACTGGCGCCGTGCAGGCACGGCCCTCAATGGCGGGCTCTGGCGGCGAGCGCCGCCGATCCGGGTCCATGGTCCGGGTGCATTGGGAACGACAGCGCGGCGCGGGCGCCAGACATCGGCGCAATTCATCGGCGTAAGGCTGGCGCGCGCGCAGGCCACGCACAGGTTCGGCCTCGTCCTCAGCCGCCTCCGGAGCGCTATAGCATGCCCCTTCGACTCGATGCGAGCACCGCGACGATCGGCGTCGTCGGACTCGGCTACGTTGGTCTGCCACTCGCCGTCGTGCTGGGCCGGCGCTACGCAACCATCGGCTTCGACATCGACCCTGCGCGCATCGCCGAGCTGCGCGCGGGGCGCGACAGCTCGCTGGAGGTGGAGCCCGACGAGCTGGCGGCGGCGCAACGGCTCAGCTTCACCATGGCGGTGGATGATCTGCGCACCTGCAATGTCTACGTCGTCACCGTCCCCACGCCCATTACCGAGGCAAAGACGCCGGATCTGCGGCCGCTCAGTTCCGCGAGCACGATGCTCGGTGGCGTGCTCAGCCGCGGCGACATAGTCATCTACGAGTCGACGGTCTACCCTGGCGCCACCGAGGAGGTCTGCGTGCCCCTGCTGGAACGGCGCTCCGGCCTGCGCTGCAACGACGACTTCTTCGTCGGCTACAGCCCGGAGCGCACCAACCCCGGCGATAAGGAGCATCGCCTCACCACCATCACGAAGGTCACGTCCGGCTCCACGCCGGAGGCCGCAGATTTCGTCGACACCCTCTACGCCAGCATCATCGAGGCAGGCACGCACCGCGCCAGCAGCATCCGCGTCGCCGAGGCCGCCAAGGTCATCGAGAACACCCAGCGCGACGTCAACATCGCGCTCATCAACGAGCTGGCACTGATCTTCAACCGCCTCGGCATCGACACCGACGAGGTGCTGGCTGCCGCCGCCAGCAAGTGGAACTTCCTGCCCTTCCGGCCGGGCTTGGTGGGCGGTCACTGCATCGGCGTCGACCCCTACTACCTGACCCACAAGGCGCAGCAGATCGGCTACCACCCCGAGATCATCCTCGCCGGGCGCCGGCTCAACGACAGCATGGGCGCCTTCGTTGCCAGTGAGGTGGTCAAGTTGATGTCCGCCCGTGGCGGCTTCCCGCACGGCGCGCGGGTGCTGTTGCTCGGGCTGACGTTCAAGGAGAACTGCCCGGACCTGCGCAACACCCGTGTGGTGGACATCGCCGCGGAGCTGAACGCCTACGGCATCCAGTGCGACGTCCACGACCCCTGGGCCAGCGCGGAGGAAGCAGCGCGCGAGTACAGCATCCGCCTGGCGCAGCCGCGGCCCGGCGACGACTACGACGCCGTCGTCCTCGCCGTCGCCCACCGGCAGTTCGCCGCCATGGGCATCGACGCGGTGCGCGCGCTGGCCAAGCCTGGCGCCATTGTCTACGACGTCAAGCACCTCTTTCCTGCGAGCCTCGTGGACGGCCGTCTCTGACCGGCCGCGGCACGGACATTGCTCGCGCCGCGTCCCCGGACAGTGCAACGGGGCGCGCGTCCACGCCTACTGATGCCATCCTCCAGCCACCTATGAAAGTGCTCGTCACCGGCAGCGCCGGCTTCATCGGCTCAACCCTCGCCCTGCGGCTGCTGGAGCGCGGCGACGAGGTCGTCGGCATCGACAACCTGAGCGATTACTACGAGGTGGAGCTCAAGGAGGCCCGCCTGGACCGCTTGCGCGCTTTCGGCGGCTTCACCGACCTGCGGCTCGGCCTGGAGGACCGCGAAGGCATCGCCGCCGCCTTCGCAGAGCATGGTCCGGACCTGGTGGTCAATCTCGCCGCCCAAGCGGGTGTGCGCTACTCCATCGAGAACCCGCTTGCGTACGTGGACACCAATGTCCTTGGCTTCGCGCACATCCTGGAGGGCTGCCGCCACAACGGCGTCGAGCATCTCGTCTACGCCTCCAGCAGCTCCGTCTACGGCGCCAACACCCGCATGCCCTTCTCGGTACACGATAACGTGGACCACCCATTGAGCCTCTACGCCGCGAGCAAGAAGGCCAACGAGCTGATGGCGCACACCTATAGCCATCTCTACCGGCTGCCGACCACGGGCTTGCGGTTCTTCACCGTCTACGGCCCTTGGGGGCGGCCGGACATGGCCTTGTTCCTGTTCACCCGCGCGATACTCGAAGGCAGGCCGATCCGGGTGTTCAACTACGGCAGGCACCGGCGCGACTTCACCTACATCGACGACATCGTCGAGGGCGTGATCCGGGTGCTGGACCGCATCCCCGAGCCCAATCCGGCCTGGAACGGCGACCTGCCAGACGCCGCTACCAGCAGCGCTCCCTACCGGCTCTACAACATCGGCAACAACCGGCCCGTGGAGCTGATGCACTACATCGAGGTGCTGGAGCGCTGCCTCGGGCGGCAGGCGGAGAAGGAGATGCTGCCGCTACAGCCCGGGGACGTGCCGGACACCTACGCCGATGTCGCCGACCTCGTGGAACAGCTCGACTACAAGCCGGCGACCACCGTAGAGGATGGCGTCGCCCGCTTCGTGGATTGGTATCGCGGCTACTATGGGGCCTGAGAGCTTGTGAAAGACCCCGCCGGCCTGCTGCGGATTCTTCACAACCTCTGAGTCGCAGAGCGCGCGGGCGATGAGCCCCAGATGGCGCTCGAAATCGATAGTAGGGCTCGCGGCGGGCCAAGGCGCGCGCTCGCCACTGCGCAGGTCGCAGGAACCTGGCGCAGCTGTGCTAGAGCGATTTCTGTCAACAAACATATCGCCTGGCTTGTCTTCTCGCCCGCCTTCTGCGTCGCGGCAGCGGGCACAGAGCTCGACTATGCGCCCGCTGCCGCTCCTCGAAGGCGAGCGAGAATCCTGCGCCATTCGGTATGTTTGTTTCCGGCAATCGCCTAACTGAAGTTCCACAGTTCTGACTCCGCGTAGATGTGGCGCGGGCTGGGGCCTCAGAATTTTCGGTGGGATTTGCGCGAAACCCGGCAAACCCTGCCAAAACTCCCCCTACCTGCCCGCGCAGGCCCCCGAAAACTGCAAAACTTCAGTCGCCTAAGTATTCGGAACTTTATGTCAAACAAGTTGTTGAGGGCGTCACCTTGGGTCGCGTCTGAGCAACGCGACGCGACCCTTTCTCCAGATGACGCCGAGACGGAGTTGGCGCGGCTGCGCGCGCAGAGCGCCGGCTGTTGGTCTTGCCCGCGCAGCGCGCCCGGTGGACTCGGTCCGGGGCGAGGTTGAGCCACAGCTGCTCGGTGCGCACCCCCGCCTGGCCCACCAACTGCAGCGCCAACCTGCGCCGCTCGGCCAACTGCTCGTCATACAGCGCCGAGGGATAGCCGGAGAGGATCCGCGCACTGGGCAATGTCTTGAGCGGCGCCAACAGCACAGCGCGCCGTGCCGCTTGGCCTGGGCCCTGCGCCCAGGCGGCGATGGACTGGTAGCCACGCGTCCTGCGGAGCACCGCCGCGGCGGCGATGGCCAGCACCGCCCGCAAGGGGTGGCCCCGTCCTTGCGCTCGACGTGGATCGGGAGCAGTGACGCAGAACGCCGGCAGCCAGCGCATCTGCTGGCCAATCTTGGCCACCACTCCCAGGTCGTGATGCGCGTTCAGCGGCTGCCTGAAGGCCGGGTCCTTGTCGACCCTGACCGGCCGCACCGTGATGACGTCGTGCAGATTCACGCGCACGACTCGCCAAGCCGAGTTGGCGTGCAGTCTGAGCCAGACGGCCGGAGAGGTCCAGAACCGGCGGTAAGGCGATTTCTGTCGATTTTCAGACGAGCGTGCCCGTCTTTTCGCCCGCCTGCTGCGTCGCACCAACGCTTGCATCCTGCGACCACGCGCCTGTTTACACTCCTTGCAGGCAGCCGGAAATCCGACGCAATCTGGTATGAAGATCTCTGGCAATCGCCTAAGCCGTTCTATGGCTGACGAGCTCAGTGATAGAGGGGTTCCGTCCTGGCCCCGGCCTGCAACCGCGCTGTCCCCGGGGATTCATCTCGCGCTAGAATTAACAGGCTATGCACCTGAACTTCTTGCCATTCGAACAGCCCGTCGCCGAGCTCGAGGCCAAGATCGAAGAGCTGCGGCATGTCGGCGACGACAACGAGATCAACATCGCCGAGGAGATTGAGCATCTCCAGCAGAAGAGCCGGGCGCTGACCGAGCAGATCTTCTCCGGGCTCACGCCCTGGCAGATCTCTCAGCTCTCGCGCCACCCGTTGCGGCCTTACTTCCTCGATTACGCCCGGCGCATCTGCGAGGACTTCCAAGAGTTGCACGGCGACCGTGCCTTCGCGGACGACCACGCGATCGTCGGTGGGGTCGCGCGCCTGGATGGCCGCGCCGTGGTCGTCATCGGCCACCAGAAGGGCCGCGACACCAAGGAGAAGATCCACCGCAACTTCGGTATGCCGCGCCCTGAGGGCTATCGCAAGGCGCTCCGGCTGATGCAGCTCGCCGAGCGCTTCAGCCTGCCCATCTTCACCTTCATCGACACCCCCGGGGCCTATCCCGGCGTCGGTGCCGAGGAGCGCGGCCAGAGCGAGGCGATCGCCCGGAACCTCCAGGTGATGGCGACGCTGCGGGTGCCCATCATCTGCACCGTCACCGGCGAGGGCGGCTCAGGCGGTGCGCTCGCCATCGGCGTCGGCGACCGGCTCATCATGTTGCAGTTCAGCACCTACTCGGTGATCTCGCCGGAGGGCTGTGCTTCGATCCTCTGGAAGAGCGCCGACAAGGCGCAGCTAGCCGCCGAGGCCATGGCCATTACCTCCGCGCGTCTCTACGACCTCGGGCTCGTGGACGCGGTGGTGCCCGAGCCCCTCGGTGGTGCCCACCGCGACGTGGACGGCATGGCCCTTGGGCTGCGCGACACCCTGATCGAAGCCCTCGGCGAGCTGGAAGCCATGTCCATGGAGCAGCTCCTCGCCGCCCGCTACGACCGGCTGCGGAGCTACGGCCGTGTAAAGGACTGATTCGTCTCGGGCAGGCGGCCTGCAGACCCTGCGCGCTCATGCGCCCTAAGGAGCGACCCGCGCGGGACCGGCTCGACCCCGAGCGGCTCGCGGAGGCCCTTGCCGATGCCGCCGGTCACCGGCTCTGGATCGCCTATAGCGGCGGTCTCGACTCCCATGTGCTGCTGCACGCGGCCGTCGGCCTGCGCGAGCGGTTGCGGCTCGACCTGCACGCCGTGCACGTCCACCACGGCCTGCTCCCAGAGGCCGATGCCTGGAGCCTGCACTGCGCGTGCGTCTGCGCCGCGCTGCAGGTGCCGCTGGCGGTGCACCGGCTGGCGCTCCAGCCTCCTGCCGGCGCGAGCCTGGAGGCCGTCGCCCGCGAGGGCCGCTACGCCGCCTTCCGCGCGCTGCTGCAACCGGGCGATCGCCTCGCTACCGCGCAGCACCGCGACGATCAGGCCGAGACCCTGTTGCTGGCCCTGCTGCGCGGCGCGGGCGTGCATGGGCTTGCCGCCATGCCGGCCCGTGCGCCGCTCGGCGCCGGTCTGCTGATGCGCCCGCTGCTGGCGCTGCCGCGCGCGGCGCTGGTCGACTATGCCCGCACGCTGGGGCTCCACTGGGTGGAGGATCCGAGCAACGCCGACCTCGCGCTGGACCGCAACCGGCTGCGGCACCTGGTCATCCCGCCGCTGCGCGAGCGCTGGCCGGCGCTGGACCGCACCCTGGCGCGCTCCGCTGCCCACTGTGCGGAGGCCGCAGCCTTGCTGAACGGCTGCGCCGACGAGCTGCTGGACGGGCTCGCTACCGACTTACCGCAAGCACTATCCATTCACCGGCTGCGCGCCTTGGACGCTGGGCGGCGCAAGCTGGTGCTCCGGCGCTGGCTGCTGCGCCAGGGCTTTCCGCTGCCGGACAGCGATCGGCTGCGGCGCATCCTCGAGGAACTGCTGCCCGCCGCGGCGGACCGCCGCCCCCTGGTGGCTTGGCCGGGCTGCGAGGTGCGGCGCTATCGCGATGCGCTCCATGCCTTGGCGCCGCTGCCACCGGCGCCGGGCAACGCACCCTTGCCGGCGCCGGCCAGCCCGCTGTCGCTGCCGCCGCCGTTGGGGGAGCTGGCCTGGGCCTTGGCGGATGCTCAGGCTGTCCAGGCGCGCGTTAGCGTACGCTTCGGCGCATCCGGCCTGCGCTGCGCGCGACCGGCCCGGCCGGGCAGGGATCTCAAGGCGGCGTTCCAGCAGGCGGGCGTACCGGCCTGGCTGCGCCCGTACGTGCCGCTGGTGCTGGTGGACGGCGAGCTCGCCGGTGTCGCCGGGGTGACCCTCTGCGCTGGGCCGCTCCGCTGGCTGCGCTGGCGCGGACATCCCTGGGGAGACCGCGGCTGGCTCCGGGCCGAGGTCGTCTCCGGCGACGCGGGCTGAGCCAGGGCATGTCGACTCGCGCCGGGACGCTCGGACGCCAGCGCTCAGTCGCTCCCGCCAGTCGCGAGGGCCACAAAGCGCCGGCAGCGCTTCACCAGGTCCTCGCCGGGCGCCAGGGCGTGCAGGTCCCCGCCGACGAGCAGCATGACGTCCCGGCCATAGAAGTCGCACAGCTCGCGCACGCGGGCGAGCGTCATGCCGCCGGCGGGTACCGGGAAGATGGGCGCGAGCCTGCCCATGGCATCGATGCAGCCGTTGCGGACCTCGCGGCAGTCGTCCTCGGTGAACGCGAAGCGCCCGCCGAGGTGCGGGAAGATGGCCGCATCGGCCCCGGCGAGGCGGTTCAGGCGTCCGTACAGCACGGCGTGCGACAGCCCGGCGGTGGGGCTGACCGCGAGGCCGCCGACGAAGGCGGGATGGCTCAGGATGGGCAGATCGAGCCCGCCGTCGTCGGCCAGCATCCGCATCGCATCCAGCCCGGCAAGGCCGGGGCAGAATAGGGCTCCGCCGGCGCCAGCGGCGCTGGCGGCGCGGGCGCGCGCCTGAACCAGGTGTGCGGGGGCGGTCAGGTTCGGCAAGTACAGGCAGTGTCGTCCGGTCTCGCCGTTGGCCCGTTGGACCGCCTCGGCGCAGCGGGCGACCCGCTCGTCGAAGGGGCAGAAGCACTGGTCGGCCAGGCCGTGATCGTCCTTGATGAGGTCGATGCCGCCCAGTGCCAGCTCATACGCAAGCCGTGCCAAAGCTCGCGGTCTCAGGCCCATGGGCTTCAGCGCGGTGCAGAGCAAGGGCCGGTCGTGTACGGCGAGGAGATCCCGCAGCCCGGCGATGCCGAAACGCGGCCCGCGGATGGAGCCGAGCAACCCCTCGGGCAGATGGAAGTCCATCAGCCGCACGCCCGGCTGCAGCGCCACGTTACCGAACAGCAGGTTCAACAGCTGCGTCAGCTCACCACCGGCGGCCTCTACCGGGTAGCGGATGCTCAGGTCCCAGGCGCCGTCGCCGGCGGCCGCAAGCCCATCCACGGCGCCCACGATCTGCTCGCGAATCGCCGCGTTCGGGATCAGCGCATCCGGAAGCTCGACCGTCTGCTCCAGGCAGATATCACGCGCCCGGGCGACTGCCTCGGCCTGGTCCGCCGCCTGGATGCGATAGACCGCCGCGAGCCGCTCACCACTCAGCGAGAGTGCAACCCTATCTGAACCTTCTGTTGGCAACTCGTTTCGGACCCGATGCTGGGTGGATCCTGCGTGGATCCTGGGTGGATCCTGGGTGGATCCTGGGCGGCTGGTGCGGTACGACGGGAACGTCAAGACCCCTGCCGGTCGTTATCGTTGTCGATACTGTCTTGCACGCCTGCGCCGCGCATTTCGCGCTTCGCACCTCCTCAACCACCCATCGGAAACACGACCAGTTGGTCCGCCTGCAGACGCACCCTGATCTCCTCACCGATGGCGTCGCGGTGGTGGCTCGGCACCAGGCACAGCACCTCGGTGCCGCTGGGGAGCCGCAGGGTATAGAGGAACTTCGCACCACGAAAGCCACGCTCCACCAGGGTCGCCCTGCTGGGGCTCGACTCGTCGTAGACTAGGTTGTCCGGGCGAATCAGGACCTCCGCTAGGGTTCCGGGCGCGAGGCCGTGCGGGCGCTCCCCGACGACGCGGCCGAGCTCGGTGCTCACGCTCATCTCATCATGCACCGTCGCCGGCAGCAACACGCCCTGGCCGATGAAGTCGGCCACGAAGCGGTCGGCAGGCTCCTGGTAAAGGCTGAAGCTGCTACCCCACTGGTGCAACCGACCTGTGCCGATCACACCAATGACGTCGGCCATGGCGAAGGCCTCCAGTTGATCGTGCGTCACCAGGATGGCGGTGATGCCCTCGCGCTTGAGCAGGTCGCGCACGTCCCGCGCGACCTGCTCGCGCAGCTCCGCATCCATGCTGGAGAAGGGCTCGTCCAGCAGTAGGATCTGCGGTCGTGGCGCCATGGCTCGGGCCAGTGCGACGCGCTGCTGCATGCCGCCCGAGAGCTCGTGCGGGTACTGCCGGGCGGCGCCGGTGAGCTCCACCAGTTCTAAGAGCTCGCCGACGCGCCGGCGCCGCTCGATACCGGACAGGCCGTTCAGGCCGAAGGCGATGTTGCGGCTCACGTTCAGGTGCGGGAAGAGTGCGAAGTCCTGAAACACCATACCGATGCGCCGCTGCTCCGGGGCGAGCGTGTAGCCCGGCCCCGACACCTGCGCACCGTGCAGCCGGATCTCGCCGCGGCTTGCCGGCTCAAAGCCGGCGATGGCGCGCAGCAGCGTCGTTTTGCCGCAACCGCTAGGCCCGAGCAAGCAGCCGATGCCGCCGGTCTCCAGCGCGAAGGAGACATTCTGCACGATGGTCTGCTCGCCGTAGGCGACACTGAGGTTCAGCACCGCGAGCTGGCTACTGGCGTTCGCGGCGATGCGTCTCATGGCGTCTTGGTGGGGAGGCTGCGGGATACGCCCGGGCGTGACCGGATGCACGGGGACAAGGGGCGGATAGCGGCGACCGATCAAACGAGGACGAGCAGGGGCCTCGAGACCGAGAGCGGTGCGGCGCTCCGCTGCCACTAGGTTGCGCCGCCCGCGCAAGCACTTGTCATACTGCAACCCTTGCGTGCGCTTGGCGAAGACCGCGAAACAGAACAATAGTGCAAATGATTGGCGGTGGCAATGAGGCTGCAGCGGCGTCGGTCGATCTCCGGCGCCGGAGCCTGGCGCCGAGATCCCATGCAAGCGGCGCCTTGAATAAGTGCCGAGGCACAATACCATTACCTGGTAATCTGCTCAGAAACATCGGGGTGTACCATGAGCGCAACACCAGAAGACCTGCCAGTACAGCTGATGCCAGAGCAGCGCTCCGGCATCTCGCGCAAGAGCGCCGAAGCAGAAGCCGAGTACGGCAACCTGGTCAGATCCGAGTACGAGCACGGCTTCGTCACGAACATCGCATCCGACACCCTGCCGCCGGGCCTGGACGAATCGGTCATCGAGACCATCTCCCAGCGCAAGGACGAGCCCCTGTGGATGCTGGACTGGCGCCTGGCCGCCTACCGCAAGTGGCTCAAGATGTCGACGCCGCAGTGGGCGGCGGTGCACTACCCGCCTATCGACTACCAGGCGATCTCCTACTTCTCGGCGCCAAAGAAGACGGAGCTGAAGAGCCTCGACGAGGTGGACCCGGTGCTGCTGGAGACCTACGAGAAGCTCGGCATCCCGATCGAAGAGCAGAAGGCCCTGGCCGGCGTGGCCGTGGACGCCGTCTTCGATAGCGTGTCGGTGGCGACGACATTTCGGGAAAAGCTGGCCGAGGCAGGTGTGATCTTCTGCGCCATTTCGGAAGCGGTGCAGCAGTACCCGGAGCTGGTGCGGCGGTACCTCGGCAGCGTCGTGCCCCCGACGGACAACTTCTACGCGGGTCTCAACTCCGCGGTGTTCACGGATGGCACCTTCGTCTATGTGCCGAAGAACACCCGCTGCCCGATGGAGCTCAGTACCTACTTCCGCATCAACGAGGCCAAGACCGGCCAGTTCGAGCGCACCCTGATCATCGCAGAAGAAGGCAGCTACGTGAGCTACCTCGAGGGCTGTACCGCGCCGCAGCGCGACGAGAACCAGCTGCACGCCGCCGTCGTGGAGCTGATCGCCATGGACAACGCGGAGATCAAATACTCGACGGTGCAGAACTGGTACCCGGGTGACGAGGAGGGTCGCGGCGGCATCTACAACTTCGTCACCAAGCGGGGCGACTGCCGTGGGGCCGGCTCCAAGATCAGCTGGACCCAAGTGGAGACGGGGTCCGCCATCACCTGGAAGTATCCCAGCTGCATCCTGCGCGGCGACAACTCGGTCGGCGAATTCTACTCGGTGGCCGTTACCAAGGGCCGCCAGCAGGCGGACACCGGCACCAAGATGATCCACTTGGGGAAGAACACCAGCTCCACCATCGTCAGCAAGGGTATCTCGGCACAGCACGGCATCCAGTCCTACCGAGGGCTGGTGCGCATTGCCGGCAAGGCTCAGGGTGCGCGCAACCACACCCAGTGCGATTCCCTGTTGATCGGTGACAGGTGCGCCGCCAATACCTTCCCGTACATCGAGGTGAAGAACCCGACGGCGAAGATGGAGCATGAGGCCACCACGTCGAAGATCAGCGACGATCAGCTCTTCTACTGCCGCTCCCGCGGCCTCTCGGAGGAGGACGCCGTGTCCATGATCGTCAACGGCTTCTGCAAAGAGGTCTTCAACGAGCTGCCGATGGAATTCGCCGTGGAAGCGCAGAAGCTGCTCAGCATCAGTCTAGAGGGCGCCGTAGGCTGACCGACGCGTCCAGCACCATACGCCGCGCCCTCGTTCGGGTGCGGGCCAACCATACAAGCGAGCCGCAGCCGCTCCCGCTTGGGCTGGGATGCGGCCGGCCGACGGAGTCAAGCATGCTGTCTGTACAAGGCCTGCGGGCCAACGTGGGTGACAAGGAGATCCTGAAGGGTCTTGATCTAGAAGTAGGTGCCGGCGAAGTACACGCCATCATGGGGCCGAACGGCTCCGGCAAGAGCACGCTGGCACACGTCCTTGCCGGCCGGGAAGACTATGAGGTCACCGGCGGCAGCGTCACCTTCGAGGGCCGCGACCTTTTGGATTTGGACCCAGAAGAGCGCGCCTGCTTGGGCCTGTTCCTGGCCTTTCAGTACCCGGTTGAGCTGCCGGGGGTCAACAACACCTACTTCATGAAGGCCGCACTCAACGCCAAGCGCAAGTACCATGGCCAAGGGGAGCTGGACGCGGTCTCCTTCCTGCGCCTGATGAAGGGAAAGCTCAAGGTGCTGCACCTAGACGACTCCTTGCTGAAGCGCCCGGTCAACGTCGGCTTCTCTGGCGGGGAAAAGAAGCGCAACGAGATCTTCCAGATGGCGCTCCTGGAGCCCAGGCTTGCCATCCTCGACGAGACCGACTCCGGCCTCGATATCGACGCCCTGCGGGTAGTCGCCGACGGCGTCAACGCCTTGCGTAGCCCCGAGCGCTCAATGCTGGTCGTCACCCACTACCAACGCCTGCTGGACTACATCGAGCCAGACTATGTCCATGTGCTGGCCAAGGGCCGCATCGCCCGCTCCGGCGGCAAGGAGCTGGCGCTAGAGCTGGAGGAAAAGGGCTACGGCTGGATCGTTGACGAGGCTGCGGCATGAATGCGCAGGCCCTAGAGTCCGACCGGCCAGCCAAGGTCGCGGCCAGCGAGCCTGACCAGGGTCCATTCGACGCCTGGCTGCCTGCCACGGCCCCCAATGCCGAGCCCGCCTGGCTGGCGCTGGCCCGTGCTGCCGCTACCGAGCGTGTCCACAGCCAGGGCGCGCCTACCGGCAAGTCGGAAGGCTGGCGCTATACCGGCCTGCGCGCCCTGCTGGAGCAGGGCTTCACGCCTGTCGATGCGCAGCCGGCGGCACTGTTGCCCGAGGATGTCGACCATCTGCTGGTGCCGGGCCTCGACAGCCACCGAATCGTCATTGTCAACGGTCGCTTCGCGCCGCAGCTCTCGAGCCTCGCCGGCTTGCCCAAGGGGCTGCGCATCGGCAGTCTTCGGATTGCGCTTGCGGAAGACCCCGATGCCCTAACCGACGACCTGACCCGCGTCGCCGGCGACGGCGCCCACGTGCTCGCAGCGTCGAACACCGCCGGCATGGACGACGGCATGGTGCTGCTGGCGGCGCCGGGCGCCTTGGTGGAGAAGCCCGTGGAGTTGCTGCACATCTCCGTTGGCATGGACGAGCCGCGCGTTGCGCAGCCACGGCACCTCGTCAAGCTGGGTGACGGCGCGCAAGTCACGCTCATCGAGCGCTGGGCGAGTCTTGGCGATGCGCTGTACTGCAACAACGCCGTGCTGGAGATCGGCCTCGGGCGCGACGCCGTGCTCGCGCACCGGCGCGTGCAGCTGGAGAGTCCGAGCGCCTTCCACATCTCGGGCGTCTACCTGGGCCAGGGCGCTGGCAGCCGCTACAACGGCATCAACATCGGTCTCGGCGGGCGTTGGTCGCGCACCGATCTCGTCATGCGCTTTGCTGGCGAGCACGCCGAGTGCGATCTGGGCGGACTCTACCTGGCCGGCGACGGGCAGCTCGTCGATTATCACCTGGACGTGCGCCACGGGCTGCCACACTGCACCAGTCGCGAGAGCTTCAAGGGCATCATCCATGGCAGGGGCAAAGCGGTGTTCGATGGCCTGGTATATGTCGCCAAGGACGCCCAGCAGACCGATGCCGCGATGTCCAATCGCAATCTGCTCCTATCGCAGAGCGCGGAGGTGGACACCAAACCGCAACTGGAAATCTACGCGGACGACGTCAAGTGCAGCCATGGCACCACCGTGGGCCAGATCGAGCCGGAGATGCTGTTCTATCTCCGCTCTCGCGGCATCCGCGAGGGACTTGCACGGCGCATGCTCTGCCTCGGCTTCGCCGGCGAGATCATCGACGCCCTGGGCAACGACGCTCTCGCCGCCCATGTCACGGAGGTGGTTGGCGCACGGCTCGAAGCCGCACCGCTCTGAGGATCGATCCCCGCGCTAGCGCCCCCGACATCGCGCCCAGGCAACCGGGTACCGGCAATCGGGCACGGGCAATCGGATACGGGTTAGCGGGCGCATGCAACATGCAATCAGGGCCGTGCAATCGATTGAGAACCATCTCCGGGCGCGCCCTTGATCGGTGCAGCACCCGGAGGCCGTAACGGTGGTAACGTGATGAACAGATTTGCGCGATTCGCCGGCTTCGGCGCCGACCACGAAGAGGGCGTCGACCGCGATCCTACGGCTATGGCGGTGGCCCAGCCGACGGTGGACGAAGCGGATATCGGCACGGAATCTGCGCAGGGCGGCGAGGTGCTGCGGGATGCCATCATCGCCGCACTGCGGCAGGTTTTCGACCCGGAGATCCCGGTCAACATCTACGACCTGGGGCTCATCTACAGGATCGACATCACCGCCAGCGGGAACATCGCCGTCGACATGACCCTCACCGCCCCTGCATGCCCGGTGGCCGGCATGATGCCGGTGATGGTCAAGGACGCCATCAAGACGGTGGCGGGCGTCGGCGAGGTCGTGGTAGAGCTGGTCTGGGACCCGCCCTGGAGCCCGGACACCATGTCCGACGAGGCCAAGCTGCAGCTCGGCATGCTGTAGCCGGCGTTGTCCTCGGAGCCTTCGCCGAGACGCAGCAGCGGCTCGGCGTGGCACCGTCCAGCCGGAGATCCCGAACCGGGATTCCCCGTTGCGGCGATTGCTCCCTTTGTTTGCCATCTTGCGTGTCCTTGGGCCGCTCTTGGGCGTCAAGCCAGCATGGCTTTCAGGCGTGCCGTCAACCCGGCAAGCAGCGCCGCATGACGCGGTCCGGTACGGCCTGCAACGGGCCGTACCTCGGGTTACTGAACCACAGTCACGGGGTCGCCCACCCGCATGCGCGCGTAAATGAACCTGGCGTCGGCGTGGCGCAGGCGCACGCAGCCGTGAGACGCATTCTCATGCGGCACATAACCCTCGTGGACCCAGTAGGGGCCGTAGAACTGGAGCGCATAGGGCATCGGCGTGGGTAGGTCGAAATAATTGGTATAGCTGCCCGAGCGCTTGTCGATGTCCTTTGCCGTCACGCGGAACTCGCCCCGGGGAGTGGGATGCTGGCTCACACCGGCGGAGACCTTGCCGGTCCAGACCAGCTGGTCGTCCTCGTAGTACTCGAAGCGGCGGTCCCCCAGCAGGATCTTGAGCCGCCGGCCGTCGGCGGCGGACAGGCTGTCCGGGTCCGGCGGCGGCGGGATCACCTCCTGCGACACGGGTGGGAGCTGTGCCTCTTGCCGCGCGACGCCCGACAGGTTGGAGGCCATCGCGGTGGCCTTGTAGTCGACGACTTCAACCGTGGGCGCAAGCGGCCCCAAGCCAGCCGGCGTGCCCGCCGGATGCACAACGACGTCGGGGGGCAGCTCCGGGTATGCCTGGTAAGCACAGCCCTGCGCCAATAGCGGCAGGCCGAGCAACAACATCTGGGTCTTACTCATCGGAGGGGTTCCTATCATGGGACTTTGCATGAAGCCTTGGGAAGTGGCGGGTTCAATCCGGCCGCCCTTGGGCATGTCTCCCTTGGGGATGCCTCCCTTGGGGACGCCTCCCTATGAGGATGCCTCAGAGAAGAGCACAAATGCCCCCCGATTGGGAGCAGCAATTGCTGCGCGAGCCGGCGAGATTCGTAGGGTTTCTTGACTTCGACCCTGCCGCAGCGGGGCAGAGGATCTCCAGGAGGTGTCAGGCTGGAGCGATGTCAACCTATCTTGACAATCGTCAATCCGAGCGCTCGCGATTTGCGCATAATTGCGCCATGCAGATGGGAGTCCAAACACCCCGCGCCGCAGGCCTGCGCCCCGCCAACCAGGGGCGACGTATCCGCCGCGAGCGGCGCACCATCGCCGCGATGATCGACATCTTCTGCCAAGATCATCATCGCAGCCACGCCGAGGGGCATTGCGACCATTGCACGGAACTGCTGCGCTACGCGAATCGGCGCCTCGACGTTTGCGCCTTCGGCGAGCTCAAGCCCCCCTGTAGTGAGTGCGCCGTGCTCTGCTACGGCAAATCGCAAAGCCCACGCATCGTGGAGGTGATGCGGTACGCGGGTCCGCGCATGCCCTGGCGGCACCCTTGGCTCGGCCTTCTCCACTTCGTCGACAAGCTGCGCGGGGGATCATGAGCTTAGGCGATTTCTGTCAACAAACATACCGCCTGGCTTGTCTTTTCGCCCGCCTTCTGCGTCGCGGCAGCGGGCACAGAGCTCGACTATGCGCCC
>JANQFI010000142.1 GCA_028277905.1 Chromatiaceae bacterium | reverse complement strand
CGTACGGCTGTGGAGCTGGCGAAGGAGCGGGCCGCTAGCGGGGTGGAGGCGTGGCTGCCGGAGCCGGGCAAAGGTCTGACGTTCGGGTTGGATCGGTGGCCGCCGGTGCGCGGCGTTCGGTTCACTGGCGAGGTGGATTTGGCCGAAGCCTGGCGAAAGGCCGAGGAGCGGATTCGCAGACACCGCGTTGTGTGGGGGTGGCCATGACTCTCGCCCACGCGATCCTGTTCGTGGTCCTGTCGCAGCCAGCGGGCGTGCGCGTCTGTGCCCCGTCCGAGTGTGAGGCCCATGCGCACGAGTTCGCGGCCCTGTGCGAGAGCGTGGGCCGGCAGGCGGGCGTAGACCCGTGGCTGCTGTGCGCAGTGGCAGGGCGTGAGTCCGACTTCGACTGGGACCGCACGAACGCGGCGGGAGATTTCGGGGCGTTCCAGCTCAACCCCCGGGAGCGCTGGGGCAAGCGTGCGCGCACCTGGTGCGAGCTGCAGCCCGAGCAGTGTCACCTCGCGCAGACCGTGGAGGCCGCGCACCTGCTGCGGTTCGAGCGCGGGCGGTGTGGGTCATGGCGCGGCGCACTGGCGGCCTACCACCGGGGCAAGAGCTGCACGGATGCGCGGGGACTGGAGTACGCGGCGCGTGTGATGCGCGTGCGCAGGGAGCTGAGGGGGAGAGTGTGAGCGTAGGGGTAACGAAACTGGGCCTGTGCCCGTACACGCTGCGGTTCCTAGCGGACGAGGAGGCCGGAGAGCGTGAGTACGCCGAGGCCATGCGCAACCATTGCTCGGCGAAGTACGGGCGGCATCACGATCTTACGCACACGTGGAAGGAGCGTGCCTACGAGCACAAGTGTCGCGCCCGGCGCCTGCGCGGCTTGGCCACGCGCATCGAGCGCAAGGCGGGGATGGGCCTGTGACCGTCGTCGCAGCCATCCACGAGGACAACCGCCTCGCGTTCCAGGTGGACGGCCAGCCTGTGCCCTGGCAGCGGGCGCGGTCGAAGGGCAACCAGCACTTCACCAGCCCCAAGAGCCGGGCGTACAAGCGCCTCGTGGGCCTGGTAGCCAGCACCGTGCTTATGCACCGCGGCTGGCCCATGGACGCCCGCTACAGCGTGACCGTGCACGCGTACTTCGGAGACAAGCGCCGCCGGGACGTGGACAACGTCATCAAGCAGGTGCTGGACGGGCTGAACGGCATTGCTTGGGAGGACGATCACCAGGTGGATGCGGTGCGGTGCTGCAAGTACCTGGAAAACGCTCAACCCCGGCTGGTGGTCGAGGTGGAGGTGGTGCACCCATGACCCCCGCTGGACCCACCGCGCGCCAGCTGCAGGTGCTGAGCGCCATCGAGGACAGCGTACGCCGCAGGGGCTACCCGCCATCACACCGGGAGCTGTGCGCGGAGCTGGGGCTGAGCCGAACGTCACTCAACGCGATCCAGGAACTACTGCACCGCCTGGAGGGTAAGGGCCTGCTGCAGCGTGACGCGGGCGTGTCGCGGGGCATGCGGATCACAGACGCGGGGCACCTGGCCCTGATGGGCGGGAGGGTTGAGTGATGTCTCAGCGCTGCAAGGAGTGCCTCTTGTTTGTTACCGGGGCGTGCTCATATGAGGGTTGCCCACTGAGGGACCTGAACCCCCAGCCCGAGACCACGAGCGACCTGGCCGTGCTCGCGACGTGGGAGCGGTGGCATTGCCGCAGCGGTATCGTGCGACGGCACAATCCCAATCCCACCGGCCAGCATGGTTTTCAGGAGTCGATCGATGGGCGGGGGGAGTCGGATAGGTGGCAGCATTCGCTCAACCCCGGTCCCCGCCCCTGGACCCGCGTCCGCGTCGAGCGCAAGCCGGCCCCGGCGACGTTGGGGGAGTGCATGGAGCGCGCAACCGTCGGGCGGATCATGCGCAGGACGAGCTGGCCCGAGCACACGGTGATTGACGCGTTCAAGATGCTCGCGGACCTGTCCGCCGCTGACCTGACCTCCAATGACTGGGTGTACCGCAACCACTGCATAAGTCAGTGGGTCTCGCCCAACGGCTGGGTGGAGGGCGACGAATGAGCCGTTCGCGACTGCAGCTGGCCGCTCGCTACCTACAGGAGGAGGCGGGCATGTCCTATCAGTTCGCGCTCAACCTGCTGCGGGCGCGGGCGTCTGTGCGGGTGAGGCTGCTCCACACCTTGACCGTCGAGCAGCGCACGCACGTGCACGCGGCGAGAGAGATGTTGGGTGGCACGCCATGATCCGCGCCCTCCTCGAACGCCTTGTGGGCGTCCCCGAGCTGCGCGGGCGTGTGGTCGCGCTCGAATGTGAGCGGACCGCGCTGCAGCTGCGGCTGAAGCTACTCGAGCGGAAGGTGGGTGAACTCGAGCGGTCCATGGACGAGGTCAACGCGTGCATCCCGCAGCTGCAGCAGGTGCTGGACGAGCTGGACGAGAACTTGGAGGCGCTGGACATCAGCGTGGTGTGGACGAACCCGGAGGTGAAGGCGTGAAGACGTTCAAGGTCACGATCTGCACAGATGAGGTGCTGCTGGTGCCGGCGGACTCGTTCGAGGTCATGCCGAACGGAACGCTGGTGCTCTACGAGCATATGTCGCTGGCCATCAAGGTCGAGCGGCGCGCGCTTGCTCACGGCTTCTGGGCGAACGTGGTCGACACCGATTACGGGGAGGGGCGAGGCGAATGAAAGGCGACGTCTGGGTCATCACCGAGGTGAAGGCGTGAACGAGCGCGAAAAGAGGGAGGCTGTCCACGCTCTGATCTACTCGCGGGTCGACCTGTTGCCGTCGACCTGGACCTACGGGGACAGCGCTCCCCGCAAGTGCCGCTGGTGCAAGTGGTGGGTGCAGGACCAGGAGTACGTGGTGCCCGGAGGGCTGCGCAACCGGCCGTTCCGCGGCACGTGTCATCGCAGAGCGCCCACTGCGCACAAGATCACGGGGCTGCTCGGTCTCGAAATGACCGAAAGCCGTTGGCCGGCCGTGGGCAGCCGCGCCTGGTGCGGCGACTGGGAGGGGCGAGACGATGAGCCCGCTTGACGCCATCACTCTGCAGTTCCCCTACCTCACGCGCAGGCGTCTGGAGGCCATGACCCTCTGCGCCATGCGAGCGCAATCCGCGCCCCGCCGTGACCCGGGAGCTCGTGGAAGGTGGCTGAAGCTGGCGGAGGACATCGCAACTGGCATGCGACCCGTGGAGGCCGCAGCGTACTGGGCAGGGCTGGACCGGCTCATCAGGGAGGCGTGATGGACGAGCAGAGACGCAAACAGATCAAGGCGCGTGAGAAGCGAGCACGCATGGGCCGGATAGCCACGGCAGAGGCGGAGGGCAGAGAGCCGCCGCCAGCGCCCGAGGTGCCAGAGCCCGCGGGCAAGAGGGAAACTTGGGGGGAGTCGGGGACTGTGGAAGGTGGCGAGCAAGAAGGGGAGTAAGCCCCAAAAGTCCGCCGCTCCGCGCACGCGAAAGAAGCGCGGGTTTCACACCCGTGCCTCTGGTGAGCTCGGCGCGCGGATGGCGAAGCACATCGTGGACGGCTCTGGCATCACCGCGGCCTGTGCTCGGTGTGGCATTGCGCCCCGTACCCATCGGGAGTGGATGGAGAAGGGCGAGGCCGGCGACGACGACTATCTGGCGTACTGGGCGGCCGTCACCATCGGTCTCGACGATCGCACGCAGGAGCTGCTGGAGCGCTGTGACAAGGACGGCCGGCACGACGCACAGAATCGGTGGGTTGTGGAGCGCATCAACCGGCGTGAGTACCGGCTCCCCAAGGAGGTCGAACTCAGCGGCCCCGACAAGGGTCCTGTGGACCTCAAGGCCCGCAACGAGGCCTACCAGGCTCGGCTCGCTGCCCTGTTCGGGGTGGCTCAGGTCGCGGCCGATGCCGCGGCGGAGGACGTGGACGAATGAAGGTGGTTCCCTACAACGCCGAGGCGCACGAGCGCTTTGTTTATGGCTCCTGGCTACAGAGCTACGCGGACACGCCCCACGTAGCGTTTACGCCGCGCATGACGTGCATTGCATGTGGGGAGCGCTCGGAGGTTCCGGGGCTGCCGCCGGATCTCTACTACGCCTACCAGCGGGCCATCATCGCGGACTTGATCGGGCGCGCGGTCACCATCGTGCTCGAAGACGACGGGCTGCTGATGGGGTTCGTCGTGGGTGAGCGCGTGGGCCCTGAGCGCATCGCGCTGCACTACGTGTTCGTCAAGCCACGGGACCGGGAAGAGGGCCTTGGCGGCGAGCTCATTGAGGCGCTGCTGACGCGCCTGAACAGGACGAGCGCGGACACGGTGTCCGTGACTCATGAGCAACCGCCGTTCTGGACGTTCACACGGCGGATGGGCTGGCGCTACGAGCCGAGGTGGCTCAGCGCCCGCAATCACGAGGAGATGACATGAGCAGCAAGAAGCGCACGACCAAGGCAGCGAAGCCGCAGGAGCCCGCGAAGCCCACACCGGAGCCGCCCCCCGCGTCGGCCGGTATCCCGCTGTCGCGGGTAGTGTTCAGGGCGCCCATCGAGCTGGAGGGCATCGCGATCTCCGCGTCTTGGGCTCTGAGCGAAAACCCGGGCCGGCGAGCTGGGCGGGGGGTGTGTACGGTGCTGGAAGAGCGGGGGGATGACATCGTAATGATCGCGATCCTGCCACCGCGCGGGGCTGGGCGTGAGCCGATCATTCGCTGGGCTGTGGTGCCGCTGCACAACGTCTCCTTCCGCTTGCCGCTGCAGATGCCCGCCGAACTCAAGGCGTACGCGTTGGCGCAGACGGAGGTCCCGGGGTGAGCGAGGACGACGCCACGCCCGACACCACTGAGGTGGCTGACGGCTCGGTCATCACCCACGGCCGGGGCGACCTGGCCGAGCGCGCCCGCAAGATCATGGGCATGCTCAAGGAGGCATCCGAGGATGACCCCGGCCGGCCTCGTGCGTCAGACGTGCAGGGCGAGACTATCTACTATGCGACCCGCAGCGAGGTCCACAAGGACCACCAGGGGGCCGTGCACGTGGTCTGGCACGCCATTGCGCTAAGGGGCATGCACGAGTCGGTTCCCGCGTTCACGGTCACTGCCAAGACTGAGCGGGCCCTGGAGCGCCGTCTGTGCAACGCCTACCTGGACTCCCTGCTCAATCTGGGTGTGCCCGGGGACAAGGCTCGGCTGCGGGCGAGCACCATCAAGCTCGAACAGGTGGATCGGGAGATGGTGCGGATGTACGCGCGCGGGGCGGTTTTCGGGTAGCGATGGGCGCCGCGGCGGTACTGCAGGCGTACCGGGACGAGTTTTTCGTCGAGTGCGTCGAGGGGATGACCGCCCGTCAGAAGCGGGTGGCCTTCTCCCGGGCCCAGTTCGTCGCCTGTCACCCGGGCCGCCGCGCGGGCAAGAGCTGGGCGATTCCGCGGATGGCGGTGTGGGCCTGTACACGAGCTCCCGGGGGCGACATCGTCCTCGGGGCGGAGACGCTCAAGAAGGCCAAGGCGCTGTACTGGTGGCCGCTCATGGAGCTCGTGAAGGGTCGGCCGGGCTGGAGCTACCACGCCCAGGAGGGCTGGATCCGCTCGCCCTGGGGGCCCGTCATCCGCCTGTGGGGCCTCAAAGACAACGGCGCGGTGGCGCTGCTGCGCGGCTTCTCCATTCTCGAGGCCCACTTTGACGAGGTCGCCAGCTACGCCCAGCGCCTGCACATGCTGGTCAACGACGTCATCGAGCCCATGCTGGGCGAGTGGCGCCACTACCCCGGCGGCGGTCGGTGCTTCCTGTGGGGCACACCGTCCTACACGCGACAGGGCGCCTGGTTCGAGATCTGCGACGGCGACGAGCAGGGCGAGTGGGAGGTGCACCACTGGGATGTCCGTGACAACGAGCATTACCCCGACCCGGTCGGGTACCTGGCCAACGTCCGCAAGCGCCACAAGTGGGACGAGACCAACGCCACTTACCGGCGCGAGTACCTCGGCCTGTTCGTGGACGACTCGGAGCGACTGTGCTTCCGGTACAGCAGCGACGTCCTAGTAGATCGCCTCCCCGACACCTTCGACCCCAAGCTGTGGCAGTTCACCTTGGCCGTCGACTTCGGTCTTCGCCACGAGACCGCATGGTGTCTGCTGGGCAACGACCCGCGCGAACGTGCGCCCATCACCTACATGGTCAAGACGCACGCAGCCGCCGGGCTACTGCTCGACGATGCGAGTGCCATCACCGCCGAGTGGGTGCGAAAGTTTAATGTTGTCCAGCTGATAGGCGACGCGCACGGGCTGGGAGCGCCGTACGTCGAGGCGTGGAACCGTCTCAAGCTCGCGCCGATCGTGATGAAGCCCGCGGAGAAGAAAGACAAGCGCGGGTGGATCGACATCTTCAACGACGCCCTGAGCACACAGGAGCTGCTCGTGTACGGCCCAGATTGTGCGAGCTGGGTGGATGAGGTATCGTCTTTGCCGTGGGATGAGAAACGGCTAGAGCCGGATCCCAACCACCCCAACGATTCCGCCATGGCCGGCCTGTACGCGTTCAGGCATCACCGGGACGGAATCCACATTCAGCGTAAGCCACCCGCGTCGAGGGTTTCACAGCAAGAGCGCATCGAGCGCCGTCTTGACCGTGAGGCCCTGAATGCCAAGCGCCAAAAGTGGTACGACCGATAGCCTAGCCGCCGCCGTAGAGGCAGTGCGTGAGCTGCAGAAGCTCGGCGCCACCCACGTCGAGATCACCGCCGAGGGTGGCGTGGTCGTCGAGCTGGCGGCCCCGGCTGGCGCCAAGGGCAAGGCGGAGCGCCCTCTGTCCGCGCGCGACCGCAAGCGCCTCGCGGACCTCGAGGATCAGGCCCGGCGCCTCGAAGAGATCCCCGGCATGCGCATGGGTAAGGCCGTCTGATGGCCAAGCGCTCCCGCCGCGGCAAGACCATCCATCCGTGGTGGTCCTTCGACGAGAAGCACACCAAGGAGGCGGGGAAGGCCGCCATGCTCACGGCCCGGGAGATCGCGCGCAAGCTGCATCCGCGCCGCCGGGAGATGCTCCAGCACATGCGCATCTACGCGGGCCGCTACGACCTGCGTGGGGGCTCCTACGCCGCGGACCAGCAGCCCAGCTACAACATCACGCGCAGCATCGTCGACACCGCCCGCAGCCTGATCGCGGCGGCCAAGCCCCGGCCCATGTTCACGACCTCGGACGGCGGCTGGGAGCTCAAGCAGCGGGCCAAGCTGCGCGCCCGCATCATCGACGGACAGTTCGACATCGCGAACATCGATGCCCTGCGACACCAGTGGTTCGAGGACGGCGCGGTGTGCGGCATCGGGATCCTGGTCCCGTACATCGACCCCGCCTCCCACGAGGTACGCGCGTCCCTGGCGGACCCGCTGCGCTACCTGGTGGACCCGCGGGAGGGCCTGCGCGGCCAGGAGGCCCGCAGCACGTACTACCTCAGCTGTGTCGACCGGGGCGTGCTGCTCGCGGACTTCGAGGACGACCCCGAAGCGTGCGCGCTGATCAACCAGGCCGACGCCCCCGAGCAGTCGGGCTTTGATCTGGACATGCTGCTCGACGCAGACACCACGGCCGATCAGGTCCTGGTGCTCGAGTCGGTGCACCTGCCCAGCCGGGCCGCGTACGGCGACCAGGAGGCGTCCGAGGACGGCAAGCGCATGATCAGCGTGTCCGGCGGGGCGCTGACGGTGGACCCGTACACCGAGGACATCCAGCCGCACGCCTACTTCCGCTACCAGGACGACCCCTGCAGCTTCTACGGCAAGGCCCTGGCTGAGCAGTGTCGGGCCGCCTCCCGCCGCCTCAACCGCCTGGGTGAGCAGACCGAGGCCGCCAGCCGCCTGGGCTCCACGCTGAAGTGGCTGCTGCCCCGCGGTGCTGAGGTGGACGAGCGCGAGCTGTCCAACGAGATGGGCACGGGCCTCGAGTTCGACGAGCGACACGGCCGGCCCGAGCTCGTTCCCATGGCAGCCGTGCATCCGTCCTGGTTCCAGGAGCGCGACTCCATCCGCGAGGAAGTGTTCAGCGCGACCGGGTACAGCACGCTGCAGGCCGAGGGCAACAAGCCCCCGGGGCTCAACTCGGGCGCGGCGCAGATTGCCCACGACGACATCCAGAGCCGCCGCCACGCCCCGCACGCCCAGCAGTGGGAGATCGGGCACATGCGCCTCACGCGCGTGTTTGAGATCCTCAACGACCGCAACACCGAGGACGGTCACGACATCCCGCTGCCCGCCAAGTACCGGCGTGGGCGCTCTGAGTTCGTGCGCGAGGTCAGGTGGAGCGAGGTCACGAAGGACGCGGGCAAGCTCTACACCCGCACCTTCCCGATCAGCTCCCTGCCCAACACGCCCCGCGGCAAGTGGGGGCTGGTTAAGGACTGGATCGGCACCGGCTTCATGTCCCGCCTGAGCGCCCAGCAGCTCATGGACTTCCCGGACATCGACGAGCAACTGCGGTTCGAGTTCGCCGACTACGACGCCGTCATGAACGACATCGAGGACATCATCGACGGCAACTTCGAGGTCATGCCCGTGCCGATGATCGATCCGGCGGTGGCCATCGACATCAGCCGCGCCTCGTACCTGCAGCTGCGTACCGACCGCGCCCCCGACGACATCCTCGAGACGGTGCAGCGGTACATGACCAGCGCCCAGGCCCTGGTGACCATGGCGCAGCAGCCGCAGGGCGCCCCGCAGGGCGTGCCCCAGCAAGTTCCCCCGGGCGTTCCCGGGGCCGCGCAACAGATACCCCAGGGACCCGTCGCCGCGCAGCCGGGTCAAGGAGTCGTCGCAGCATGACCATGGTCACCTCAGCCACCGAGATGCCCGGCCAGCCAGCCGAGCCCGCCGCCAAGCCTTCCGCCGTCGACAGTCTCAAGGAGAAGGCGAAGGCGCGCGCGTCCGCTCGACGCCCCTCGGCCCGCGCCGCGAGCGCCGCTGCCCCCGAGGCGCCCCCGGCCCCGGCTGAGCCCCCTGCACCCGAGCCTCAGGGCGAGCCGCCGGCCGCTGCGCCCCCGCAGCAGACCGCGCCCGCTGACCCACCCGCAGCGCCTCCCACAGACGGTGGCGACACCATGCCCGACCTCGACGCACTGAACGTCAAGATCGCTCAGCTGCGCAACCAGTCGCGCGCCTATGAGCGCAAGTTCCGCGAGGAAGAGGCCGCCAAGCGCCAGCTCGAGGAGCAGCTCAAGGCCAAGGGCAGCGTGTGGGAGGGCGACAACCTCGAGGCCAAGATCGAGGCGGCCAAGGCTGCAGGGCTCGACCTCGGCACGTGGACCAACCACGCCCTGGGCCGCGGTGACGACCTGACCCCTCAACAGCCGGAGTCGCCCGAAATGAAGGCCCTGCGCGCTGAGGTGGACGAGCTGCGCGAGTGGCGAGCCCAGAGCAAGGAGGCCGACAAGCAGCGCGAGCTACGCGAGGCCCACCAGCGGGACATCAAGCACATCACCTCCGAGGCCGAAGGCAAGGATCAGTGGGGTGTGATCAACGAGTTTGGCC
Source organism: Chromatiaceae bacterium (assembly GCA_028277905.1). Lineage (GTDB taxonomy): Bacteria > Pseudomonadota > Gammaproteobacteria > Chromatiales > Chromatiaceae > Thiohalocapsa. The sequence continues at coordinate 30,878 of JANQFI010000142.1, read as the reverse complement.
GCCAGTCTCTGGTGGCGGAGCGCTACTACGCGCTCGAAAAGCAGCAGGGCTACGCGCCCCAGCTGTCAGATGTGATGGACCAGGTTGCGTCCGAGATCGTTAGCGGCACCAAGTCACTCTTGCGTCACAACAAGGTGCGCGATCTCGCCAAGGCCGATCCCGAGCTGTTCGCAGAACTCCGCACGTTCTTCGTCGGAGAGCAGGAGCAGCCGGCCCCATCATCCGAACCACAAGCGCCATCAGACAAGCCCGCAGCGAGCCGGGGAAAGGGCCGAGGCAATGGTGCCCGGCAAGTGACCCCATCCCAGGCCTCGAGCGCTACGAGTTTTTCGCAACGTCGACAGACGAAAGCGGACCGCATCGCCCGAGCCACGGAACGGCTCCGAGCGACGCGGAACAGCTAAACCAGAAAGCGCGCCGCTCTGCCGGAAGTAGGCAGAAATGGCAAATCTCACCAGAACCGAAATCGTTGACGTGCTCAACGAGCTACTCACCGACGACCTCGTCGACGAGTATCTCTTCAAGCGGCACGTCACCCTCGCCATGATGCGGGACGCCTCGCATTACGACTTCACCGGACGCTACGTCCACGTGCCCGTGCAGTACAAGCGCGGCGGAGGCCGCTCGCCGGTCCTTGCCACCGCGCAGACCAACCGCACGGCCTCCGGCTACGACGCCTTCGACGTCACGCTGGTCAGCAACTACGGCACCGTGGGCGTGGACGGCATGGCGATGGACCTCGCGAAGCATGGCGCGAGCGAGGGCATGTTCATCAACCATCTCGATCAGGAGTCCAAGTCGGGCTTCGAGAAGATGGGCGATGACCTGGCGCACAACCTGTTCCGCAACAGCGGCGGGGCGCGCGGCCGGATCACGTTCAGCGGCACGACCGCCACCATGGTCACCCTGAGCGACATCCGATTCATCGAGATCGGCGACGTCATCGAGGCCAGTACGGCAGATGGCACCTCCGGCTCGGTTCGCTCCGGCACCCACACGGTGACCGAGGTCGACCGCGATGCAGGGACGTACGAGTTCAGCGGGACCATCACCGGTCTCACGAACAACGACTACGTCTTCATCGAGGATGACTTCGGAGCGAAGGCCAGCGGGCTGGATGCCTGGTGTCCTTCGAGCGCCCCGGGTGCGACCACGCACTTTGGGGTCAACCGCTCCGTCGCTCCCGTCGAGCTCGGCGGGATGCGCTTCCAGAACGGAACGAGCTACTCGCCCAGCGAGCTGTTCATCCGCATCGCGCAGCGCATGAGCCGCGACAACGTCGAGCACGACATGTACGTGTGCCACCCCGATTTCTTCGGGGATGTCGCCACGGCCCTGCAGTCCACCCGCCAGTGTCGCGACGTGGACATCGAGTCTGAGTACAACGGCATCGGGTTCAAGGGCCTGGCCGTGTCCATCTCGGGCGTCGGCGAGAAGGTTCTGGTTCAGGACGCGGACTGTCAGCAGTCGGTGCTCTGGGGCCTGAACTTCGACAACCTCGGCTGGTACACGCTGGGCGACGCCCCGCGCAAGATCACCGAGGACGGTCTTGAGTGGATGCGCGGTGCGACCACGGACGATTACGAGTGTCGTCTGGTGGCCCGTCACCAGTTCCTGACGCCCGCACCGTGGAGCATCATGCGCTCCGCTGTCACCGCGACCGAGGTGTAAGCCATGGGCGCTGGACACCTTGACTATCCGGCCCGACAGCTCTCGCTGGGGCACGTCGATTTCGCCTGCAAGTTCTACCCACAGGGTTCGTCCGCCATTGCGGCGGCGAACCAGCACGGGCAGGGAGCAACGGCGAGCTACGTGTCCACGGGCCGGTATCGCATCACGATCCAATCGCAGGTCAACATCCGCGAGTTCTTCATCAACGCCCCAGGCCTCGAGCTGCAGGCGGCTGATGGGAGCACGCACGCGCTCTTCGTGGGCGCGCTGGATGAGACCAACGGCACCTTCGACATCTTCCACAAGGAGGCGGCCGACACCGCCGCCGCGGAGCCTGCCCTGACAGACATCGCGGCGAACGCGGAACACTCCATCATGGTCACGGGCAAGATCGCCACTACGGCGGCTCAGGGCTCGGGGCAGTGATGGGACCGGGAGCGATTGCAGCTCTCGATAGCGGGCCTGACCGCGCGAGAGGTAGCCAGAGCGACGACCTAGACGGTCTCGCCGAGGCGATCCTCTCCGCGGTCAAGTCCGGCAAGGCGTCCACCCTCAAGAGCGCCCTACGCACCTTCGTGGACGCGTGCGGCATGACTGAGGGCGACTCCTACGACGTGCCCGAGGAGGGCGACGAGGTCTAGCCATGAAGCATGTAGGGCTTGATGAACTGAAAGAGGATGTCCGCAACCTGCTGGTGACGACTATCGGCGATGAGGGCCGACACTCGGATGCGGTGGTGGATTCCATCCTCAATCGGTCCATCGAGGCCCTGCAGAGCTTGGTGCTGGGCAAGGCCGCGGGGGAGGACTGGTTCACGTGGTTTGTGCCGGTCGAGGTGCAGGGCACCGCGGCGGGCGGCAAGACGCAGAACTTCCCCCTTCCTTCGCTGCGCTTCTCCACGGGCGGCGCAAACGGCACCGCCACCCCGGCTTGGTGGAAGTACAACGCGATCGGCAGCACAGGCGGCACCCCTGCGCTTACGGTCCCAGCCGCGCAGACGGGCTCGCTGGACGGGCCGGCCGCCATGAACCTGTCGTCGTCGGTGACGCTGAAGCTCGCGCCGCCGGTGATGAAGGTGCGAAAGGTTCAGATTCTGGAGGACTACACCACAGACGAGACAGACACGAGCGGCCAGGCGTACCACCCGATCGTCAAGTGGGACAAGGCCCGCGACTGCGAGGTGACGCGCTTCGACGACCTGAACGTGGGGACCATCGAGGATCGTGCGTTCACCACCACGAACATGCCGACCTACGCCCTGACCGGCGACAACCAACTCTTCTGGAGCGACCGGCCCAACAACGACTTCGGCGTCGGCATCTGGTACGTGGCCAGCCTGCCCGACCTGATTGACGGCAGCCCAGAGGGGGATGTGGACCACCTGCAGGTGAACCCCGACTGGCGCCGGTGGATCACGTTGGACGCAGCTACCTATCTGCTCTTCCGCGACCGTGAGGACACGGGCTTCGTCGTCGGGGAGCGGGAGAAGGTCGAGCAGCGGATCATCAACAATCTGGTGGCCCGTGACAGCGGCCCCAAGCGCATGAGGGACCAGTTCAGCCGACAGCGGGCCTTTGGCGGCCTGAGCGACCGCGAGCTGCGCGACCGCCTCACCACGAGGTTCATCTGGTGACTGAGGTCCGCGCATTCCATCCGCTCGAGCAGCGCCGGCCAGGGGACGCCCTGGACCCGGTCTACAAGGCGTTGCGTGAGCTCGATGAGAGCGCCTCCATCATTCACGGGCGGGTGGTCGAGCACACGTTCGCGCTCGGGTCGGCCGGCTGGGAGCACCCCGAGCACTTCTTGGGCCGTCGCTACGCGGGCGCCATCCTGATCGGCTGGTCGGCGCCCGCTGCGGCCGTCATCACCGTAGGCAGCCCGCCCGCCACGGTCACGTTGGGTGAAGACCCGGACTCGGTGTTCTCTGCGTACGGCAGTGCTGCCACCACGGGCACAGCCTACTTCTGGGTGTTCTGATGGCGTGGGAGGAGCGACACTTCGAGGTTCCGCTGGTCGGCTCGGTCAACAAGACCGCGCAGGAGTTCAAGGTTGCACCTCCGCAGCTGCTGATCAGCGAGAACACAGTGGCGGACATCGCAGGCACCCTGCGGCAGGCTCCCAGCGCGCAGGCGGGTAGCACCGCCCTGGCCGAGTTCGGCTCAGGAGGCAACGCGGACAAGCACAGCTTCGGTGGCCAGACCGTGTACGGCATGGCCACTCGCAATCAAGGCCAAGAAGCGTTCATGGTGACCCGCAACGGCATCGCTGTGATCGTGGACGAGGACACCCAGTTTTACCCCTGCGGGATGTCCTCGGCGCCTATCACCACGCCGCGGGAGTACATGCCGGCGGCCAAGCCCGTGCCGTACCTGACCGCGGAGCAGTTCTGCGACCCCAACGCCTACGGCATCTACAGCTGTGCGTTCCTCGAGCACAACGGGGCGCACCTGTGGGTCTACTTCCGCGAGAACAGTGCCCAGATCATGCGCTGGCACGCGCGCAACGCAGAGACCGGCCAGGTCATCGGCCAGGGCATGGTGGAGAACGGAAAGGAGCCGTACGCCACCAACTCGTGGGATGACCTGGCGCTGATCGCCGGCAGCTCGAACACCTGCCGCGCCGTCTACCGGGAGAGCAACACGTCCTTGGAGTCGGTCAAGTTCACCATCTCGAGCACGAGCTGCGTGGTGGCCTCTACCACCACCATCTCCCCGACGTCGCCTGACACGGCCGCCACGTGGGGTGCGGCGGTGGAGGACCGCGTAGCTGCGGACGGGTCTTGGTTCATGGTCTACCAGGACACGGTCGGCGACATCCACATCAACAAGTACGGTGATGACGACGTTTTGGACGTCACGCGTAGCGCCAGCGTGACCAACGCCGAGGCCACCAAGCCCAAGGACATCGACATCGTGGACGGCGGTTCCACGGACCTGGTGGTTGCCGCCTACATGACGACCAGCGGCACGGTGGACTACGTGCGCATGCCCCGCGACCTGACCACCGCGACGGTGAAGACGAGCGCGATTGCAGCCCGCACCGTCTCTGGGAACTGGGACGCCGCCAGCGTGTGCGGTGACGGCAACGGGTTCATCATCCTGGGCGCCCTACGCACCAGCCGGATCACCGCCTCTGCCCGGGGGCTGAGGGTCTCAGCCTACAACAGCAGCGACACCAAGCGCGGGGACACGTACGAGGTGCACGGGCCCACGGTCGTTAGCCGGTTGTTCGAGATGGACGGCATCCCGTCGATCGCCATGAACCAGGCCTACAACACGGACGCCGTCGGCGACGACACGGCGCCTTTGTGCAACGAGATCTTCGGCCTCACCTGGCGATACAACGGGACCAACGAAAGCAGCCTGTGGCGCGAGGGCGCTTCGGACTCGATCTACAACTTCCGACTCGTGCCCAGGGCCCGCTACGGCAACGACTACAACTCCGAGAACCCCTTCCCGCAGAAGCCCCGCAAGGTGAGCGGGGAGGAGCGCTGGTGCTTCGCTTACGACGCGGACTTTTCGGGCGGTATCCAAGCCAAGGTCCGCGGGGTGACCCTCGACTGCGACAAGCCGCACAAGATGCGCTTCGTCGAGGATGGCCAGTGCACGATCATGAGCGGCGCTCTGCTCACCTGCTACGACGGGCACCAACACAACAGCTATGACTTCTCCTGGATCCCGGATACCTACCAGACGACCACGGGCGGGGATGGGCCGCAGCTGCCGGCGGGAACCTACTCGTTTCGATGGTGCGCGGCCTGGTACGACGCCGACGGGCGGATCCATCGCTCCCAGCCCTCGAGCGCTGAAGACCACACGTACAGCTTGAACGACCAGGCGTTGCTGCGGGTGCGCGTGAGCGACGTTAGCGGCGAGCACAACAACCACATCCCCTACCTGATCGGCACGCTGACGCGGGACTCCCACTACTTCCTGGAGTGCTACTCCCAGGGGCCGTCCGACTCGCAGCACTACCAGGTGGGCAACACCAACAACGACACGCTGAGCGAGCCCGACTGGCGGCTCGAGTTGGAGCCCTCTGAGGCCCTCACGAATGGTGGCACGGGCGCCTACGCGATCCTTGGGTACGACGAGGTCGGGGAGAGCGCGGGGACCAGCGCGGTGCTGTACACGGAGTTCGGCAACGAGCTGCCCAACGATCCGAGCCCGCCGTGCATCGATCTCGAGATCGTTTCTGACCGGCTGTGGCTGCTCGACGCAGAGGACCCCGAGTCCTACTGGTACAGCAAGCCAAGGGCTGAGGGGAGAGCCTGGGAGTTCAGCGCCGCGCAGAAGGTGCGAGCCCCGGGCGGCAAGGGCGTGGCTCTGAGCCAGATCAACGGCCTGCCGCTCATCCTGCGCCGTGACGGGCTGCTGGTCGTCTACGGTGACGGCCCGGACGCCACGGGGGCCAACGGGACTTTCTCGGTGCCGCGCAAGTTGGATGGGGTGCCGGGGTGCACCGTGGGCCACACCGTGGTGCGAACGCCGTTCGGGGTGGTCTACCAAAGCGATCGGGCGCTGTACCTGCTCAAGCCCGACCTGACGCACGAGCAGATCGGGGCCAGCGTCGAGGCGCTCGTGGGCACGGACTTTGTGGGCGCGACCTACGACGAGGACAACGGGCGAGTCGTGTGGTGGCGTGACCGCGCCAGCGCCACGGACGACTCACTGTGCTGGAGCGTCCGAGACAACGTCTGGTCGACCTGGGAGCACGACGCCGAGACGGTCGTCCAGCTGTCGGACGGCGCTGTGTACACCGCCCACAAGCAAAGCGAGTGGTACACCACGCGCTACGACGAGACGGGGTCGGGCACTGGCTACACCAATGGCCGCGATGCGAATGGGACCTGGACGGTCGAGACGCCCTGGCTGCGCCCCGCGGGCTTTGAGGGCCGGATCCAGTGGCGGTCGTTCACCGTCACGTGCGAGCGGACGATCAGCGCGCTGACCGGGACCGCGCTGACTGTCAGCGTCTATTTCGACGACGACGCGGAGGGGTCGCCCGAGACGTTCACGATCAGTGCGACCAACGCCCGGGGCCATACGCGCACGGCCAGTGGTGGGGTCGGGGTGTTCTCGTTCTCGGCCCCGTTCAAGAGCGCAGCGCACTCGGGCACCACAAGGGCGCGCAGTCTCAAGGTCAAGATCGAGGACGGCGAGGGCCAGGACATCAACCGCCTGCTGTCGCTGCGGGTGGACTACGCCACGGACGGCGGGCGCACCCGGCGCGACTTCGTCGACGGCGAGAACAGGAGCGCGTGACATGGGATGGAAGCCAGGAAAGTTCATAGGCAAGGCCGCCGACAAGCTGGGCATCGGTGACCCGCTGGACATCGTTGATCCGCTCAACCTGATCCACTCGGCGGTGCCGTCCGATCGAGAGCAGATGGAGGCGATCCAGCAGTTCGGGGCAGTGGCGGGCTACGGCGGTTTCGGGGAGGAGGCCCGCGACGTCTTCTACCAGTCGCAGGGCAACCGCATCGCGGACGTCAATGCGGGCGTGGACGCCGCCCTGGGCTCGAGTGCGGAGGCGGGACGCATCGCCCAGCAGCAGGGCATCGAGGCCCAGCGTATGGCGAACGCCCGCAACCAGCTGCAGGGCCAGACCAACATGTCCCGCGAGGCCATGGGCGGCCAGGCTCAGATGATGACCAACGTCGGCATGCTCGACCGGGCTCAGCTGCAGCACAGTGGACAGCAGGCCTACGGGGACATCACCGGCGCCGGGCAGGGCACGGCGGGCGCCATTGCCCAAGCCGGCCGGCAAGGCGCCGGGGCCATCATGAGCGCCGCAGTGCGCCCCGAGACGTCCCTGGCCGAGGCCCAGCTCATCCGTGGACAGATGGACGCGGAGCGGCAGGCCCAGAGCGTGGCAGCCACCATGGGACGGGGCGGCAACCAGGCCCTGGCCTCACGCATGGCCATGAATCAGGCGGCGAACGTGGGCAGTCAGCAGGCCGCCGACATGGCCATCCTGCGAGCTCAGGAAGAGGCCGCCATCCGACAGGGGCAGATGGGGGCTGCGCAGGCCGCGGGACAGCTCAACCTGGCGGGCGTCCAGGGCGCAGGGCAGGCGCTGATGGGCTCGGCCCAGGCCGCCAACGCGGCGCGCATGACCGGCCTGTCTGGAGGTGCTCAGATCGGTCAAGGGGCCCTGCAGGGCTCGGGGCAGCTGTACGGGGCCCAGGGCAACCTGGCGCTCGGACAGACGGGCATCGCCAACCAGGCAGCCCTGGCTGGCGCGGACAACTCGCTGCAGGGCACGCAGCTGTCCGGCAACCTCGGTCTCGGGGTCGCGAATCAACAGGGCGACATGTTCACAACGCTCTCGGGCCAGCAAATCGCGGCTGATACGGGCGGCGAGGAGCAGCAGTTCAAGGAAGATACGTTCGATGCAGCGAACCGCGCCAACATCCTGGCGGGCGGCATCGGCGCGCTTGCGGGGTAGCCATGGCGACACCTGACGAACAGATTGCGGTCATCGAGTCCGAGCTGGGGCGCTCCCTCAGCCCGACCGAGCGTGCTCAGGTGGCGGTGGAGATGGGGATCCCGGCCCGGTCTGTCGTCCTGGACCAGGTGCCGGCTGCGGGGGACGCGGGGGCCTCTCAGGCTGCAGCCATGTACGGCGGCGCCCCCGCGGCTGGAGACGCAGGAGCGGCCCAGGCGGCGGCCATGTACGGCTCTGGGGGCACGGCCTCGGCGGGAGCCGCTCAGGCGATGTACGGCGGCGCCCCGGTGTCCGACGCGGACCTGCTCAACCCCGAGCAGGGGCCCGAGGCGGCCCTGATGTCGATGCCGGGGGACGCGCCCATGTCCCACCCCGACGCCGCCCCGCTCACGCCCGAGGAGCAGGCCGACATCGCGGCCACCCGCGAGGCCATGTCCGCCAAGGTCACGCCCTTGGGCCAGTCACCGCGGCGTGGCGGTGGCTACGGGGGCCTTCACGGGGAGATTGCGGCGGCCCAAAGCGACATCGACGCGGCCCGGGCTGGCAAGGAGGCCACCGCTCGGGGCGTCCAGGACGCCATCACGGACACCCGCGACCAGCTGACCGGCCTCGGAGTCGATCAGGAGCTGGAGAGCCTCGACATTGACGACGAGTTCAGGCCGAAGGTCAACGAGGCGCAGGACTTCGTGGATCAGCAGCTGCGCGAGCTGCAGGCCGCCAACAAGGCCGCCGCCGACATCGAGATCAAGGACAGTCGCACCACGGGCCAGAAGATCCTGGGTGCGCTGGCAGTCGCCTTCGGAGCTCACGCGCAGACCCTGGCCGCCTACGGGGCGGGGGTGAAGCAAGAGAACCTGGGCGCCAAGATGGTCGAGCGCGCCATTGAGCGCGATCTGCAGGAGCAGCGGCTCAAGTTGGCGAACGTCCGCGACACGGCCCGGGCGGAACAGACCGAGCTCAGCGCCGCCTACAAGCAGCTGGGGAGCATCCAGGAGGCCGAGGCCGTCGCCCGCGCTGCCCTGCGGGACAAGTACGCGGCCACGGCCGAGGAGATCAAGGGCACCCTGCAGGACGCCCAGCAGATCGCAGAGATCGACAACATGATCTTCGGGATGCGCGAGCAGACCGCGCAGGAGCACAAGCTGACTGCCCAGCAGAAGCTGGTGGCCGCGCAGCGGGCCGCCACGGCCCGGGCCAAGGCCCAGCACGACGCTGCGCTCAAGCAGCAGGCCATGCTGCGGCGGGACGCCATGCGCCAGAACATGGCCGGCGGGCTGCGGGTGACCGACTCGTCTCGGTGGGAGTCCCTGCACGGTGGCAGCGCTCCTGAAGAGGCCAAGCAGGTCCAGGCCGCCGCAGAGTACGTGGAGGTCAATGACCGGCTGACCGGGATCCTGAACGAGATGCAGGCCCTGCGCGAAGATGTCGGCGAGGGTGTGCCCGGCACCGCAGCGCAGGGTCGGATGACGTCGTTGCAGTCCCAGATTGCGTCCATCTACTCCAAAAAGGAAAAGCTTGGCGCGATGGATCACGGCACCATCGAGATCCTCGGCAACGTCGTCGGCGACCAGACCACTGCGCTGGACCTGTTTGGCAAGGAGGGCGGAAAGCTCGAGGCCATCCAGTCACGCGTGTCGACCGACACAGGGCGCTGGCTGAAGTCTCGCGGCCTCGCGTTCACTCGCCGCACCCCCCATCGTGACGCCCACCGGGCGGCCATGAGTTCTCGCACCCGACCCTTGGCGGGAGGCTAGCCATTGCCTGAGCTTGTCGACCTAGAGACCGGGCGGGTAGTTGAGGCGGACGATCAGGACGTCTCCGAGCTCGTTGCGTCCGGCCTCTACCGCCCCGCCTCCCAGCAGGAGGTGGCGGACGAGCTGCAGCGCATCGAGCTGAGCGACGTCGGCTCTACGATTGCGGCGGGCGCGGAGGGCGTCGCCAGCGGGGCCACGTTCGGGGCCTACGACGCCGCCGTCCAGTCTGGTGCGCTCGGGGACGAGTTCGCCGAGGAAAGCAAGCTCCGGGCGGAGTACAACCCGATCGCTCGAGGCGTGGGCGAAGGTGTGGGCGTCATCGGCACCACACTGGCCACGGGCGGGCTGGGGGCCACTGGTCTCGCCACCCGGGGGGCTGCCGCTGCCACCCGTACTCTCGGGACCGGAGCGCTCCGGGGTGCGCTCGAGAAGGGCATCGCGGGCGCCATCACCGGCAGTGTGGAGGGCGCGGTATTCGGCGCCGGGCACGAGCTGTCGCAGGCGGCCTTGGATGGGGAGCTGGAAGATTTGCCGCGGCTCGCGCAACGCGTCGCCGTAGCGGGTGGGTGGGGTGGGCTGCTTGGTGCTGGTCTAGGAGGCGCGGGGGGCGCCCTGGCCGACCTTGCAGGCTCGGGTTTTAGGGCGGGCTCGGGAAAGGTCAAGAGCGTACTGGGGCGCGGGGCCGGCGATGACGTTGCGCGGGCGGCCGCGGGTGCGGACGAGCTCGGGACGGTGGGTCAGGTCGCGACGGCGACTGAGGACGACCTGCTCAACGTGGCGAACCTCACTCAGCGGCGCCAGGCTACGTACACGCAGAAGGCGTCCGCCGCCGAGCGCTTGAATGACGTGCGTCAAAGCACGATCCGCGAGATGACGGCTGCCGGCGATGACATCGCGGTCGCATCCAGCGCGAACCGGGCCATGTTCTCGGTTTCGGAGAAGCCCGACGTGTTGCGGCGGATCATCAAGGAGGGCGGCGGCCCCGAGGTGGCCGTGCGTGAGAAGGCTATGAAGATGGCCGCAGACCTTGAAGAGGCCGTGCAGGCCCTGGGGGCGCGCGCGGATGATTTCGAGTCTGGGGGCCGTTCCGCGATCAAGCAGCTCGAGCGCAAGGCCGAGAGTTTCGCGGCGCGCATGGACGAGGCTCTTGCCGGTACGGCGGACGACACCGCGGAAGAGGCGGTGCAGGCGTTCAACTTGCTCGACCGGTTCAAGAAGGATCTGGGCGATGCCCAGGTCGCTGCCACCCGCGGGGCCAACGGCTCTCAGGCCGCGATGACTGAGCTGCAGGCGTTGCGCGAAGGGCTGCGCGGCCAGCTGGAAGACGCCGGCACCTGGGGCCAGGGGATCGCCGGGTTCCAGGCGGAACTCAACAAGCCCTGGGCCAAGCTGATTGACGTCTCCAGCGCCTTTGAGCGCCGCTTCGGCACGGGGCGCCGGGGCTCTGGGACCCTCACCGGGCTCAAGGACGATGTCGACCTCACCAAGCACCTGAGCGAGGCCGACCCCGAGAAGATCGGGGCGCTCGTCAAGGGCCTGGGTCGCGCGGAAAAAGAGAAGCTCGAGGCGCTGTACCAACTCAAGATGGCGCGCGAGGTTGAGTATCAGAAGACGGCCGCGCGGCTGTTCGGGGCCGACGAGGCGACGCTGCAGAACGTCGCCAAGATTGAGGGCGCGGCCAAGCGCGCGCTCACTGCGCTCGATGATGCCCGACAGACGACCTTGAACGCGGCCGAGTGGACGGCATCTCAGGAGGTCTGGCAGAACATCCCGATCGCGGGCGAGACCATTGCGAAGGGCCGGCAGACCGCGGCCAAGCTGTTCAAGATGCTCGACGGCAGCGACTCACCCGCCTACGGGGCCGCAGCCCAGGCCATGGACGGCGCTGCAGCCATCAAGGACGCAAGCACGGGGATCGTCAAGCGGCTGGGCTCCGCGGCCAAGAAGGCCGGCAAGAAGGCGGGGCCCGCGGCTCGCCGGGCCGTGACCCTGCTGGGCGTCAAGAGCAGCGGTTCTCGGGACGTGGAGAGCTACCAGAAGATCGGCGATCGCGTCCTGGAGATGCAGAACCCGAACAGCTCTCGTCGCTCCCGTGGCCGCGACGCCTTGGGGCAGATCCGAGACGAGCGCCCCGACGTAGCAGACGCCTACGAAGCGCAGACCCAGCGCGCCGCCGACTTCCTGGCGAGCAAGTACCGCAGCCCCCAGGGCTCCATCACGGACGTATTCGGCCACACCCGCCCCGCGGCCATGGACCCGGCGACGATCAGCCAGTTCCTGCGCTACGTGGAGGCCGTCCAGGACCCTTCGAGCGCCCTGAGCCGGTTCGCAGAGGGCGAGCTTAGGCCCGAGGATGTCGAGGTCCTGCGCGAGGTCTACCCGGCCGTGTACGCGGACCTCGTGACCGAGGTCATGGACCAGGTGTCCAGCGTGCACAGCCCCCCGCCGTACAAGGAGCGGATCCGGCTGGGCATCATGTTGGGCGTACCCACCGATCCGACCCTGTCGCCGCAGTCGCTGCAGGGCGTGCAGGCCAGCGCGGCGCGGATGCGCGGCGATGGGCAACAGGGGGGCGGCGGAAAGCCGACTGTCACGCCAGGGCGCGCCAAGCCGCCCGAGGCGGGAGGGGACCTATTTGACGCACGCGCCGAGGCGCGGATCGGAGCAGAGTAAATGGCACACGCAGTCACCCTTATCGAAGCGACCGACCTGGACGAAGACGTCGCGGGCACGCCCATCAAGGTCAGCGAGGGCGAGTACATCGCCTGCGACCTGGTCTGGGACGCCACCGACAACCCCAACGGGTCGGTGAAGTGGCAGTACAGCAAGGACTACATCCCTGCGCGCCCCACCAGCGGGACCTGGCGGGACGTCTACAAGGAGTCGACCCTCGTGGAGTTCTCCACGGCGCCAGACGGCACGGGCGCGGGCTCGACGTCGGAGACGTTCGAGGGCCTCGTGGGCTGGGTCCGGCCCTATTGGGACGTCACCGCGGATGGAACGAACGCCACGATGACGCTGACCGCGGAGCGCGGCTACCGCGGCGGGTGATGCCATGAGCAAGGTCTCCCGCCGAGTCGCCTACCGCGTCCCCTATCAGGTGCCGTCCAAGGTCGTGCCCGATTCCGACCAGGACGCCCTGCAGGCGTTCTCCAACCCTGCGCCCCACTGGCGGTGGTACCCGCCGGATGGTCGCGTGATGGGCACGGGCGTGCTGTCGTGGACTGACGGGGAAAACAGCGCGGTGGCACAGCAGCTGGTAGGCGCCAATCAGCCCACCTACAACGTCGCCGACGCCAGCTTCAACAGCAAGCCGACGTTCACCTGGGACGGCACGGACGTGATGGACGTGCAGCTTGCGAAGTCTCAGACGAACTTCCTGCACCAGTGCAGCGGTGCCTCGTTCGGGTTTGTCGTGAAGCGCGCCAGCTCAGGCAACCTCTACCTCTTCAGCACGCTGGGCAGTGAGAGCGCCAGCCAGCATGGCATCGTCATCGGGCCGCGCACGTACACGGACACCATCGTGATCAAGTGCGCGAACGGCAGCGGCGCCTGGTACTACAACCTCGAGGTGGGCGTATTCGGCGCGGCTGCAGCGTGGTGCGTGGTCGCCTGGGACGATACTGACTGCAACGTCTACTACTCCGGCGGGTCGTCAACGGGCAACACGCCCACGGGCAGCGCCAGCGCGTCCGACTCGTCTGCGGACATGACGCTATCGACCAACCTCAGCTCGGACTTTGAGGGCGAGCATGGACCGCTGTTCTTCTGGAACAGCAAGATCAGTGCAGCGCAGGCCACCGCATTCGGGCAGGCCTGCTCGACAGTGTATGGGGTGGCGGCATGAGCAGGCAGATTGAAGGAACGCGCGCCGAAGCAGAGGCGATCATCGCGGCCATCGACGCAGACGCGGGGTATCCCATCAGAGGCCGCAAGGAGGGGCGCGGGCCCCACCAGGAAATCGCGGACACCTACTCTCCTGGCGCCCCTGGGTGGGAGGAGACCTGGGCCAAGCCCGAGCAGGACCCCGCCGACCCCACCCGCTACGCGGTGCCGGTGGACGACGAGAAAGCGGCTCTTCTCAGGGGCCGGACCATTGGGGGCCGACGGATCGAGGACGCGGACATCGTCGAGCGCGACCGCAGCAAGTGGGACCCGGAGCCCGCTCCTGTCGTAGCGGAGGCGCCCATCAAGGCCGGGAGGTAGTCGTGGAGGGCCTGCAGTTCAGTGACTGGGTGGCGGCCATCGGGGTGATCCTGGCGGTCCTGGGTGGGCTGCTGGGCGTCGCGTGGAAAGCCAGCCAGTGGCAGACGTCCATTGTGGGCGAGCTGAAGTCGATCGCCGGCAGCATGCTGACCGTCGCTGACCGCCTGAAGTCCATGGACGCGCGGATCGAGAAGGAGGCCGAGGAGTCCCGCCGCGCCGACGAGCGCATCCACGAGCGGATCGACACGCTCACCAAGATCAGATCAGACCCGCCGCCGCCTCCGAAGGCAGTGGCGAGGGCAGAGGGAAGCCGATAGCCGACGCGCACAGGGCGCGGGCACGGTCCGGCAGTGCCGGGGAGGGTAGTACGATGGGAACGAACAGTTGGCGGTTGATCTTCGTGTGTGTGGCAGCGGGGCTCTACGTCCTGTCCACACTCTTCCCACAGGTTCACGATGCCCTCGTCGCGCTTGCCGGGCTGGTCGTGGGCGCCCTTCTCCCTGGCCCCGGGTCGAAGGCCCCCAAGCGCCTGGAGCTGTCGTGAAACTGGCACTGTGGGCCGCCCTGACGGCGTTCTGTCTGGTGATGCTGGCGTGCGGGGGCGGTCAGTCCCTGCGCGTGCGCAACGCCCAGCGGGCCGTGGAGGTGGGCAAGGCCGCGTATCAGGAGCTCGACGCGGCCATGCTGACGACCTTCCAGGCGCGGGTGGGCAGCTGCGACACCGCGTGCCTGGCTCGGTGGATGGCGGCCTCGGCGGCGCTCGAGGGCGCGCGACAGGCCCTGCTCACGGCGGACCATGCGCTGCGGGCCGGAGCCGCACACGACGAGGGCCAGATCGGAGCCGTGATCGGCTGCGCGGGCGCGGCGTTCCAGCACGCCATCAAGGCCGCGGAGGCGGTCGGGGTGCAGGTGGACTCGCAAGCGCTCAGGGCGTGGCGGGACTGGGCGGGATCGCTTGGGACCCTGTGCCGGATGAGTACGGGGACCGTGGGCAGGGGCAGCGCACAGGGCGCGAACGGAGGGTGACATGCCGAGTTGGTTGCAGAAGGTGGGCAAGGCGCTGGCCGTCATCGTGCCCTTTGCGCAGAGGATCGCGCAGCGTCGCCGTGCGTCGCAGGCCGACCCCTCCAAGGCGCTACAGGGGCGATCGCGGACAGCCGAGGCGGTAGAGGCCGAGGTGAGGCGCCAGCAGAGGGAGCGCGGTGAGCGGCCGTGAATGATGCGGCGCTCAGGCACAGCCAATACGTGGCGAAGGTCCTGGACCTGTGCCGGGAGTACGAGGGCACCAAGGAAGAGGGCGGGCAGAACCGCGGGCCGGTCGTGGAGCGCATGCTGGCCAGCGTGGGCCTCAAGCCTGGTCAGCCATGGTGCGCCGCAGGCGTCTACTTCCTGTGCTCCCTTGCCGCGGACGAGCTGGACGGGGACACGACCTGCCCCCAGACCGGCGGCGCCGCCCGCATGTTCGTGCACACGAAGCGGGATCAGAACTACTTCTACTACCCCGAGCACATCCGGCAGGGGCTGCTGGTCCCGGAGCCCGGCGACGTGTTCGTGCGGACCCGTATGGGCCACGCCGAGGATGTGCCCACAGTCCGCGCCGGTCACAGCCGCAAAGGGCACTGTGGTTTCGTGGTGGGCTACAAGTCCTCGGGCACCATCATCACGTTCGAGATGAACACGAACGCGGACGGCAGCCGGGAGGGGAACTTGGCCCGCTACCGCGAGCTGGACCCGGCGCTACCCGAGCTTGTGGCCTTCTTCAGGCCGGGGCTGCTGCTCACCGAGTAGTCGCCACAGGAACACGCACAGGGCGACCACGCCCGGCAGCATGTGCGCCCGCAGCAGTGCGGACAGCTCGCGCTCGCGCTGTAGCCGCAGTGAGCTTTCGTGGGCTATCGCGTCCGCGAACTGTCCCATGCTGGTCGTGATGTCGCTGCCGTACACGTTCCTCACTCATCACTCCTCGCTCACCGCCCGCACCAACGTGCGGTCGTCTTCGGTCAGTGCCCCGCCCATGATCCAGGTCGCGTGCGGGCATGGTCTAGGCGGTCTCGCTGTCGCCATCTCGTCCCCCTGCCGCCATCCTAGCATCACCCACCCCCATCGGGCTCTGTGCCGTCCAGGGCGGCGCGTATCTCACACACCCGGCACAGCGATCGGGCGTCCGGCGTGTACGTCAGGCAGGCAGCGGGCCCAAGGCAGCCCATGCCAGAGACAGCCCCCCGCACCCGCTCCAGCGTGGCCCGCAGCTCGTCCCGCTGGGCCGCAACCCGCTCGGCGCTCTCGAAGGCCCGCTCCGTGTCCTTCCGGGCGTTGCCCGCTGAGTCGCGTGCACAGGCCAGGGCGGCCTGCAGCCGCTCGTTCTTGGCCTCCAGGGCGCGGATGCGGTCACGCGCGACGAGCAGGGACCGACACAGTGACACCACGTCGTGATGCCCAGTGCTCGCGCCATCATTGGCGCGCCGGTACAGCCTCCAGATGTCGTCCGTGGACAGGCCGGGGTCCTGCAGCTGAGACGGGCTCGCATCACCCTGCCCCTCGCTGCCTATCGACTCCAGGGCGGCGTCACGCAGCGAGATGGGCTGCGCCGCGCTCCATGCGCATCCCGCCCCACGGCGACATCCACGGAGGTAGGCGAGCCGCACCAGTCGCCGAATCCGAGGCGACTTGCCCCGGTACACGCCGTCCAGGGTCGTCAGCTCCCGCGCCTGCTCGGCTAGCGCAGGGTCCTCCCGGTCCGGCATCAGCCAGCCCACGATCCGCTCGATGTACGTCGCCTTGTCAGGATTCATCGGCCGGCTCCAGGGCGGCGCTCAGTGTGGCGACGGCAGCGCGGATGTCTCGGTCGTCGAGTTCGGCCAAGGCCTGCTCAACGGCGCACCGCAGGTCAGAGAGCGCTCTCTCTGACGCCTCCTGCTCGCTGTCGGCCATCTCTACGTCGGCTACCAGGCTTGCGCCTGCAGCATTGATTCGGTGTCGCGCCCGTTCGACAGCGCTCTCGATGTCGGACAGCGCCTCGTCAATCTCTCGTCCCGGGTCGTCCATCCCCTCACCCTCCCTCCGAGCCGCTGGGCTCGCTGCCGGTTCCAGGCCACCTGCGTGGGGGCCTGGGCTCGTCCCAGTAGCCTGGGCAGCTGACCGTGCAGTAGTCGGCGGCGATCACCGCAGGGACGTCGCAGCCACTGGGGGACTTCTCGCGCCCGCAGGTGGTGCAGTGCGGTCGTCGCTCACCCATCACCCACCCCCATCGCCGTCGGCCGGCTCCAGGGCGTCCCGCAACGCCTCCAGCGCACCAGCCACGTCCGGCGGCTCGCTGGCCAATGCTTCCACTGCCTGCTCAATCACCCACAGCCGTTCGTCGGCCAGGCCAGTCTGTGTGGCGCACTCGTCGTCAGTGGCCAAGATGTAGGCGTGCAGCTCGGCACATGCCTTCTCTACCGCCCGCGCCGCATCCTCGACTTCGGACTCAGCGTTCCTCAGCGCCTCTTCGATTGCTGCAATCGCCTCACTCATCTCACCCTCCCTCCGAGCTGGGCTCGCTGTCTGTGGCCGGTTCCCTCACTGCGGCATCCCAGTTGACCTGTGCGTCCTTCAGCAGCTCACGCTCCCGCTCAGTCAGCGTCAGTGGCTCAGAGCGCTGCGTCACATTGAAGGCCAGGTTGGCCATAAGCTGGCCGGATGTGCGTAGGCACGTCACCTGACGCTTCAACCGCTCGTTCTCGGCCTCCAGCTCCCGGATGCGGGCGAGCGCCCACTCTGCATCGTCTTGCAGCTCGTTGCACATGTTGCAGATGTCAGTGACCTCTGACGAGGGCGGACACTCGCAACCTGCGGCCAGCCTTTCGGCCATCTCGTCTCGCCGATCTACCATCTCACCCTCCCTCCGAGCCACTGGGCTCGCTGTCGGCCAAGGCGTCGCGCGCTGCCTGGCGAACACCAGGGGACCGGTCGTGCACGGAGTGTTGGTGGATCAACTCCCGCACCTCGTCGCCCCTGGGGCCCCTGACGTGCCCCTCCAGTCCAAGTATCGCCCCCTCTCGCACCACCGGACGCGAGTCCCCCAGCGCCCACACCAGCAGGCTCACGGCCTCTGCGGACTGCGAGGATGCGAGCGCCTCCGCGGCTCGTGTGATCCAACCGGCCTTGCAATCACTCACCACGGTCCACCTCCCCGTCTTCGGCCGGCTCCAGGGCGGCGCTCAGCGCGATCAGCAGCCGATCCCCGCCTCGGCCCATGGCAGGCCAACGGCGGTCCTTGACGGCGTGCACGCGCGCCAGAGCCAACGTCTTCGCGGCCCTGTCCTTCCGCACCAGCTCCAACTCATCGTTCATGCGCACGCGCTGGCGCTCGTAGGCGTCCACGAGCGTCTGCAACCGCTCGTTCTCGGCCTCCAGGTCTGCGAGCTGGGTCTTCAGCCCCTCAACTTCGGCGTCGCGGTCAGCGTGAGCCTGCTGGGCACCCTCGCAGCCCTCGCACAAGTACTCATACGCAGGCCGTGCCTCGCCCCGAGTCGCGTAACCCATCGCGCCGCAGACCGAGCACGCTCGCTCGCTCCACGGCCCCCAGATTTTGACCGCCCCTTGTCCTTCGCCACTCATCTCCATGAAACCCCTCGCTTTCACTTCCCGGACTTAGGCGGCGGCTCGTAGCTGACGCGAACCTCGTACTCAGGGGATGCAGCGCAGTACACGGTCACGCTCGCACCGCTCGACAGCTTGGCGCTGTGCAGGAACCAGTCTTTGACGATCTGGTCCACCTGCGCTGCCTGCAACCGCATCGTTACGACGCGGGCGCCTCCCGGGTGGTCCTGGTCGCGCGCCGCAGCGCGCTGCTGAACGTTGCCGAAATCTTCTTCTCGGTCAGTCATCTCACCCTCCGTTTGTCCGACTGTTGTCCGAGCGGGGATAAGTCCCCGCAGTTGCCCTCACCGCCCGCAGCGCTCGTATCAGACACCGCACCTCCCACATGCGCATGCAGCCGTCGAGTGACTGCCACCAACTCAGCGCAGGGCGGTCATCGTCCGGGTCGTGCCGCCACCCTTGCAGTGCGCCGCGGCCCTGCAGGCAACGGCTCTGCAGACGCGTGTTGATCTGCACGGCCAGTAGCGATGCTGCGTGCCCGCTCGACGGCGCGGGGGCTAGCATTGGGCGGCGATTGGCTATGTCGTAGCCCACTGATTTGACCCGGTGTTGTCCGGCGGACCCTACAGTCATGAAACCCCTCGCTTTCCCACAGGCCGTCCTGGCCGGTGCACGGTCACTCCGCCCTGTGCGCCCGGTACATGGCGCGCTCCTCAGCGTCCGCCCGCCTGGCTGCCTTGCGCTCAGCGCGAGACGCGCTGCGGGGCCGGCCCTCCCCATACTTGTCCGCAGTGCCCGGATGAAACTCCCCAGTCGCGTACTTGCCCGTCACCAGCTGTCGTGTGTGTTTGCCCATCAGCCCACTCTCCTTCTCTGGTTGGCCCGCTGCACGCGAGCGTCCGCCCACCGGACGTTGCCCGGCTGGTAGCCCTTGCGTTGTCGATGCGGTCGAGGCTCAGCCCCGGCAGCGGCTTGGGGCCGATGTGCTCCAGGAACCGGGCGAACCCGCCCTTCCCTCGCCACTCGTCGCACACGCGGATGCCGCGCCCGCCGTAGCTCGCGTAGTAGCGGTGCCGCGGGTTGTGGCAGCGCTGCGTGGCATCGGCCAAGGCCTGATACTCGGACCGGTTGAACCCGTCCGCTCGCTGGGTCGCGCCCTGCCCCGTCTTCCAGTGGGCGTGGGTGCGCTTGCGAGGCCGGGTCCTGGGCCTAGGCACCCCGGCGCTCGGTGCTAGCCCACCTGGTTGTGCCGGGGAAAGTGCCAGTTCCATTGCCGTGGAGCGGTCACCAGCGGCCACTTGCGGCCACTCGGCCCCCTGTGATTCCGGGACTTTCGCTGTGTCTACGGGAGCGGGCGCGACATTCCCAAGCTGGATGTCGTCGGTTCGAGTCCGATCACCCGCTCCCTTTTTTCTGGGCGTTTCCGTCATCGCGCTGCCTCTGTGTTCAGGTTCCGTATGCCGGGAAATGTGCCAGTTTCAGTTTTCGGCATCGCCCGCAGCCAGCGCAGCGACTCCACGAACGGTTGCCGAGACGCTCCTCATCTCTGCGATCTGCTCGCACGTCCCCGTCCGGGCCATCTCCAGCAGCTGCGCCAGGACGCGTCCGCACTGGATCCGCGCTTCTACGGGAGCGCGCTCAGCGGGCTTCATGCGCTCTCCCGACCGCTTGTCCTCGATCGTCAGCGCCCAGCCGCTGTTCGTGCGGGTCCACCTGAGGGTGTAGATCCCGACATCAAGCCGAGTTTCGACGCGGAGCTTCTCGGATCGGAACGCTGCGGACGCCTCTTCCCACGCTTCGCTCAGGTCTCGGGCTGCGTCGTTGAAATCCATCCTCGCCTTATGCTCCCCAGTGAAGTCTCGTCCCATCGCCCTACCCTCCCATGATCAACCGCAGCCCACGGCTGGTCGCTTCCATTCGTTCGTCCTGAGACACGTGGCTGTAGTGCTCTTTCATCTCGGCGGTGCTGTGGCCGGTGATGGCCATCTGCACCTCGTCATCGGTGACCTTGCGCAAGATGTCGTTCCAGGTGTGGCGCATGTCGTGCGAGCTGACCTTGCGACCCAGCTCCGTCCCCGCAGCCGCCCGCTTGTAGGGCTTGTCGAGAGCGCCGCTGCCGCCCTTGTAGGGCCCGCCGTTCTCGTCCGGGAACACGAACCCCGACGCCAGCATGTGCGGCAGCTTGGCAAGGCGCTTGTGGTGGGCGCGCAGCACCTCCCCCAGCTCGGGGGCCATGGGCACGACGCGGAAGATCTTGCGCCCGTTCTTCGTGCCCTCCCGAATCTTGCCGCGCAGGTTGCGCCGCCTGATCGTGATCGTGCGCTTGCGGTAGTCGAGGTCGGGCCACTTCAGGCCTGCCGCCTCGCTCCAGCGCATGCCGGTCACAGCCAGGGCCAGCGCCAGCGGGTACCACTGCGGGTTCTTCTCCTCGTCCCGCATCCACGCCAGCAGAGCGCGCAGCTCCTCTGTGGACAGGACCCGCGCCCTGCGCTGGCCCTGCTCGGGGAGCTTGTCGACTCGCAAGGTCGGGTCGCGCTGCAGGCCGAGGGTCACGATCGCGTCGGCGCAGAGAGTGCCCAGCACGCGCAGCCGGCCGTTGACCGTCGCGTTGCGGTAGCCCTTCTTGCCCTGCTCGCGGTAGGCCAACACGTCGTCGTGCTCGATGGCGTCCATGTAGAAATCGCCGAAGCATCGACCGTCCTTGAACACGAACCCGGTGATGTGCTCCAGGGCCTGCGTGTACGTGTCGCGCGTGGTGGGGGATAGGTTAGGCATCTTTCCAGCCAGCCAGGACGCTGCGAAGTCTCCGAGCGTGTGCCGCTGGGCCATCGTGGCTCCGTCGTTTGCCATCTCCTCGCGCCGCTTGTCGTGTGCGTCCTGAGCGCTTCGGGCCCTCACCCGCTTGCGCCTGTCGCGGAGCTTGCCCGTTTTCGGATCTCGCTGCTCCCACCGCAGCAGGTACTTGCCCGGCGCCAGGTTGTGCACCCCCGGAAATCGCGTCTTGTCCATCGTCAGGCCTCACGCACTCGTCAAGATCGGTCACATGGAATAGCAGCCGCCGCCCTCGCCTACGGGGACGCAGCGTCCCGCGCCGCACCATGCCCCGGATACCGTGGATCGTGGTGCGCAGGTACGCGGCAGCCTCTTCGGTCGTGAACCAAGGACTGGCGTCTCGGGCAGCGTCACCCATGGCGCCCCCACAGCCGCGCCAGCCGGTCCTTTGTCGCGTGCGGCTCGATGGCCTTGAGCCACTGCCGGGCCTGGTCCCGGGTGTCGAAGGTGCGGGTGTACGTCTTGCCCCCGATCATGCGCCGGGCGCGCCACCTCTCTCCGCGCTTGGTGAGGTTCTTGGCCACTACTTGCCCCTCTTACGGCGGGTCAGGAGCGGCGAGAAGATGTCTGCGGCTGCGCCGTTGAGTCGCTGCAGAGACTGAATCACGCAGTCTCGACAGTCGGGGCACACGTCCTCCGTGTGGTCTAAGCACCTTAGAATGGTGCGGTAGAGCGGCGGGTCCACGACCCATTCACAGACGTACGGCCCCAGCTTCCCATCTCTGATCCCACACTGCTCCAGTAGCCCGGAGACGGTGTCCGCCGGCCGTGACTCGGGCTGCCTATGGAGCCAGCCGTCGTCGACGGCCCCGCACAGGTCGCAGTACCTCTTGGTGACCATCGCCTACCCAGCCTTCCGCCGCACATCCGCGGCTGCCAATGCCTCAATCTCCGCCGTCACCCGCACAGGCCCCTCGTCGGGCTGCAGACGCTCCAGCACCTTGCGCACGAGCGCGGGGGCCAGCAGGTCCTGCAGCGCGTCCCTCACGTCTGACAGCGTGACCTTGTGCGGCTGGTGGGTCATGGGGCCTCCCACGGCATCAGCCCTATGTCCTCGGCCATGCAGCGCAGCTGCCCGTCGATCATGTCGAGCCCGTGATCCTCGTCACCGTGCAGCCCGTCGACGAGCCCCAGCTGATAACAGCGAAGGCCGAGCCACTGCGCCAACCCCACCCACGCGAGCGTCATCATCCAGCGCTGGATGGGGGCGGGGCCGAACCGCTTGCCGTCGGCCAGGTCCCGCGCGGTGCAACGCAGGACAAGGTTGCGCCGCTCCAACTCCCGCACCCGCGCAATCAGCTGCAGCACCACGTTGGGCGAGGCGGCGGCGATGTAGGCGGCGTCCCTGTGCCTTCCGCCGGTCTCGTCGTAGAAGACGAAGTTGTCGTCCTGCTCGGGGGCGTCCCAGAACACTGCGACGCCAGGACCGCGCCCATCGCACGCCTTCCACGGCCCAGGCGTCGCCGCACGCGCAAGGCGCTCTAGTTCGTTGAGGTCGGTCACTTCACGTCCCCCTGTGGAGGCGAGTCCTGCCCAATGGCGGCCCCGAGCAGCGTGTACAGCTGCGCACGGTGCACCGTGCGGTGACTGCCGTCGTGGAACGTGAAGCGGACGCGTGGCACGCCCTCGCGGTCCTGGAAGAGAAGGAGTTTCACCTCACGCGTCTTCACTGGCTGCCCCCGATCGGCAGGCCGGGGTCGCTCTCGTTGGGCGTGCCGCCGCGTGCGCGATGCGCTCGCTCTTCACACAGCCGACTGTCCAACCGAGCGAGCTTGTGGGAGACGGCGAGGTCGACCAGGTCCGGCCCCACCATGTTTCGCGCCTGCAGAGCACAATCATCGCGTCGGCCACTTCGTCGGCTAGGGCTGGCGCACTGAGGCGGCCGCGCCTGAAGTGGTTTACGGCGGCGATCAGTTCCGCAGATTCCTCTTGCACCATATCCCACTGGGCGCGATCGCCCCAGACCCGGACAGCTTCGCGGAGGACACTATCCTGCTCTTCGTTACCGCTACTGATTGACATCTCCCGCCACCTTTCCTCCTGTAGCCCACACGCCCAGGGTCCTCCGCAGAGGGCCCCAGGGGCGTAGGCTCAGAACGGGATGTCGTCGTCCTCGAACCCGCCCGCGTAGTCGTCATCTTGCGGAGGTGGCGCATCGTGACCGCCGCTGCCGGCGTTGACGTGCACAGGCGGCTCATCGTAGGCAGCGCCGTTGCCATTGCTCGCGCCCTGCCACTCCTGCGCGCCGCGGAT
Organism: Chromatiaceae bacterium; assembly: GCA_028277905.1. Classification (GTDB taxonomy): domain Bacteria; phylum Pseudomonadota; class Gammaproteobacteria; order Chromatiales; family Chromatiaceae; genus Thiohalocapsa. The sequence goes on along the minus strand of JANQFI010000142.1, from coordinate 7,131 downwards.
GGTGTTTTGCAGGCCCTCGCTGAAGCCCTTGAACACGTCGCTCTCGCCGTCCTCGATCGCGTAGCTCACGAGGTTGTGGTGCGCGGGCGGCACGTCCATGCCCTTCGGGGGCTTGGCCACTGAGCTGATATTGACGTAGGTCTTGTCACCCTTCTGGGCGTGCAAGACCGTGATCATACATGCCGCGCCCAGCACGGCCTTGAGGTCGAACCCCTGCTTTTCCTCGTCCGTGAACTTGCGGCCCCGCCACGCCTCCAGGTCGCGGCACAGGATGGCTCGCTCACCCAGGCTCATGGTGTAGCGACTGAAGATGAGCGTGGGCTCTTGCTTGCCCTCCCACTCGACCATCTCGTCGGGCACCTCGAAGGCCAGCAGCACCTTGTGTTTGGGCGACGGGAAGCGCCCCCCGCCTGGCTGGGTGCCGAGGTCGATCAGGCGCACGCAGCGCGCGCGGTATGTCCCAGCAGGAAGCGGCCGAAAGTCGTCGCTCCCGCTTGCTGTAGCGGTGAGTCCCATTGTTCTTGTCCTTTGTTTGTGTGGTTGGTTGGCACTGCTGTTGGTTGAATCAGGTGATTCGAAGCGTTCGGGTGGTCTCCACCTCGCAGCCCGACTGAACCTCGCCGGTCTTGTCGTAGGCCTCCTGCATGCGCGCACGGTCGGGCTCAGGCGGCTTGGGGTCCTTGCGCCATTCGTCGGGCACGTCCGCGGCGTTGCGGACCACGATCTTCTCCACGGGCTGGCCGAGAGACGCGGTTCCTGTGGTGGTGCGGATGGACGACTTCCCCGAGACCGCCAAGCAGCTGTTGAGGTACCCGCGCAGACCCTCGTGCGCTTTGAGGCAGGACTGGCGACGCGCGGTGAGACGGTCGATCTCGACCTTGATCGCCGCGGCCTCGGCCTTGCGCTCATTGATGGCCATGATCAGGCTCGCGACCTTGTCTTCAAAGGCCCACTCGAGCGCGTCCAGCTCTTGCAGTAGGTGAGACAGGACGCCCGCCTCGCTGGGGCGGTCCTCTGCCAGCTGGTCCGAGACCGCGCGCAACTCGGGCGCGATGTCATACAGCTTCACGGCCCGCCTCGTTGTCGTTGACTGGCTTCGCCGTGTTCGCATCGCTGATGCACTGCTCGCACAGGTGGTCCGACTCCTTCACGTCCTCCCCGCACTTCTCGCACGCGCAGTGCGGGCACAGCGGCTCACCCTCGTACGTGCCGCGCTCGGCGAGGCTGAAGAGTTCGTGGGAGGGCGACCGACCGAACGCCCGCCGGGTCTTGCCGCAAGCGGCGCACTCGTAGACGATGTCGCTGTCGTCCGCGGGCGCGAACTGCCGACGCGTCCTGGGATCCGTCAGAGACGACTCGCGCTCCACCACCGCGTAGGCGCTGGCGATGGCTTCGTCGGGGTCGTTGCCGGTCCCGCGCCACGCCTCGCCAGGGTCCACGTCGTCGGGGCCAAGGAAGGCGCCCGTGTCCACCACCGTGTGCGGCTCCTCGCGGTACAGCACCGCGATCGGGCAGCGGAACAGCGCTCTGGGGCCGGGGTCGCTCATGCCTCCCTCCCCACCGCGCACATGCGGAGCACGAGGTCTGCGGCGCTGACTTGGAGCATGGGGACTGTGGGTGCCAGCGCGCGCTTAGGGGCGGCGCAGGAGGCGGCGCAGAGGGTGCTCCAGGCGACGTTGCGAGGGCTTTCTCTGTGGCCGACGTCCAGCCAGGAGGCGTTCCAAGAGGCGACGTTGGCGGCGCCGCCCGCGGCGGCCCTGACCGCACCCCAGGCAGTGTCGTCCTCCAAGAAGGGGGGGTCGGCTTTACTGGCAGCCTTGTTGGCTGCCAGTAGGTCCGCCATCACCTGATCACTTGGCGTCACGATCTCGGGCAGCGCCCTGAGCCGTTCCGCGTGATCGGCCAGGGACGGCGTGAGCGACAGCCATGTCGGGACCTGCACGCGGACCTGCCAGTCCATGGCCAGCCACGCGCGACGCTCTCTGTCAGCCCCTCCGGTCGCCGTGCCGATCATGTGCGGCAGCAGCGGAGCGAGCAGGCGGGTGCGCTCCTCGTCGGTGCGCAGGCTGTCGTTCCAGTTGCGCCCGAAACTGGCGATGGTCGGGCACACGCACTCTGGCTTGTCGGAGTGCGTCTCGCCCGCGAGCCAAGCCGCGGCCTCGAGCAGGCACATGCCGTCATCGCGGGTGGTGTGCCCACCGCGCCTCAGCACTAGGTTTGAGGGAACCTCGATCATGCTACGCGCTCCTCAGCCGCGAGCGCAGGCCGGGCCTTAGCCAGCCCAGGCACGCTGCGGATGCACACCCGGTCGTCCTCGCTCGTCACCTCGACGGCGTGCTCGGCGGGGAGCTCCACGCTCACCACGATGGTGCTCTCGCCCGCCCCGACCCCTGTTGCCCTCTCGACGTCTACCCGTGCCATGAGACCTCCTATTTCGCACTTGCAAATAAGTAATCCTAAAAAGGAACCGGGTCAACAAAAAAAGCGCCCCGGAGCCGGGGCGCTTTGTTTCATGCTGGTCGGGCGTTCAGGCTCGTCAGATCCTGGTGTAGACTATGTCATAGGTTCCAGAGCAGAACCCGAATTCGTCCACCAGCTCGATGTCCACAGTCCCCTCCACGCGATCTGCGCCGTCCACTTGGGTGATCGACCCCACCTGACTCATCGTGCCGAGGAATTCCCCGGTGAGCTCGTCGTAGATGTCGCACACCTGGTCAATATCCACGCTACACATGTCTTTCGAGGCAACTCGAGTCCCGGAGCAGCCAGGGGCTAGCGCCTCCCCTCTGCCGCCGTCGGCCACCAGCCGCGTAGGCGGGCCCGCCGGGCCGCATGTGCCCGAGCGCTCGACCAGCGCCACTTCGTAGAGTCCAGTGAGGGGCTTGCAGTCATCTCCCCCGCACCCCGCCACACCAGCGGCCATCAATGCCGCCAACGCGGCCATTATTCGCTCTTGTCGCATTCGTTGTCCTCCTTCAGTTGGACCGGACAGGTGCCGGCCCGCAGTAGCTCGCATGGGCAGCAGGTTGTGTTGAGCACCACCAGCAGGCCCCGACGCTCGCACCGACCGTGCAGCGTCGGCTGCACCACGGTTCCGCGCGCAACCGCCTCGAATAGAAAGCCGAAACGGCGATCACCCTCGCTGCCCTCGCCCATTCGGCCAGCCTCCCCCAGTCTACGTGGCGGCACACCTTAGAATACGGGAGCCCATATGGCCATGACGCCCGGCCGTAGGCCGATGACGGCTTGGCGTTGTCTGCGGGCGGTCTACTCTGGCGGGTCCCAGCTCTTTTCCCTGAGCTTGCGGGTGAATTCGGCCGTTTTGGCCACCGCGTCCGGCTCGGGTTTGAGTGTGCCCCGCATCGCGAACAAGACCGCTGCGAGGTAATCCGCGTTTGGCCGCAGGCCGCTCGGGACCTGACCCGCAAATACTCGCAAGAGGTCGCGCTCGGCCTGTGAGGTGTCTACCGCCACCGGGCTTTCCAGAAAGGTCTCAAACGCTCGCTGGGCAGCGGGGTGCTCCGGCTGGTCGCCGGCAACATGGGTGCCAGTCACAAGCCAGTGCACTGTCACGCCCAGGACGTCAGCCAAGGCTAGCAAGACGCCGGCGCCCGGGGTTTGGGTGCCGTGCTCGATCCGATGCAGCTGCGATTGCGCAATGCCGGCCCTCTCTGCAGTGGTCTGCATCCGCAGCCCAAGATCCTCCCGAGCCTGCCGCACTCGAACACCCAGGCCTGGCACGGTCTTCTTCCCCACCCCCAGAGGGTGCTGTGGACGATTCATATTCTCAACACACTTGACGCACTCGCGAAAAAGGAATAACGCTCCTAATATGGTGGGTGTACGAATCCGCAGGCTGCGGGAGGCGGCTGGCCTCTCAATGCAGACGTTGGCCACAAGAATTGGTCGCAGCTCGACGACGCTGCACCGGTGGGAGCATGGCACGGTCCCGAATGTTGGGATCGATGATCTCAGAGCGCTGTCGCGCGAGCTCGGCTGCCCCCTGTCTGATCTCATCGGTGACCACGACTCGGCCCCCTGTCAAGAGGGGGGCGCGGAATGAGCGCGGCCGAGCTCGAGTTCGCGCGCTGGGTCGCCGCGGGCCTGTGCTGGGCGGCGATGTGCGCGGCGTTCGTGATCGGGTCGGGGGTGTTCGACAATGCCTAACTCCCCCGATGCAGCGGTCTACATCTACACCGCGCCCGACGGCAGCCGCTACAGCGTGGTCTACGTCGCGCATGGCACGCCCAAGCCCGTGCCCGCGGGCCTGGAAGTGCAGGCACGGACCGCGGACCGCCAGACCCTGGCGGGCGTGCTCGAAGACGCGGGGGACGTGATCCGCCGCTACGAGGCGGGCAAATGAGTTTCCCGGGAATCCGTGTGCCCGGGCGGGGCGCCAGCATTGGTGCTGGCCCCCGTAGTTGTTCGCGCTGTTCGAGATCCCCATATCGCCGAGCAGTGCTGTCTCCCCCGCCGCCCGACCTGTGCCTAGTCCCCCTGGGCCGCGGGCGGTGGGGTGAGGCGCTTTGCGGGGGCGCGCAGTGAAGGCCTCTGATCGCCGCCTGTCACCACCCGAGTGGCTGGAAGCGGAGCGTGCTTTCGCTGGCGGCCCAGTCGCGTTTGACCCATGCACCGAGGCCGACAACCCCGCGGGCGCGTTGGCCTACTGCACCCTGCAGCGCAACGGGCTGGATGCGAACTGGCGCGCGGTTGCCAGGGAGGCTGCGGCTGAAAGCTCGGCTACGCGAGCGGTGACGCGGCTCAACCCGCCTTGGTCCAGCCGCTTCGTGTGGGACTTTGCGGCCTTCTCCTACGCCGCGGAGGACCACTGCATCGTCATCTGGTCGGCCGTCGACTTCACGGCCGCATGGTGGCGCAACCTGTGCCGGTTCTCGGTGCTGCGGTGTGACCTAAACGACCGCCCCCGCTGCTTGGACCCGAAGACGGGCAAGCGCATGGAGGTGGGCCGCTCGGCGGCGTGCTGGTTGGTGGGCGGTGACTCGGTGGACGCGGGCGCGTTTGCGAAGGCCTTCGCTCCGCTGGGCGCCATTTCCAGAGTGGGCTCGCCCGACTGGGACCCGATGACCCGGGCGTTTGTGCAGGAGCAGGAAACGGAGGGGGACCGTGCCGCCGCAGAATGAGCAAGACCGCCAGCTCGCACGCGTGAGCTCGCGCATCGAGCGGGCCGTGTGGGCGTACGTGGACGCGGTGCCCATGGGTGGCCGCTTCCTGGGCCACGAGCTGGACCGCTGGGTCTGCGGGCAGGCGTGCGCCACGCCGGGGAGCGCGACGCGCATCCTACGCAACCTCAGGGCCAAGGGCGTCATCAACTACCGCGTGTCCAACCGCGCCAAGGCCGAATACGAGCGGCTTGAGGTGGAGCAGCCGGGGCAGATGGACCTGTTCGGGGAGGCCAGCTAGTGGCACGCAGAGGGCGCTACGGGGCCATCAGCGGCTGTGCATGGCGCAACCGCAAGCTGCAGGCGGTCAGCCATGCCGCACGCGGGCTGCTCCTGGATCTGTGGAGCTTCGTGGCCGACAACAACACGGGAGGCGAGGTGCTCGTGGGCGAGATGCGCGCGCTCACCCGAGGGCACAAGCATGCTGGTCGATGGCGCAAGGAACTGATCGAACACGGGCTACTGCACGAGACCCCAGAGGGCTTCCACATCCACGACTACAGCGACTGGAACAGGGCACCAACAGAGGGCGGTTCAAAGGCGCCTACAGAGGTGGTTACAGGGGCCGGTACAGAGGTCGGTTCAGCGGCAGTTGCGGGTGAGCAATCTCCAACACTTAGCCACCACTCTTTAAGACCCAAGACCCAAGACCCAAGACCCAGGACAACTCTTACGAGTTGTAGGGGTGAGTTCGTCCGGGAGTTCGGAGCCAGGTTCGAGGACGCTCGAGGCATGACCTGGCCCAGTGCCAGCAGTCCGCAGGTCGACCGGGTGGTGTCCTGGCTCGGGGCCAACCCGTCGGTCTCCGTGGCTCAACTGCTGGACGGGTTCTTCGCTGACTCGTGGGCCGAGGAGAAGGGCTACCCCATCGGTGCCCTGGCGAGCGACGCGCCGAAGTACGCCAACCCCCCGAAGCCCAAGCAGTCGCCCGAGGACCGCGAGGCGGAGCGCAACAGGCTCATGCGGGAGGCGGCCGAGGCTGCCGACCGGGAAATGGGGGTGGCATGAGCGGGATCACGGCACAGCACGTGGCGGAGCGCGCGGCGGAGGCGTTGCAGCACTGCAGCACCTGGACGGGCCCCGAGCCCCTACCGCAGAGGCCGCACAACGCCATGGGCGGCGAGATGTGGCAGCGGTGCCTGGAGACTCGAGCGCGGGGTCAGGAGCTGGATGGGCACCTGCTGCCCGATTTCATCGCGACCCACCGCTGGCTGTGCCTGTGCGAGCAGCGGCTGACCGAGAACCGGGCGAGGCTTGCGGCCCTGCTGTGGGCCATGGAGCAGTACCGCGGCCAGCTTGCGTGCGACGAGAGCACGGCGGTTGCGGTAGCGCTCACCCGGTTCGGAGTGCGGGACGTCTCCCGGCCCCTGAGCGCCGTTGAGCGCTCGCGGCTGGCGGAGTCGTGGACGTTCCGCACCCCCAGCCGGGGCCTGGACCTGCAGGCGTGCGAGGTGGCGGCGTGAGCGGGCTGTTCGACGATGTCCTGGGGCAAGCCCTTGGCCGCACGGAGCGCGAGCGCAACGCCGCTACCGCGAGCGAACACCCGGCGGTGCTCCAAGTCGCGCGCCTGACGGGTGAGTTGCCGAGCGACGTGGTCAAGCGGTCGTTCGGACTGGTGCTTCCGCTGCGGCCAGAGCTGCGAGCCACAGACTGGCAGCGTGACGTGCGGCAGCTGTCAGGGCGTGCCCTATCGCTCGGCCCCGCTCAGCCCCAAAGAGGCCCGCGAGGCGCTGCGGTGGGCGTACGCCAAGACCCACGGGTTCGAGCTGGAGGGCGACGAATGACCATCATGAACCGCCGCAGCTTCCTGCGAAACGTCGCAGCCGCAACCGCCCTCGCCGCGGTCGGTGCGCGTACGGCTGTGGAGCTGGCGAAGGAGCGGGCCGCTAGCGGGGTGGAGGCGTGGCTGCCGGAGCCGGGCAAAGGTCTGACGTTCGGGTTGGATCGGTGG
>JANQFI010000004.1 GCA_028277905.1 Chromatiaceae bacterium | reverse complement strand
TTCGAGACCATCGCCCGCGAGGGGTCCGACCGGGGCGCCGAGCGCATGGCCTCGGTCTGTCTCACCGGGCGCGGCGACTGTCTGCTCGACCTGGGCCGGTTGGACGAGGCGGCGGCGGCCTATGCGGAGGGCATCCGCGGCGATGAGCAGCGTGGTTACGAGCGGGATGTCGCCGTGGGCCAGGGCCAGCTCGGCACGGTGCGGCTCGAGCAGGGCCGCCTCGACGAGGCCCTGGCAGCCTTTAGGCAAGCCCGCGCGCGCTTCGAGGCCCTGGGCGAGCCAGGCAGCGTGGCCGTGAGCTGGCATCAGACCGGCAGGGCCGAGCAGCAGGTCGGCAGGGGCGAGGCCGCGGAGGATGCCTATCGGCAAGCGCTGGCGATCGCGGTGCGGCTGGGGGACCGGGCCGGGCAGGCGAGCACGCTGGGGCAGTTGGGCAATCTCTATGACGACGTCCTCGACCGCCCCGAGGAGGCGGTGGCCTTCTACCGCCAGGCGGCGGACCGCTATGTCGAGATCGGGGATCGGGCCAACGAGGGCGTCGCGAGAGGCAACCTGGCCATGACCCTGCGCCGCCTCGGCCGCCTCGACCAGGCCCGCCGGGAGCTGCGCCGGGCGATCGAGTGCAAGGCCCCGCTTGAGAACAGGTTCGGTCATGCCGCCACGCCCTGGACGACCTGGGCCATCCTCGCCGACATCGAGACCGACGCCGCCAACCCGGATGCCGCCGGGTTGGCCCGCGCCAAGGCCCGGGCGGCCTATCTGGCCTACCGGCGCGACGGCGGCGAGAACCACTGGCTATCAGGCCGCCTGGCCCTCGCGGTCGCCGAGCCCCTGCTCGCCGGCGACCCGGCCGCCGCCCCCACCGCCGCCCTGGCCCTGCTCGACCAGCGCGCCGCGGACCCGGACCTGCCCGCCGCCCTGCAACCCTTCCTCGCCCAGCTGCGCGCCCTCTGCCGAGGCAGCCGCGACCCCGCCCTGGCCGACACGGCGGGGCTCGACTACAGCATGTCCGCCGAGCTGCTGCTGCTGATCGAGCGGCTGGCGCCGCCCGGCAGCGACGACCGAGCCCGCCCCCGCCGCGGCCTGCTCGGCCGGCTCTTCGGCCACAACCCGCGCGACCTGGGCTGAGCGGCGCTGCTTTGCACCTGGTGCCGGGGCTCCGCCCCGGCACGAGCCGAGCCGGGCCGAAGCCAGGCGGCGGGACGGATAAGCGATCACTTGTTCGCCGCTCCCGCAACTCCCGCGGCACGCACGGCGGCTCGGCGCGCCTCAAGGGGCATCGCGCTTGCGTACAATCCAAGGCCAGCCAACCCGAGGATCGAGATTGATGATCACCGCCGATCGGTATCGGACCGAGACGGACCGCATCGAATGGAAGCGCTCGCCCCAGGACAGCGACGGCATCCTGCGCGCCGCCTGCGCCCTGGCGAACGATCTGGGCGGCAGCGGCAAGCCGGGCCGGCTGGTGATCGGACTGGACAAGGATGGCGCCCGTCTCGGCGTCGATGGGGCGCGGCTGGACCAGATTCAGCAGGACCTGTCCAACCGTCTGCGCTCGACCAAGATCCAGCCGACGCCGAGCTTCGACATTGCCGTCGATGCCGGCACCGACGGCGTCACTTTGCTGATTGTCACGGTCGCTCCCTATCCGGTGCCGCCGGTGGTGATGGTGGACGGCATTGCCTGGGTGCGCCAGGGCAGCTCGACGCGCCGCGCGACCCAGGCCGACCTGATGCGTCTGAGCGAGCGACGCCCGGAGCACAGCCAGCCCTTCGATCTCCGCCCGATCGCCGCGGCAACGCTTGCCGACCTCAACCTCGGCCGGCTCCGACCCAAGTACCAGGCCGAGCGTGCCGAAGATCTCGACGGGGAGACCTTTCCCGCGTTGGAGCAATGGCTGACCCAGCGGCAGCTCGGCCGCCCCGTGGCCGGGACCTGGCGCCCGAACCCGGCCGCGCTGCTGCTCCACGGCCTGAGCCCGCAGTCCTGGCTGCCCGGGGCGAAGGTCGAGTTCGTGCGCTACGCGGGCCGAGACATCGACAGCGACGTGGTGATCCGCAAGGCGGTCACCGGAACCCTGGCGGATCAACTGGAGGGGGTCTGGACGCAGATCAGCGCGCACCTGGCGTCGGTACCGGATCATCGGGCCAACGGCGGCATGATCGAGCGCTATGTCCCGCAGTACCCGCTGGAGGCGCTGAAGGAGCTGGCCCGCAACCTGGTCCAGCACCGTCTCTACGAGGGCACCCACGCGCCGGGGCGCGTCGAATGGTTCAGCACACACATCGAATTCTCCAATCCCGGCGGCCCGTTCGGTCGCGCCAGCGAGGGCGAGCTCGGTGAGCACTCCGACTACCGCAACCCCGTGGTGACCGCGGGCCTGGTGGAGATGGGCTATGTGCAACAGCTCGGGCGCGGCATACGTCGCGCACGCTTGCAGCTGGCGCGCAACGGCAACCCGCCGCTGGAGGTCGAGAAGGACGGCTTCACGCGGCTGACCGTCCGGGCGCGGCAATGAGGGCCATCGTCTTCTTCAGCAACCGGGCAGGGGTCGGCACGACGACGCTCGCCTTCAACATCGCCCATATCCTGGCCGGACGGGGCGTGCGGGTCGTCGTCCTCGACTTCGATCCGCAGTGCGCCATCTCCGCGATCTTCCTGGACGCGCCTCGGCTGTTCGAGATCTGGGAGGATCGGGGCAGCGACGGCACCGTGACCGGTTGCTTGGAGCCGGTGCGCCGGGGCAAGGGGGACGTCCTGCTGCCGCGCCTGGAGCAGGTCGCCGACGGCCTCTGGCTGCTACCGGGGCACCTGGCCCTGAGCCGCTTCGAGCAGACCTTGGCGGAGGAATTCGCCAAGACGCTCGCGACGGACAACGAGCGGGCGCTTGATGTGACCACCTCGCTCGATCTGCTGTCGAATCTCGCCGCCGACCAGGTGGCCGCGGACATCATGATCATGGACCTTGGTCCCAGTCTGGGGGCACTCAATCGGGCCGCGTTGCTGGCCTGCGATCAGGTCGTGCTGCCGGTGGCGCCCGACCTGTTCAGCCTGCAAGGGCTGCGCAATGCCGGGCCGACCTTGCGCGAATGGCGGCTCGACTGGGGCACCGTCCGAGAGCGAGGGTTTGCCGGAAGCCCTCGAGAGGCACTCCCCCCGCACGACTTCCTGCCGCTCGGCTATATGGTCCAGCAGCACCTGGCCAGAGCGGATCGACCCGTCGCCGGCTACGCCCGCAGGAAGGAGAACATCCCCGCCGAGTATCGCAAGTACGTCCTGAACGAAGCGCCGGGTCCGAGCGCTGTCTCCTTCGAGCACGACGCGCACTGTCTTGCCCTGATCCCTCACTACGCCAGTCTGGTCCCCATCGCCGAGCAGGCGCGCAAGCCGATCTTCGACCTCAAGCAGGCCGACGGGATCGGTAGCGGTCAGATCCAAGCCGTGGCGCGCTGTCGCGACAACTTCGACCAGATCGGCAGTACCCTGCTGGAGCGGCTGGGTATCGACCTGTTCTAGCTCAAGGCACAACGATGCGCAGGGTCTCACCAAGCAAATCCCTTTGGATTTGACATTGCCCGCCGATATCAAGCCCCAGCTCCAACTTTGCCTGGTGCCGAGGCTCCGCCTCGGCACGAGCCGAATCTCCACCAGATGCAGCGACAGCTCCTGGCCGAGCCTCACCTCGGGGGTGTCGGCATCGCGCATCTCGAAGGACCAGCTCGAAGCACCACCTCTAAGCACCCAAGGGCCCGCTCGGCATGGGGCGGCCCGCGGCAGCGTTGCCATGCCCGATGCGCATGACGAACAATGCCGGACGCGTCACCGGGAAGGACCAGGACCATGCAGCTCTTCCTCTCCACGCCACCGAGGACGACACCGTCGTCCGCGAGCTCCAGCGCGCGCTGGAGCGCCAGGGCACCGCGGACGCGCCCATCGCCGTCTGGAGCGATGCCCGCGAGCTGGTGGGCGGCAACCTGCTGCAACCGGAGATCGAGCAGGCCATCAGCGCCGCCGATGCCTTCCTGGTGCTGGTCAGCCCCGCCGGGCTGCAGTCGGCCTGGGTCGGCAAGGAGCTCAAGCTGGCCCTGGCCGTCCAACGCGAGCGCGGCGCCAAGACCTACCCCGTCATCCCGCTGTCGCTGGATGCCACCAAGC
>JANQFI010000501.1 GCA_028277905.1 Chromatiaceae bacterium | reverse complement strand
GCCACGTCCTCGACCGACTGGTCGGTCACCAGATAGATGTCGAGCTCCGGGCGGAGCTTGCGGATCAGGTTCGCCAGGGCGACGCCGTATTCGTCCTGGGGGATCTCGCCCAGGTCGCAGTCGCCGATGCGCGACAGCAGGCGCTGCAGGATCTCGAGCTTGTGGCGGGAGCGCAGGGGGAAGCCGTAGCGCACCACCACGGCCTGGACGTTGTGATTGAACAGCACGCCGATCAGCGCGTCCTCGAAGCTCGGCACCACCACGGTCTCGTAGATGAAGGGGTCCTCCGAGCGCCGCATGTCGCGCAGGCCCAGGCGCAGCTGATGCTCGTGGTGGCTGCTCATGTTGTCGACGATGATGACCTCGAAGTAGGGCCGGGCATGGAGGTGCTCGTCCTTGGCCTCGAGCGCCTCCTCTTCCTCGTCGTCCGCCTCGCCCTGCAGCCCGATGGGCACCGCGCGGCGCCGGTAGGCATTGCTCATGAGCGCCCGCACGATGCGCGCGACCGCCGCGCCGAGCCCCTGGAAGTCGCCCTTGTCCAGGAGCTTGCGCAGGTGCTGGCAGGCGTCGTGGCCGGGAAAGGCCCAGTAGCTTTCGATCGGCGTGAGAAGGTCGAGCGCCCGGGCCGCCTCCTGCCTGAGCGCGTCGGGCACCACGCCGCTCGACTGGGCGCTCGCCAGGCGCAGAGTCACGCCTTTCAGGCGAGTCCAGGTATCGGCACGCAACTGCGATGCGTTGTAGTAGTCGCCCAGCGAGCCGCTGTCGGGCAGACGCGGCGCCTCTTCGGCTTTGTCCATCTGCGGGCCTCCCGCCTCAAGTGTGACAGCTAAGACCCGGATTTATCAACAGGGTTGCTGATCGGAGGCGGTTCGGGGCGCCTCAATCCTTCACGAAGAGCCGGCGCGGCACGGAGGCCAGTGTCTCGGCGCCCTGGGCGGTGATCACCATGCTCTCGGTGATCTCCAGGCCCCAGTCGTCGAACCAGAGGCCCGGCATGAAGTGGAAGGTCATGTTCTCCTCCAGCACCGATTGGTCGCCCAGGCGCAGGCTCATGGTGCGCTCGCCCCAGTCGGGCGGATAGCTAAGGCCGATGGGATAGCCGTTGCGGCTGTCCTTCTCGATGCCGTGGCGCTTCAGGGCGCCCAGGAAGGCCGCCGCCACATCCTCGCAGGTGTTGCCCGGCTTGGCGACCTCTAGCCCGGCGGCGAGGCCCTCCAGCAGCGCCTGCTCGGCGTCCAGCATCGCCTGGGGCGGGGTGCCGAGGTAGACCGTGCGGCAGAGCGGGCAGTGGTAGCGCCGGTGCACCCCCGCGATCTCGAAG